>NZ_JBQQCG010000008.1:0-208625 GCF_052245575.1 Streptomyces sp. 2A115 | reverse complement strand
CCCCCAACCCCCCACCCTTGTCACCCCTCCCCGCCGTTCGGGGGAGGGGCCCGGGGCCCCGCACGGCCTTTCCCGTCCCGCCTGATCGATTGGCCTGCTCATGACCGAAACCGTCCCCACCGCCGACAGCCCGCCTCCAACCCAGGTCACCCTCTCCGACGGGCGGGTGGAGATCGCGCCCGGCGCCCCCCAGCCGACCGGCCCCTACGCCAACGAGGACCTGCTGCCGGTCCCGGTGGAGAAGCGCACCTGGACCACGTACAACTTCTCCGCCCTGTGGGTCGGCATGGCTCACAACACCGCTTCCTGGACCCTGGCCTCCGGGCTGATAGCCGTGGGCATGGACTGGAAGCAGGCAGTACTCACCATCGCCCTGGCGAATGTGATCGTCCTGGTCCCGATGCTGCTCACCGGGCACGCCGGGCCCAAGTACGGCATCCCCTTCCCGGTCTTCGCCCGCGCCTCCTTCGGCATCCGGGGCGCCAACCTGCCCGCTGTCGTACGGGCGTTGGTGGCCTGCGGCTGGTTCGGCATCCAGACCTGGATCGGCGGCGAGGCGATCTACTACCTCGCCGGGAAGCTCTTCGGCGACAGCTGGGCGGACGCCTCGAAGGTCGGCGGCTACGCGTGGACGCTGTGGCTGTCCTTCGCGATCTTCTGGGCGCTGCAAGTCGCCATCATCTACCGGGGAATGGAGACGATCCGCCGCTTCGAGAACTGGGCGGCGCCCTTCGTCCTCGTCGGCGCCGGCGCCCTGCTGTGGTGGATGAGCAGCAAGGCGGGCGGCTTCGGTCCGCTGCTCGACCAGCCCTCGAAGCTCGGCTGGGGCCCGGAGTTCTGGAAGCTGTTCGCGCCCGCGCTCATGGGCATGATCGGTTTCTGGTCCACGTTGTCGCTGAACATCCCGGACTTCACCCGTTACGGCAAGAGCCAGAAGGCCCAGACCTGGGGTCAGGCGCTCGGCCTGCCCACCACCATGACGCTGTTCGCGTTCCTCTCCGTGATGGTCACCTCCGGCTCGCAGGCGGTGTACGGCGAGGCGATCTGGGACCCGGTACAGCTGGCGGCCAAGGTCGACAACGTCTTCGGCATCATCTTCGCGCTGGTCACCGTGCTGGTGGCGACCCTGTCCGTGAACGTCGCGGCCAACCTGGTCTCCCCGGCCTTCGACTTCTCCAACATCGCGCCCAGGAAGATCACTTTCCGCACCGGGGCGCTCGTCACCTGCGTGCTCGGCGTGCTGATCTTCCCGTGGAAGCTGTACTCCGACCCGGAGGGTTACATCTTCACCTGGCTCGGTCTGGTCGGCGGCCTGCTCGGCACGGTCGCGGGCATCCTCATCGCCGACTACTGGATTCTGCGCCGTACGTCCCTCGACCTGGCCGACCTCTACCGGGCGGGCGGCCGCTACTGGTACACCAACGGCTGGAACTGGCGGGCCGTCGTCGCCTTCGTGACCGGCGGTGTCCTGGCGATCGGCGGCGCGACCTTCAAGCCGCTGATCGACGGGCGGCCCATCCCGGCCCTGGCGGACCTGGCCGACTACGGCTGGGCCGTGGGACTCGGCACGTCGATGGTGCTCTACCTCGTCCTGATGGCCACGCGGGGGAGGGAACCGGCGAACGTCTGAGCCGGGGGCGGGCGGTGGCCGCGCCGGAGGGCAGAGCCGGTTTCTGAACCGCCGCCGCCCGCGCGGTGTGCGGGCGGCGGCGGTCGGTGCGTGCCCTCGGCGTGCGGCGTTGCAGGTCATGTGGCGGAGTCCACCTGTCCTGCGGCGCCGTGCGGCGAGGGTGTGTGCCCGGCGGCGCTGCGCAGGCGGGGGTTCAGAAAACAGGCTCTCAGCTCTTCTGAGCTGTCTCCAGCGCGGCCACCGCCTCCTTGGCGGCCTTGATGGCGCCCTTGTTGATCTCGTCCGTACTGGGCGCCTTCTTCGTCTCGAAGTCGCTGCCGTTGTACGTGACGATCACCAGCGCGTTGGACGCGCGAGCGATCACCACGCCCTCGCGCGTCTGCTGCTTGTCCTGGGTGGTGACGTTCACGACGGAGTAGGCGGTGTCGCCGAGACCGGGGACCACCCCTCCGCCGCTCTTCTCCGTCATCCGCTGCTTGTAGGCGGTCGCGGCCGCCTCGTCGGACTTCTTGATCTCGTACGAGACGTCGAGCCAGTGGTACTCGAAGCCCTTCAGCGCGCTCCAGGAGCAGGTGCGGCGCAGCGACTCGTCGGTCGACGGGATCTCCTTGCCGGCCGTCTTGGCACCCGGCACGAGCGAGGTCACCGTCTTCTTCGCGACGCTCTCGCACGGCACGGGCGAGCCCGCGTACGTCTTGGTCGCCGCCGAGGTCGACGGCGCGGACGGAGAGCTCTTGCCGGGACCGGAGGCGGACTTGTTCTCCGCGGCCGGACTCGCGGCGAACGGTCCGGACGACAACGCCCAGCCGGCCGAGGCGAGTACGACGACCGGCAGCAGACGCGCGGTGAGAGCGAGAGGAAGAGATCGCACGGCGCACTTCTCGGTGGGGGACGATGCGGGGGCGTCCGCACTGCGGACGGGACGCCAGTGTCACACGAGTCCCAGTGGGGCGGTAGTGCGAACTCGCTCCGTGAGCGAGTGGTGACCGCTGTCCGCTGTCGATGTTCGTACCGGACCTGGCCGTCGTGCCGCGTGACGCCGCCAAGGGCGCAGGCGCCCTGCTGCCCGACCAGACGCTGCTGATCGTCGAGATCACCTCCGCTGGTCGCGACCAGGGCGCACACCTAGGCGGAGGGCGCCCTTCCGGCCGCGTGCAGGGGCAGTGCCCGCTCGATGCGGTCGACGGCGGTGAACGCGCCGTACGCGATCAGATGGACCAGGCAGTGGTCCGTGTACGGCGGCTTCTTCCAGGCCGCCACGTCCTCGTCCGTGATGCGGTACGGAGCCAGCGCGGCCAACATCGCCAGCCGCGCCCCGGGCCGGTCCTCGCGGTTCGGCACGGCGTCCCACACCAGCGGCTGGTGCGTGCCGTCCCACGCCGCGACGGCATCCTGTACGAGCGCCTGGTCGGCCTCGGTCAACAGGCCGGCGCCCGCCGTGGCCGCCGTCCGCAGCGCCGCGTACGCCGGTCCCACCGTCGTGCCGGCGGCCCAGGACGGGCCGGGGTCCGTTTCGTTCTCGTCGAGGAGTGTGAGACTCGCACCCGGGGCGATGCTCCGGCGCACGGTCCTGCCCAGCGAACGGCCTCCCAGGCTGCGTACCACCCTGAAGCGCTGGGCGTTGCCCGGCAGCAGGTTCTCGGTCACCAGGGACGAGACGATCCGGTTGATGAAGTGGAAGGAGAGGGCGGTCCCCACGTACCCGGCGGTGTGCTCGGCCGGGAACGGGAGCGTCGAGACGTCCGGGTTGCCGGGCGTGCGGGTCGCCTCGCCCCAGGCGAGCACGCGTGCGTGCTGTTCGTTCTCCGGGGGCTTCCCGTGCGCCAGGCGTTCGGCGAGGGCATGGTCGCCGGTGGCGTGCAGCAACATGGTGTGCGCGTCCACGCAGAAGGGGCACTTGTTGGCGCGCGACACTCCCACGGCGGCCAGCTCCTTGCCGGTGCGGCTGCCTTTGCCCGCGATCAGGGACTCACGCATCAACGCCCAGGCGGGGGCGATGAGTTCGGGGGCCGAGGAGAGGGCGACGAAGGGCGCGGCGTCCTCGATGCCGAAGTCCACGGCGAGCTGCTCGTAGACGGCTGCGGTGCGGCCGGTGGCGGCCTTGGGCGGGATGGGCTCGGTGTACCTGAAGGGTGAAGTCATGGCGAGAAGCGTGGTTCTCGCGGGCGCCTCCGGGCGTCGTACGGGCGAAGGCAGTTCAGGCTGCGCCGACCGGGTCGGCCGGACGGCGGACTACTGCGCCGGGAGTAGTCGGGGGGCCGTCCACAGGGCTGACGCCCCTGTCGGCGCGGCGGTCTACTGTGCGGACATGAACGGGGACCAGGCCTCACGGAGGTACCTCGCCGACGCGGCACTCGCCGTCCTGATCGGCGCGATCGTCGTGTCCGCGGCTGTCTTCGACGAGGACACGGCGCCGGTCGACTACGCGCTGATGGTGATCGGTTCGCTCGCGCTGGCCGCGTACCGGCGGGCGCCCCTCGCCGTGCTCGCCGTCACGACGGCCGCCCTGACCGGCTATGTGTTGCACACCCACCCGGGTCCGTGGTCCGCCCTCCCGGTGGTGGCCGCAGTCCACACGGCGGCCCAGACGGGGCATCGAGCCGTGGGCGCGGGCGCGAGTGCCGTGTTCCTCGGCGGGTATCTCGCGACGGATCCCACGTCCCAGGACACGGTCGAGCGGGTCGCCCTGCTCGCGGGCTGGTTCCTGTGCGCGGTCGTCACCGGCCTGGCCGGCCGCAACTGGCAGGCGTATCTGCGCCAGACCGAACAGCGAGCACTGGAGGCCGAACGCACCCGCGAGGAGGCGGCCCTGCGCCGGGCGGGCGAGGAACGCCTGCGCATCGCGCGCGAGTTGCACGACTCGCTCACGCACAGCATCTCGATCGTCAAGCTCCAGGCGGGCGTCGCCGTCCATCTCGCCCGCAAGCGCGGCGAGGAGATACCCCCGGCCCTGCTCGCCATCCAGGAGGCCGGCGGCGAGGCCATGCGCGAACTGCGCGCCACCCTTGAGGTGTTGCGCACCGACGAGCCGACCGGCACCCCCGCCCTGCTCGTGGAGCGCGCCCGCGCGGCGGGCCTCGCCGTCGACCTGACCGTGACCGGCCCCGAGCGGCCGTTGGCGGCGACCGTGGACCGCGCCGCGTACCGCATCGTCCAGGAGGCCCTCACGAACGCCGCTCGCCACGCGGGACCCGCCAAGGTCGCGGTCCAACTGGAATACGGCGAGGGCAGGTTGGCGATACGCGTCGACGACGACGGCGCCGCCGACCCCTCCCGGCCGCCTTCCGAGGGCATCGGGCTCACCGGCATGCGCGAACGGGTCACGGCGCTCGGTGGCACGCTGCACGCCGCCCCACGTGCGGAGGGCGGCTTCTCGGTGCGTGCCCAACTGCCCCTGGGGTCCGCGTGATCAGGGTCGCGCTGATCGACGACCAGGCCCTGATGCGGGCCGGGTTCCGGGCCCTCCTGGAGGCCGAGGACTGCATCGAGGTGGTCGGCGAGGCCGCCGACGGGGAGCAGGGACTGGCGCTGGTGCGCGCGCACGTCCCGGACATCGCGCTCGTCGACGTCCAGATGCCGGTGATGACGGGCATCGAGGCGACCCGCCGCATCGCCGCCGACCCCGAGCTGTCGGGCGTGCGGGTGGTGATGCTGACCAACTACGGCATGGACGAGTACGTCTTCGAGGCGCTGCGGGCCGGTGCCAGCGGGTTCCTCCTGAAGGACACCGAGCCGGCCGACCTCCTCCAGGCCATCGAGGTCGTCGCGCGCGGCGAGGCACTGCTGTCGCCGTCCGTCACGCGCACGCTGATCGGCGAGTTCGTGGCCCGGCCGCCGGACCGCGCCAGCGCCCCCGGCCTGGAGTGCCTCACCCGCCGCGAACGCGAGGTCACCGCGCTCGCCGCCCGTGGTCTCACCAACGAGGAGATCGCCGCCCACATGGTCATCAGCCCCTTCACGGCCAAGACCCACATCAGCCGCGCGATGACCAAGCTCGGCGCCCGCGACCGCGCCCAACTGGTTGTGTTCGCCTACGAGTCGGGGCTGGTCACAGCACGTGAGAGGACGGAGTGAGCCCTTCCGGCGAGGCTCCGTGCGATGATCGGCGCGTGATCGCGATACGCCGTGGAATGGCCCGAAGTGTCCTCACCGCCGCCGTGCTGTCGCTGGCGGCCAGTGGCTGCGGGCTCGGGGCCGAGCTGGACCGGGAGTTCGACCCGGAGCAGACGTCGCCCCCCTCCGCGTCCGCCCGACCGCCTGCCGTGTCGGCCGCCCCGGTGCCCGAGCCCTCCGTATCCGAGCCCTCCGCGCCCGTGCCCGTGCAGCCGGTGGGCGGCTGCCCGTCGTCCGGTGTGCGCATCGACACCGAACTGGTCAACGCAGCCATGGGACTGCGCGCCACGACCCTCACGCTGACCAACTGCGGGGAGCGGCCGTACAAGCTGAACGGCTACCCGTCCATCACCGTTCTCGACGAGGCGGGCGAACCGTTCCCGGAGGTGCGGACCGTCGAGGGGACGGACCAGGTGCCCATGGCCGGGGACGCCCCCGCCCCAAAGCCGCTGACCCTCGATCCGGGCGAAACCGCACAGGCGGGCCTGGTCTGGCGGATGCACGCCGAGGCCGGTGTGTACCTCCGGGTTGTGCCGCAGAAGGGGCGCGAGACCGTGACCGTACGCGCCCGGGACACCCTCGACATCGGCCCGGACAACATCCTTGGGACGTCGCCCTGGCAGGCCTCGGAGGAAAGGGCGCGGGAGGGTACGTACCGCTGATCTCTCCGCCGGCGACCGCGCTCCTCATCGCCGGCCAGCATGGGGTGGCATGAGGTGGCATGAAGTGGAGGAACGCTCCACCCCTCACTTCCGACCGTGCTCGACACGGTCGGAGTCATCAGAGTCAGTGGGACAGCGGCAGGACCGCGGACACCGTCTTGCCTCCCGGCCAGGTGCTGACCTGAACGTCCGCGGCCAGTTCCCGCACCAGGTGCCAGCCGAACCCACCCGGCTTGAGTGGGTCGGTGCGCCGTGGTTGCGGGGTGGTGCTGCTGGCGTCTTCCACGGAAACCGTCACCGTTCCGGGACCGGCCGCCAGGTGGAACCGGGTCACCCCGCCGGCATGCCGGACCGCATTGGTGACCAGCTCCGACACGACCAGCAGTACGGCATCCGTCTCGGCCCCGACACGTGCGGCCACTGCGGACAAGTACCCGCGTGTCACATCCCTCGCCCGCTCCGCGATCAGCGGACTTGCCCCTTGCAGGGGGCCCTTTTCCTCGGCTTCTTCCTCGGGTGACTGCACGATGACAAGCCTCCGGTGGGCTGGACTCCGATCCCTTTTCGCCTGCCCCGAGAAACTCCAGCCATCCCCTAACACTCGGAACGACAGTGGAACTCGTCCGCAGGACCGCTTCACGGCCCGCACATCACGGGGCTGCCCAGCGGCCGGTTCGCACAGCGTGCGCCCCGGCGGTGATCGCCGGATCCGTGCCTACTCTGGAAATATGGTTCGGCCCAATGACGAGGTTGCCGCGCTGTTCCAGGAATACGCGGACCTGATCTCGATCACCGGCGGAGAGGCGTACAAGGCGCGCGTCTACGAGAAGGCTGCCCGCTCGATCGGCGGCTACCACGCCGACGTGTCCACCCTCGACGTCAAGGGCCTGCAGGAGATCCCCAACGTCGGCAAGTCGATCGCCGAGAAGCTCGTCGAGTACTTCCGCAACGGCAGCGTGTCCGCGATCGAGGAACTGCGGGCGGAAATCCCCGCAGGGGTCCGGCGGCTGACGGCGATCCCCACGCTCGGCCCGAAGAAGGCCTGCGTCCTGTACGAGGAACTGGGCATCTCCTCCGTCGAGGAGCTCGCCGACGCCATCCACCAGGAACGGCTGCGCGACCTGAAGGGCTTCGGGCCGAAGACGGAGGAGAACATCCTCCACGGCATCGAACTCCTCCAGTCCTCCGGAGAGCGGGTCCTGCTCGACGTCGCCATGGACCTCGCCGACGACATCGTCAGCGAGCTGTCCCGGGTGACCGGCTGCCGGCGCTGCACCTGCGCGGGGTCGCTGCGCCGCTTCCGCGAGACGATCGGCGACATCGACGTCCTGGTCGCGGCGGAGGAGTCGGAGCCCCTCATGCGGGCGTTCACCGAGCTGCCGTACGTCTCGGAGGTCATCGCGCACGGCGAGAAGAAGACGTCCATCCGCACCACCAAGGGCCTGTCCGTCGACCTGCGCGTCGTACCGCCGGACTCATGGGGAGCGGCACTCCAGTACTTCACAGGCGCCAAGGCGCACAACATCCGCACCCGGGAACTGGCCGTCCACCAGAAGCTCAAGCTCTCCGAGTACGGACTGTTCGACGCCGAGAGCGGCGAGAAGATCGTCTCCGAGACGGAGGAGGACGTGTACGCCCGGCTCGGCCTGCCGTGGATCCCGCCGACCCTGCGCGAGGACCGCGGAGAGATCCAGGCCGGGCTGCGCGGCGAGCTGCCCGATCTGGTCACGGAGGCGGACATCCGGGGCGACCTGCACACGCACACCGACCTCACCGACGGCCTCGCCCCGCTGGAGGAGATGGTCGCCGCGGCCGCCGAGCGCGGGTACGCCTACTACGCGGTCACCGACCACGCGCCGAACCTGTACATGCAGCGGATGACCGACGAGCGGATGCTGGCCCAGCGTGAGCGCGTACGAGAGCTCGACGGCGCCTACGGCAGGCGGGGCAAGGGTCGGGGCATGCGGCTGCTGCACGGCGTGGAGCTGAACATCGCCCCGGACGGTGGTGTGGACTGGCCGGAGGAGTTCCTGGCCGGCTTCGACCTGTGCGTGGCCTCGGTGCACTCGCACTTCAACCAGGGGCGCGAGGAGCTGACCCAGCGGCTCGTACGGGCCTGCGAGAACCGGTACGTCAACGTCATCGGCCACCCCACCACCCGGATCATCGGCAAGCGGCCGGGCATCGACGCCGACCTCGACACGCTCTTCGCGACCTGCGCGCGCACCGGCACGGCCCTGGAGGTCAACGCCCATCCGGACCGGCTCGACCTGCGCGACGAGGACATCCTGCGGGCCAGGCGGCACGGGGTGAAGTTCGCCGTCGACAGCGACGCCCACTCCACCCTCCACCTGGCCAACATGCGATACGGCGTAGGGACGGCGCAGCGCGGCTGGCTCACCAAGGACGACGTGATCAACACCTGGCCACAGGCGCGGCTGCGGCGCTTCCTGCGCAAGGGGCGGGCGGAGCGGCGCCCTGCCGGGTGAGCCCGCAGACGTCCTGGCTCTGACGTCCTCGTGCTGACGCCCTGGCTCAGACGCCCTGGCTCAGACGTCCTGGCTCAGACGTCCTCGTGCTGACGCCCTCGCTGATCTCCTAATGTCGGTTGTTCATGGTGATTCCACCCGTGATGCACCGGCCGGGTGGGGATTGTCAGTGGAGCGTGCTCTCATGGAGTCATGATCGAAGACATGGAAACCATCGACGAGTTTCTCGCCCACCGCACCGCGGACGTCGAAGAGGCTGTCCGCACGGCGGCCGCCACCGAGATCATGCCGCGCTTCCGGCAGCTCGCCGCGCACGAGATCGACGAGAAGACCGGCCCGCACGACCTGGTCACGGACGCCGACCGCAAGGCCGAGGAGTACCTCACCGAGGCGCTCGTCAAGCTGCTGCCCGGTTCGGTCGTGGTGGGCGAGGAGGCGGTCCACGCCAACCCGGTGACGTACGAGGCGATCAAGGGCGAGGCGCCGGTCTGGATCGTCGATCCGGTCGACGGCACCCGCCAGTTCGTCCACGGCGATTCCGGCTTCTGCACACTGGTCGCGCTCGCGCAGGGCGGAGCCGTCCTGGCGTCATGGACGTACGCACCGGCCCGCGACCAACTCGCCGTCGCCGTACGGGGCCGGGGCGCCCTCCTCGACGGCGAACCTCTGCGCTCCGGCTCACCCACCCCCGGTCGCGATCTCGAAGTGGCCACGTCCCACCCCGACTACACGACGGACAGCGAGAAGCGCGCGCTCCTCGGCCTCTGGACGGAGGGCGTCGGCCCGCGCGCTTGCGGTTCCGCCGGGCTGGAGTATCTCGCCGTCGCCCGGGGGGAGTTGGACGCCACGGCGTTCTCCTGGGAGGCCGCCTGGGACCACGCGGCGGGGATCCTGCTCGTGGAGGAAGCGGGCGGCGCGCATCTGACGCTCGCGGGGGAGCCGTTCCGGATAACCGGAGGCAACGCTCTCCCGTTCACGGCGGCGCGGGACGCGGCCACGGCTCGCCGGGTGCTGGGACTGCTCTCGGGCGGAGTCTGACCCGAGCGGAGCGGGGCGGAGATCGATCACCTCGAACTCGATGGGCGCATCGCCGGTGGCGAGCGGAAGGGACACCGTCCTCTGAAGGGGCATCTGCCGCAGCGCCCGGGGTCCTCCCCGACCTCGAACCGGTACCGGGAGTCGTCCTCGGGCCGGTGGAACCGGAACCGGCACGTCATCCGGCGATGATTACCCGCGCCCCGGGGCTGTCGGACGCCCGGCATATCCTGATCCCAAAGGCCATCGGCTGACGAAGGAGTCCGAAGGTGCCGTCGATGCTCGATGCCGTCGTGGTGGGTGCGGGGCCGAACGGACTGACGGCTGCCGTGGAGCTGGCCCGCCGCGGCTTCTCCGTGGCCGTCTTCGAGGCGCGCGACACGGTCGGCGGAGGCGCCCGCACCGAGGAGCTGACGCTGCCCGGCTTCCGGCACGACCCGTGCTCGGCCGCGCATCCTCTGGGCATCAACTCGCCCGCGTTCCAGGCGATGCCCCTGGGGCGGTACGGCTTGGAGTGGCTGCAGCCCGAACTGCCCATGGCGCATCCCTTTCCGGACGGCACGGCGGCGGTGCTTTCGCGGTCCGTGGGGGCGACGGCGGCCTCGTTCGGTCCCCACGACGCGGGCGCGTACCGCAGGCTCGTCGAGCCCTTCACTCACAAATGGGACACCCTGGTACGGGACTTCATGTCCTTGCCGCTCACCGCGCTGCCCCGCGACCCGGTAACCCTCGCCCGCTTCGGCCTCGTCGGACTGCCGCCCTCGACCTGGCTGATGCGCAGGTTCCGCGACGAGCGGGCGCAGGCTCTGTTCGCCGGACTGGTCGCGCACGTCATGTCCCCGCTCAACGGCTTCGCCAGCGGTGCCGTCGGCCTCGTCTTCGCGCTGGCCGCGCACGCCGCCGGCTGGCCCGTCGCGCGCGGCGGATCCCAGTCGATCTCCGACGCGCTGACCGCGTACCTCAAGGACCTCGGCGGCGCCGTCCACACCGACCACGAGGTCAAGCACCTCGACGACCTGCCGCCCGCGCGCGCGTACGTTTTCGACACCTCGCCCACCGCGCTGAGCCGGATCGCGGGCTTCGGGCGGTACTACGAGGGCTACCGGTACGGGGCGGGCGTCTTCAAGGTCGACTACGCCCTCGACGGACCGGTGCCGTGGACGGCGAAGGAGCCGCGCACCGCAGGGACCGTACAGATCGGCGCGAGCAGAGCGGAGATCGGTGCCGCCCTGCACGCGGCATCGCGGGAGGGCCGGGCGCCCGACGCGCCGTTTTTGATCACCGTGCAGCCCAGTGTCGTCGACCCGTCCCGGGCGCCGGACGGCAAGCACGTGTTCTGGGCATACGGCCATGTTCCGAACGGCTGGACCGGGGACCTCACGGACGCGATCGAGCGTCAGCTGGAGCGGTTCGCGCCCGGCTTCCGGGACCGCGTCCTGGCCCGAGCCACGGCGGGCCCGCCCGAACTCGCCGCGCGCAACGCCAACTACGTGGGCGGCGACATCGCCTGCGGCGCCGCCTCAGGCCTGCAACTGCTGCTGCGCCCCAAGCTGTCCCTGTTCCCGTACAGCACCCCGCACCCGGCCGTGTTCATCTGCTCCTCGGCCACTCCGCCGGGGCCCGGCGTGCACGGCATGTCGGGGCACAACGCCGCCAAGGCCGTATGGAGGAGGCTGCGCCAGACGTGACCGCCACGACCGCCATCGAACTCGTCCAGGGCGACATCACGCAGCAGAGCGTGGACGCGATCGTCAACGCCGCGAACTCCTCACTGCTGGGCGGCGGAGGCGTGGACGGCGCCATCCACCGGCGCGGCGGTCCGGAGATCCTCGCCGCGTGCCGGGCCCTGCGCGCCTCGCGGTACGGCAAGGGACTGCCGACGGGCCAGGCCGTCGCCACCACGGCGGGCAAGCTGGACGCGCGGTGGGTCATCCACACCGTCGGCCCTGTCTGGTCGGCCACCGACGACCGCTCGGAGCTGCTGGCCTCCTGTTACCGGGAGTCGTTGCGGGTCGCCGATGAGCTCGGCGCCCGTACCGTCGCGTTCCCGGCGATCTCCACGGGCGTCTACGGGTGGCCCATCGATGACGGGGCACGGATCGCCGTGCGGACCGTGCGGGAGACCGCCGACGTGTCGATCGAGGTGGTGCGGTTCGTGCTGTTCGACAAGACGGCGTACGACGCGTTCGAGGCGCAGATGGGCTGACCCCGGACCAGGGTCCCGTCAGAGCCGTCAGTCCCGCCACGTCGGTCGTTGATGTTCGATCTTGCGTTCGGGGCGACGTAGGCTCAACTCGGCTGGGGAGCAAGCCGTTTGGGGACCTGACCGGGGTCGACACATAGTGCACGACGACGAACTGATCCGACCGTTATCGGAGTTGTTGAAGAGGCATGCCGGACGGTCGGCGAATCGGGTCGCGTTCTCGGACTCCGCGCGGAGTGTCACGTACGGGGAACTGGAGCGGCGCACCGGGAGGCTGGCCGGGCATCTGGCGGGGGCCGGGCTTCGGCGGGGGGACCGGGTCGCGGTCTGTCTGGGCAACTGTGTCGAGCTGGTGGAGAGTTGCCTCGCCGTCACCAGGGCGAGCGGAGTAGGGGTTCTGCTCAACCCACGGTCCTCCGACGCGGAACTCGCGCATCTCCTGGCGGACAGCGGTGCCTCGGTGATCGTCACGGATCAGGCGCACGTGGGTCAGTTGGCGCGGCTGGGCTCCGCGTACGGTCGGCTGCGAGTGTTGCTCATCGGGGCGGGACCGGTGCCGGCGGACGCCCCCGACGGGACCGTGCTCTTCGACGAGGCGGTCGGGGATGCGGCGGCCACGGACACGGCCACGCACACGGACACGGCCACGGACACGGCCACGCACACGGCCACGCACACGGACACGGCCACGGTGACTGAGTCGGCGCGGGACGACCTCGGACTCGACGAGCCCGCGTGGATGCTCTACACCTCGGGGACCACCCACCGCCCCAAGGGCGTGCTCTCCACGCAGCGAGCCGCGCTGTCGTCGGTGGCGGCCTGCTACGCACCGATCTTCGGCCTCTCGGCGGCGGACCGGCTGCTCTGGCCGCTGCCGCTGTTCCACAGCTTCGGGCACTCGCTCGCCGTGCTGGGCGTCGTCGCCACGGGTGCGAGCGCGCTGATCACCGGGGAACTCCTGCCGCCTGGGGGCCTGTTGCGCGTACTGGACGAGGCGTATGAGCAGCCCGAGGGCCCGTTCACGATGCTGGCCGGCGTACCCGCGACGTACCACCGGCTGGTGGTGGCGGCGGCAGAGGAGGCCGGCGGGGCTTCGCGGACGGGGCTGCGGCTGTGTGTCGTGGCGGGCGCGCCGAGCCCGCCGCCGTTGCGCCGGGCGGTCGAGGAGGTGCTGGGGGCGCCGCTGCTGAAGGCGTACGGCAGTACCGAGACCTGCGGGATGATCGCAGTGAACCGTCCGGAGGGGCCGCGGGTCGACGGCTCGTGCGGGCCTCCGGTCCCGGGCGTGGAGGTACGGCTGGTCGATCCGCGCTCCGGGGACGACGTCACGGACGGCGACGCCGACGGTGGCGGTGGTCGCGTCGGTGGCAGTCACGAGGGCGAGGTGTGGGGGTACGGGCTGCGCGGCCCGGCGATCACGATCGACACAGCGTGCTCGTCCTCGCTGGTGTCGCTGCACTGGGCCGCCAAGGCACTGCGCTCAGGGGAGTGTTCGCTGGCCCTGGCCGGCGGCGTCACCGTGATGGCGACCCCCAGGCCGTTCACCATGTTCAGCCGACAGCGCGGGCTGTCGCCGGACGGCCGCTGCAAGTCGTTCTCCTCGTCGGCGGACGGCACGGGCTGGGGTGAGGGAGTCGGCCTGGTCCTGCTGGAACGGTTCTCCGACGCCCGGCGCAACGGTCATCCGGTGCTGGCGGTGCTGCGGGGTTCAGCCGTCAACTCCGACGGAGCGTCCAATGGGCTGACCGCACCCAACGGCCAGGCGCAGCGGCGGCTCATCGCACGGGCGCTGGCCGACGCCGGGCTGCGCGGGAGCGACGTGGACGCGGTGGAGGCGCACGGCACCGGCACCACGCTGGGCGATCCGATCGAGGCGGGAGCGCTGCTGGCCACGTACGGGCAGGGACGTTCCCCGGAGCAGTCGCCGCTCTGGCTGGGCTCGGTCAAGTCCAACCTCGGGCATACGCAGGCCGCCGCGGGAGTCGCCGGAGTCATCAAGATGGTGCTGGCCATGCGGCACGGGGAGTTGCCCGCGACGCTGCACGCCCGGACGCCGTCACCGCACGTGGACTGGTCCTCGGGCCGGGTGGAGCTGCTGACCGCCGCCCGGCCGTGGCCGTCGTCCGACCGGCCGCGCAGGGCGGGCGTGTCGGCGTTCGGGATCGGCGGGACCAACGCCCACGTGATCCTGGAACAGGCGCCCGCACCGGCGCCCGCACCGGCGCCGGACCGGCGACCCGAGCCCGGCACGTCCCCGTCCGACGGCTGCGACCGCTCCGACGGCTTCGACCGCTCCGACACTTCCGGCGGTACGGCGCTGGTGTTGCCCTGGCTGCTCTCCGGCGCCGGCGAGCCCGCCCTGCGCGCCCAGGCACGGCGACTGGCGGCCGAGGTGGCGGCCCGACCCGGCCTCTCGCCCGCCGATTCTGCAGACATCGCTCTCTCGCTCGCCGTGTCGAGGTCGGCGCTCCCCCACCGCGCCGCGGTACCCGCGGGCGAGGCCGGCTGCGGCGGCCTGGACGAACTCGTGGTCGTGGCGCCGCTCACGCTGCCCGCCACCACCGGGGTACGGATCCAGGTCGTGGTCGGGCCGGCCGACGACTCCGGCCGGCGCCCCGTCGACATCTACTCCCGACCCGAGTGGACGGAACTTGAGCAGCCGACAGGGGGGCCGGAGGCCGACTGGACCCGGCATGTCACCGGTCTGCTGAGCCGGGCGCCTTCGGTACCGGACACGAAAACGAACACAGAGACAGACACAGACACGAAAACGAACACAGACACAGAGACACCGGAGAGCGACCTGGGGACGTGGCCTCCTGAGGGCGCCGTCGAGGTGGAACTCGCCGACGCGTACGACAAGCTCGCGGACGGCGGTATCAGCTACGGGCCAGCGTTCCAGGGTGTCCGCGCGGTATGGCGGCGGGGCGCGGAACTCTTCGCCGAGGTCCGTCTCCCCGAGCAGGAGACCCCGGGCGCCGCGCGCTACGGCCTCCACCCGGCCCTGCTGGACGCGGCGGTGCACACCCCGCTGCTCGCCGCGCCCGGCTCCGATTCCGCTGCCGGATCCGGTCCGATGCGGCTGCCGTTCGCGTGGAGCGGAGTGCGGCTGTACGCCGATGGGGCATCGGACGTGCGGGTTCGGCTGACGCCCACGGGACCGGGGGCGGTCCGTGTGACGCTGGCCGACACGGCCGGGCGGCCGGTGGCGGTGGTCGAGTCACTGGTCACACGGGAGCTTGCAGCCGGACAACTGGACGCCGCGGACGACGTGGTGCGGCGCGCGTTGCTGCGCCCCGACTGGACGTTGGTCGACCCGGCCAACGACACCGGTAACGCTGGTGACGCTGGTGACGGGGCCTGGACGGTGCTGGGTCCGGATGAACTGGACCTCGTCAAGTACGTCCCGGCGCTGGGGAGTTCACCCACCCCCGATGTCGTCGTCCTCACCGCCTTCGCCCCCACGGCGGACCTCGATGTCGGATTCTCGCCAGCCACGGCCGTGACCATGGCCGATGCTGGAAGACATGCTGAACGGGATGCACACCGACACCGAGAGCTGCGTACGCGCCGTCCAGTCGAAGGACGCCCGCTTCGACGGCTGGTTCTTCACGGCCGTACTGACCACACGGATCTACTGCCGGCCCAGCTGCCCCGTCGTGCCGCCGAAGCCGGAGAACATGACCTTCCACCCGAGCGCCGCCGCCTGCCAGCAGGCCGGTTTCCGGGCCTGCAAGCGGTGCCGGCCCGACACCAGCCCCGGCTCGCCCGAGTGGAACCAGCGCGCCGACCTCGTGGCCCGCGCGATGCGGCTCATCAGCGACGGCATCGTGGACCGGGAGGGAGTGCCGGGGCTCGCGGCGCGGCTCGGCTACAGCACCCGGCAGATAGAACGGCAGCTCCTCGCCGAACTGGGCGCCGGACCGCTCGCCCTCGCCCGCGCCCAGCGCGCCCAGACCGCGCGCCTGCTCATCGAGACGACCCCGCTCCCGATGGCGGAGATCGCTTTCGCTGCGGGCTTCTCCTCCATCCGCACTTTCAACGACACGGTCCGCGAGGTCTTCGCCCTCGCCCCGAGCGAACTGCGCACGAGAGTGCCCAAGAACCGGGCCAACTCAGCTGGGACACCAGGGGTGTTGACGCTCCGGTTGCCTTTCCGGACCCCGCTCAACCCCGACAACCTCTTCGGTCACCTCGTCGCCACCGCCGTACCGGGTGTGGAGGAGTGGCGCGACGGCGCGTACCGGCGCACCCTGCGCCTGCCGTACGGCCACGGTGTCGTCGCGCTCACCCCGGCGACCCCGGCGTCCGACCACATCGGCTGCCGGCTCACCCTCAGCGACATGCGTGACCTGACCGTCGCGATCAGCCGCTGCCGCCGCATGCTCGACCTCGACGCCGACCCGGTCGCGGTCGACGACCAGCTGCGTACGGACCCGCTGCTCGCCCCGCTCGTCGACAAGGCGCCGGGCCGCCGGGTGCCGCGGACGGTCGACGAGCCCGAGTTCGCCGTACGGGCCGTGCTGGGCCAGCAGGTGTCCACGGCCGCGGCCCGGACGCACGCGGCACGGCTGGTCACGGCTCACGGCGAGCCGGTGGACGACCCCGAAGGTGGCCTCACGCACCTCTTCCCGTCGGCCGAGGCGCTGGCCGCGCTCGACCCGGAAGCCCTCGCCATGCCGGCCACCCGCCGCACCACTCTCACCACCCTCGTACATCAACTCGCCGACGGCACACTGAACTTGGGAGTCGAGAGCGACTGGACGGAGAGCCGCGCCCGGCTCCTCGCGCTGCCCGGCTTCGGACCCTGGACCGTCGAGGTCATCGCCATGCGCGCCCTCGGCGACCCCGACGCCTTCCTGCCCACCGACCTCGGAGTCCGTTACGCCGCCAAGGAGTTGGGTCTGCCGTCCACACCCGCCGCGCTCACGGCCCGTGCGGCGGACTGGCGGCCGTGGCGGGCGTACGCGGTCCAGTATCTGTGGGCGACCGGCGACCACCCGATCAACTTCCTCCCGGCACAAGGACGTAAGGACGTGCAGTGAAGCAGCAAATGAAGCAGCAAGTTAAGCGGCAAGTGAAGCAGCACATGGTGATCGACAGCCCGTACGGGCCCCTCACGCTGGTCGCCCGGGACGCCGTCCTGTGCGGCCTCTACATGGTCGGCCAGCGCCACCGCCCGCCGGAGGAGAGCTTCGGTGAACCCGACGACACGCCCTTCGGTGAGACGGTTGACCAGCTACAGGCTTATTTCGCGGGCGAGTTGAAGGACTTCGACCTGCCCCTGCACCTCGACGGCACGTCCTTCCAGCGCACCGTCTGGGAACAGCTCCAGAAGATCCCCTACGGCGAGACCCGTTCGTACGGCGAACTCGCCGACGCCCTCGGCAACCCCAAGGCCTCCCGCGCGGTGGGCCTCGCCAACGGCAAGAACCCGCTCGGAATCATCGTGCCGTGCCACCGGGTGGTCGGCTCGGACGGCAGCCTCACGGGGTACGGCGGCGGTCTGGAGCGCAAGCGGCGGCTGCTGGACTTCGAGCGGGGTACGGCACTTTTCTAGGCCCTGTCGTCTTTCTGGGCCCTGTCGTCAAACTCCCTCTCCCTGGGAATCCCCGGCGACGGGAACCCCCGCACCCGCCGCCCGCGTCCGACCGCACAGTGAGGTGCGGGTTCCGTGCCGAAGCCTGAAGCCCCGAGGAGAGAAGAGACCTGAAAACGGACCCTGGCCGAACCCTAGTCGTCGCGCTCGGTGCTCAGCCGACGCAGCAGTTCGGGCAGGGCGCTGCTGATGGGCTGCTGAACGACCTCGTCGGCGCGGTCGTCGTACGGTGTCGATTCGGCGTTGACGATGATCAGCCGTGCGCCGTGGTCGGCGGCGAGACCGGCGAGTCCCGCGGCGGGCTGCACTTGGAGGCTCGTGCCGACCGCGATGAACACCTGGCACGCCTTGGTGATCGCGACCGCCTCACCCAGCACCACCGGATCGAGTCGCTCACCGAACATCACGGTCGCCGACTTCAGGATCCCGCCGCACTCCAGGCACGGCGGATCGTCCTCACCGGCGGCGACCCGCGCCAGCGCGTCCTCCATCGGCGCCTTCACACGGCACCCGGTGCACATCACCGTCCGCGCCGTACCGTGCAGTTCGAGCACTTTCCGGGCCGGCATCCCGGCCAGCTGGTGCAGCCCGTCCACGTTCTGCGTGATCACCCGCACCGGCACCCCGGCCCGCTCCAGCTCGGCCACGGCCCGGTGCGCGGCGTTCGGCTCGGCCTGAAGCGTCCGGTTCTTGCGCCGCATCTGCCACGAACGCCGCCGGATCTCCGGATCACCCATGTAGTACTCGTAAGTGACGAGCTTCTGGGCCTCCGGATCCCGCTGCCACAGGCCGTTGGGGCCGCGGTAGTCGGGGATGCCCGAGTCGGTGGAGATACCGGCGCCACTGAGAATCGCGACGAGAGGCTTGGCCATGGGTCCGAGGGTAGGTCGCGGGGTTCGGGGCGGCGAACGGATATTTCCCGGGGGACGGACGGACCTAGGGACAGGGCGGGGCCCGGTCAGTCCGCCCGATGCCCGTTCTCCAGCTCCGCCGTCCCCGTGCCCGCCGCGAGCACGTCCAGTGAGGCGAGCACCCGGCGGCTCAGGGAACCCTGCAGGTACTCGGCCAGCTCCTCGCGCGGTACGAGGCGCCAGGACAGCAGCTCCTCCTCCTGGAGGCGGATCGACTTGAGCTGCTCCTCCTTCAGGATGCCGCCGTCGTAGAGGTAGGCCACGATCGGCGGCCGCTCGGCGCCGGGTACCCAGTCCACCGCGAGGAGCCGGCCGACCTCCAGGTCCAGGCCGATCTCCTCCAGGGTCTCCCGACGGGCGCCCTGCCGCGGGGTCTCGCCGGCGTCGGACTCGACGGTTCCGCCGGGCAGCGCCCAGCCCTCACGGTAGTTGGGCTCGACGAGCAGCACGCGGCCCTCGGCGTCACGGAAGAGTGCGGCGGCGCCTACGAGGACACGGGGGAGGCCCGCGATGTACGTGGCGTAGTCAAGAGTCGTCATTGGGAAAGCGTAACGAGAGCAACGGGGCGGCCTGAGCAGGTCACTTCGGAGTAATCCTTACGAGGTCACCTGCCTCTGCCTCTTCCTCCACCAACCGCACCGTCCGCTCGGCCAGTTCGCTGATGCGTACCCCGTCGAACCCGAACACCGCGCTGTGCACCGTGTCCTCCAGCGGGTCCTTCCACTGCGACGGGATCGCGGCGCCTCCGGTGAGTACGCCCGCGACGGAACCCGCCGTCGCGCCGTTCGAGTCGGTGTCGAGGCCGCCGCGCACCGTGAGGGCGATGGTGCGGGTGAAGTCCCCGTCGCCGTACAGGAGCCCGGCCGTGAGGACGGCGGCGTTCGGGATCGTGTGGATCCAGCCGAGCCCCGCCGTCTCCGCGGCGACGGTACTGAGCGTGTCCTCCCAGCTCAGTCGGCTCGCGTGGAGCGTCTGCACCCGGCGTACGGTCCGCGCGAGGCGGCTGCTCGGCGGGATCACCGTGAGCGCGGTGTCCAAGGCGTCCCGCACGGTCGGCTCGGTGAACGCGGCGGCCACCAGTGCCGCCGCCCACATGGCCCCGTACACACCGTTCCCGGTGTGCGAAAGCACGGCGTCCCGGCGGGCGAGCGAGGCCGCGCGGCGGGGCCGGCCCGGGCTGGTCCAGCCGTAGACGTCGGCGCGGATGAGGGCGCCGATCCACTCCTGGTAGGGGTTGTCGTAGGTCGCGGTCAACGGCGGCTTGAGCCCGTTGGCGAGGTTCCGGTACGCGGCGCGCTCCGCCGTGAACGTCTGCAGATACGGCAGCCGTAGCAGCCACAGATCGCCCACCTGCTCCGTACTGAAGGCGAAACCGTGCGTCTCCAGCAGGTCGAGGCCGAGGATCGCGTAGTCCACGTCGTCGTCGCGGCAGCTGCCGTGGATCCGGCCGCGTACGCACTCGCGCCACTCGGGGCGCAGCACGAACTCGTCACTCGGGCCGACGGGCTCGGGCAGGTAGTCGATGAGCGGCAGGGCCCCGGCCTGTCGCAGATAGCGGTCGATGCGGTCCCGCGTCCAGTGGTCGCCCTGCTCGACCGGTTTGCCGAGCATGTTGCCGGCGATCCGGCCCAGCCAGCCCCCGAGGACGCGGTCCGTGAGGTCGTCAATGCCGACAGGGGTCATACACCCGGTGTACCGAATTCCTGCCCGTCCTGCCCGCTTTACGTATATCCGGCACCGCGCCACATGAGAAGCTCGTCAGGTTTTCGTTCGTATTGCACGCTTAGGAGTCCCATGCAGCAGGTCTGGAGCCCCATGAAGTCGATGACGTCGATGAAGTCGGCCAAGCCGGTTACGTCGGCCGTGCCGGTGAAGTCGAGGAGGCCGATGAGCCGTACGACCCTCCTGGCGGCCGCCGCCGTATCCGCTGCCTCCGCCCTGTTCGCCGTCGGCGCGGCCCCCGCCCACGCTGCGCCCGACGAGCCCCTGGTGACCACCGGTGACGTCGGCGTGCGGACCGGGGATGTCGACCTCCTGGAGGACGTGCTGGAGCACATCAGCGTGCCGTTCGGGGGCAGCGGGACGCTGACGCATCAGCTGTACGACTCCCGCGGGGCCGACGCCGGCTGAGCTCCCCGGCCGTTGTCCGGGACGTGAGAACCGCCCTGGGCAGCGGCACCCTCCTGAGGTTAGGGTCGCAACGGCGCGACAGCCTTGACGTGTGCAGGGCGTGGAGAGCAAGGGGAGTGCAAGGTGGCGGACGCTGCAGTGAATCGGACCCGGGGCCAACGGTCGCAACGGGTGCTCATCGCCGCGGACAAGTTCAAGGGCTCGCTCACGGCCGTGCAGGTCGCCGAGCGGGTGACGGCCGGACTGCAGAGGGTCGCGCCGCACGTCGAGGTGGAGTCGCTGCCGGTCGCCGACGGCGGTGACGGCACGGTCGACGCGGCGGTCGCCGCCGGGTTCGAGCGGCGTGAGGTGCGGGTCGCCGGGCCGCTCGGGGACGAGGTCACGGCCGCGTTCGCGCTGCGCGGCGACACCGCCGTCGTGGAGATGGCCGAGGCCAGCGGGTTGCAGCGGCTGCCGGCCGGGGCCTTCGCGCCGCTCACGTCGTCCACGTACGGGTCCGGGGAGCTGCTGCGGGCCGCTCTGGACGCCGGGGCGCGCTCGATCGTGTTCGGTGTCGGCGGCAGCGCGACCACCGACGGCGGGGCGGGGATGCTGGCCGCGCTCGGGGCGCGGTTCCTCGACGAGGACGGGGAGCCGGTGCCCCCTGGGGGCGGCTCCCTGCGGGAGCTCGCCACGGCCGACCTGTCCGGTCTCGACCCCCGGCTCGCCTCCGTCGACCTCGTCCTCGCGAGTGACGTGGACAATCCGCTGACCGGGCCCAAGGGGGCCCCGGCGGTGTACGGGCCCCAGAAGGGGGCCTCTCCCGACGACGTGGCCGTGCTCGACGCCGGGCTGGCGCACTTCGCCGCGGTTCTGGAGAAGGCGATCGGGTCCAAGGCCGCGGAGTACGCCGTCGCGCCGGGGGCCGGTGCGGCCGGCGGTATCGGGTACGGGGCTCTCGTGGGCCTCGGCGCGAGCTTCCGCCCGGGGATCGAGGTCATGCTCGACGTCCTCGGCTTCGCCCCCGCCCTTGAACGCGCCACCCTCGTCATCACCGGCGAGGGCTCCCTGGACGAGCAGACCCTCCACGGCAAGGCCCCGGCGGGCGTCGCCGCCGTCGCGCGCGCCGCCGGCAAGGAGGTCATCGCCGTCTGCGGCCGCCTCGCCCTCCCTCCGGAGGCCCTCGGCAGGGCCGGCATCCGCCGCGCCTACGCCCTCACGGAGCTCGAGCCCGACGTGGCTCGGTGTATCGCTGAGGCGGGGCCGATTCTGGAGGACGTGGGGGAGCGGATCGGACGGGATTTCCTCATGTGACCGGCTGAGGGTTCGCGGGGCGTTTTCCGCCCCACCTCGGGCGTTTGAGGAGCGGGGGTCCAGAGGGCTGGTCTCCTGTCGGGGTCTGGGGCGGAGCCCCAGGGATGGGACGGGTAGGGGCGGCGGGGGCGAAACCCCCTCACACCCCTCACCCCACCCCCCGCACCCCCGACAACCGATACGCATCCAACGCCAACGTCATCTCGATCAAATCCCGAGGCCGAGCCAACGACCGAGACGTCAGCTGTTCCAACCGTCGCAGCCGGTTGAACACGGTGTTCCGGTGGCAGTACAGGCGCCCGGCCGCCCGCCCGGCGGACCCCTCGCACGAGAGCCAGACGTCCAGCGTCTCCAGCAACACGGCCCGATCCGCGGGCTCAAGCTCCAGCACCGTCCCGAACACGTCCGAGACGAGCCGCCCCGCCAACTCCGGCTGGCTCACCACGAGAGCCGTCGGCATCCGCTGGTCGAGCCGGACGACGGCGGTCGCGTCGGGCGGACAGGTACGGAGGGCCAGTTCGGCGAGCCGACGGGCGCGGCCGAGTTCCGCGAGCCCGGCGACGACGGGACTGATCCCACCGGGGCCGGAACAGCGCCCGTCGAGGGCGCGCGCGACCCCGTCGAGCCCCTGCCCGGCAACGAGCGCCACCACCCCCACCTCACAGTCGGCCCGCATCCGCCAGATGAACCGGAACCCGTCCCCCTCCAAGGGCCGCCGAAACGACTCCCGCCGCTCCGCACGCAGTACGACCACGGCGTACGGCCCCCGCTCGGGAAGATCGAGCCCGGCCGCGGCCCGAGCCGCGAGCCCCGGCGCCTCCTGCCCTTCCAGCAGTGCGTCGAGCAGCGCCTGAAGCTGTTCGTCGGTACGCCGCCGAAGCTCCATCTCGGTCGCCCGGTACGCCTCGGTGGCCACGGCGGCCTGCGCGTCCACGGCGGACCACACCGTCGTCGCCGAGCGCATCAGCGCCGCCAGCCGCTCCGGCTCCTGCGTGGCCACGCCCTCCATCAGCGCGTCCCACACCAGATAGCCCGCGGCACGGTACGCGTGCACCAGCAGTTCCAGCGGCAACCCCTGCTGGGCCCGCCGCCGCCCGGACTCCTCCGCGTACTCCAGATCACGGCGAGGCGAGTCCCGCGGCGCGGAGATCGTCTCGATGCCGATCCGCATCGCCTCCTCCGCCTCCCGCCACTGCTGGTCGTACGGCAGGAACTGCCCGTAGACCGGGGAGTACTCGGCGAGCTGCCGCATGTGCTCGTCGACCAGCTCCGGCACCCGCTCCAGCAGCGCCGTGCACGACTCGGCGAGCAACTTCCAGTCCTGCTCGGTACGCCTTCTGCGCGCTCCCATGGCCGGAGGATGTCACCGCCGCGCCGTCCCGCACAGGCCCCTGACACGCGGTGTTGTGCGCGAGCACAACGCGCGGCCGTGCCCGCTGGTCACCCGCAGCGTTTCGCCCGTACCCCGTGGACGGACGCCCGCACCGGTGCTGTGGTGAGCGCCACACCGAGCGAGGACAGGGGGAATGCCATGGGCGGAATGGATGGTTCCGGGCTGGTCGTACGGGACCTGTCGGTCGGATACGGCCCCGTACGCGCACTGCGTCAGGTGTCCCTGGAGGTGCCCGAGGGAGCCGTGGTCACGGTGCTCGGCGGCAACGGCGCGGGCAAGTCGACGCTGCTGCGGGCGATCTGCCGGACGCTGTCCTTCCACGGCGGCGCGGTCACCGGCGGCACGGTGAGCCTGAACGGCCGCCGCCTCGACGGTCTCTCGCCGGATCGCGTCGTCGCCGCCGGGGTCTCCCAGATCCCGGAGGGACGGCGGGTCTTCGCCCGCATGACCGTCGCGGACAACCTGCGTGCCGGAGCACTCGGCGCCGCCGGCGGCCGCGCCGACCGGGCCGCGGCCCTGCGCCGCGTCCACGAACTGTTCCCCGTCCTGGCCGACCGCGCCCAGCAGCGCGCCGGACTCCTGTCGGGCGGCGAACAGCAGATGCTCGCGGTCGGCCGCGGCCTGATGGCCACCCCCACGCTGCTGCTCCTCGACGAGCCGTCGCTCGGCCTCGCCCCGCTGATGGCCGAGCGGATCGCCGAGACCGTACGGGAGATCAACACCCAGGGCACGTCGATCCTGCTCGTCGAACAGAACGCCGCCCTCGCCCTGCGGCTCGCCTCCCGCGCGTACGTCCTCGAAGTCGGCGAAGTCACCCTGTCGGGTCCTGCGGACGAGCTGGCCGCCTCCGACGAGGTGCGCCGCCGCTACCTGGGCGTCGTCGACGAGGACGCGGCGGCCGACGCCGAGCGGGCAAGCCGCGCGCATCCGGCACTCGCGCGATGGAAGGAGTGAGCAACGGTATGCCGACCCCTGACGTTCCGAGCCCTGACGCTCCGACCCCCGACGTTCCGATTCCTGACGTCCCGCCGCTGCACGTAAGGGAGTTGACCGTCCGCTTCGCGGGCCTGACGGCCCTGGACGCCGTGAGCTTCACCGTGCGCCCCGGCACCGTCCACGCCCTCATCGGCCCCAACGGCGCCGGAAAGTCCACCTGTTTCAACGTCCTCTCGGGCGTCTACAGAGCCACCGGCGGCAGCGTCCGCTTCGGCGAGCACGAACTGACCGGCATGCCTCCGCACCGCATCGCCGATCTGGGCGTCGCCCGCATCTTCCAGAACCTCGCGCTGCCGCCGCTCGCCACCGTCGAGGACAGTCTCCTGCTGGGGCGCCACCGGCTGACCCGCACCGGCTTCATCTCCGCCGGACTGAGGCTCCCCTCGGCCGCCCGCGAGGAGCGCCGTCACCGTGAACGGGTCCGGGAGATCGCCGAGTTCGTCGGCATCTCGGCCCACCTCAGCCGCCCGGCGGGCTCCCTCCCGTACGGGCAGCAGAAGCTCGCCGAACTCGCCCGCGCCCTCTGCATGGAGCCCCGCCTGCTGCTCCTGGACGAGCCGGTCGCGGGCATGACCGCCGACGAACGGCGCCGAACGTCCGCCGTGATCGCGGGAGTTCGCGACAGCCTCGGCATCTCGATCGTCCTGGTGGAACACGACATGGGGGTGGTGATGCGGCTCGCGGACGCGGTGACCGTACTCGACTTCGGGCGCCTGATCGCGGACGGCGCCCCCAGCGACGTACAGAACGATCCGGCGGTCGTACGCGCCTATCTGGGCGAACGAGCCGAGGGAGCCGAGGGGCCCGAACGTACCGAGAGGTCCGAGAAACCCGGAAGACGTGACGGAGAGGAGGCCGCCTCGTGAGCACCTTCGCCGAACTCCTCCTCAACGGCATCTCGATGGGCTCCGTCTACGCCCTCATCGCCCTCGGCTTCGTGGTCATCTTCCGGGCCACCGAGGTCGTGAACTTCGCCCACGCGTCACTTCTGTTGGCGGGTGGGTACGTCACCGCGACCCTCCACGACGACATCGGATTCTGGCCCGCGCTGCTCGTCGGGATCGCGGGCGCCGCGCTGGTCGGGGCGGCGGTGGAGTTCCTGGTGATGCGCCGCTACCGGGGCTCCGACCACAGCGTTCTCGCCATCGTCACGATCGGTGTCGACATCCTGCTCACCACCGAGCTGACCCGCCGCATCGGCACGGACGTGCTGCCGCTCGGCGACCCGTGGGGCGACGCCGTGCTCACCCTCGGTCCGATCTCCCTGGCGCATACGCGCATCGCCGCCTTCGTCGCCGCGGCCCTGCTCATCACGGCCTTCCTGCTCGCGTTCCGGTACACCTCCTGGGGCGTCGCGATGCGTGCGGCCGCCGAGAGCCCGGAGACGGCGGCGCTGATGGGCGTACGGCTCGGCAGGGTGTCGCTCGGTGCCTGGGCCGTGGCCGGTGCACTGGCGGCCGTCGCCGCGCTGTTCCTCACCGTCTTTCCGACGCCCGGCCTGGAGAGAGCCACTTCGCTCGCCGCCCTCAAGGCCTTCCCCGCCGCGATCCTCGGCGGCCTCGACTCCACGACCGGCGCTCTCGTCGGCGGTCTGCTGGTGGGCGTCACCGAGTCCCTGGCCACCGGCTACCAGAGCGATCTCACCTTCCTGGGGCGGGGGCTGGGCGATCTGGCTCCCTATCTCGTCATGACCGCGATCCTGCTCATCCGGCCCGCCGGGCTGTTCGGCACGAAGGAGCTGGCCCGTGTCTGAGGTATCCGAGGTCCTCACCCGCGAAGAAACGGGCAAGGTCAGCCGCCGACCCGCCTGGCCCAGCCGCTCGCGAACGTACATCTGGGCCGCCGGAGCCCTCCTCCTCCTCGCTCTCCCCTTCTATCTGGACCGCTTCTGGCTCCAGGCCGGCCTTTTCGCGATGGCCGCCGCGATCGGCGCGATCGGCATCAACCTCCTCACCGGCTCCACGGGCCAGCTCTCCATGGGCCACGCCTTCTTCCTCGCGGTCGGCGCCTACGGCTACTGCGTGTTCGCCGCGGAAGGCGGCGACGGGCTGACCGGCCTGGGCCTGCCGACCTGGCTCGCGGCCGTACTCGCCGTCCTCGTCGCGGGCCTGGCGGGCGGCCTGTTCAGCCCCATCGCGGGACGACTGCGCGGCGCGTACCTCGGCATCGCGACGCTCGCGCTGATCTTCATCGGCCAGCACGTGCTGTTCAACGCCCGCGATCTGACCGGCGGCTTCAACGGCCGCGACGTACCGCCCCTGAGCCTCTTCGGCCTCACCTTCGACGACACCGAAGTCGTCGTCGCCGCCGTGCCGTTCGGGTCGGCGGAGAAGCTCTGGTACGCGGGACTCGTACTCCTCCTCGGCTGCGGGCTCTTCGCCCGCGGAGTGCTGCGTGGCCGCCCGGGACGCGCCATGAACGCGATCCGCGACCACCGCATCGCGGCCGGGGTCATCGGCGTGCCCGTCGCCCGCTACCGGGCCGCCGTCTTCGTCCTGTCGTCGATGTACGCCGGACTCGCGGGCGTCCTGCTCGCGCTGATCTTCCAGCGCACGGTGCCCGACTACTTCGGCATCACGCTGTCGCTCGAGTACCTCGCCATGATCGTCATCGGCGGGCTCGGCTCGGTCTCCGGGGCGGTGGTCGGGGCCGCTTTCGTCTCCCTGCTGCCGCAGCTGCTGACCCGCTACAGCGATGCCCTGCCCCTGGTCTCCGCCCCCGGTACGGGCGGGGTCGCACCGGGCGAGGCGTCCCGGTACCTCTACGGCGCCGCCGTCGTCGCGGTGGTGCTCTTCCTGCCCGGCGGCCTGGTCAGGGTGGCCGCCGGGCGTCGCGTCAGGACCCATTCAGGGGAGGAACGATGAGTACGACGTATGCGGCCAGGATGGCCGCAGGCGCGCTCGCCGCGCTGCTCGTGCTGGCCGGTTGCAGCTCGAAGGCCAAGGACGACAACGAGGACAAGGGAGCCGCGGGCGGGGTCAAGACCGGCGACGGCATCTCCGGCAAGACCATCACGCTCGGCGTCCTCACCGACATGACCGGCGTCTACGCGACCCTCGGCAAGAGCGTCACCCAGGCCCAGCAGCTGTATGTGAAGCAGCTGAACGCCGACGGCGGCGTCTGCGGCTACAAGGTCGCGCTCACCGTCCGCGACCACGGCTACGACCCGCAGAAGGCCGTCGCCGGGTACACGGAACTGGAGCCGAAGGTGCTCGGCTTCGCCCAGTTCATCGGCTCGCCGTTCGTCGCCGCGGTCAAGCAGCGCATCGACGGCCAGGACAAGGGCCTCGTCCTGCCGCAGGCGTGGTCGGCCTCGCTGCTCGGCAGCCCGTACATCCGGGTCATCGGATCCACGTACGACATCGAGACGATCAACGCGGTCGACTTCCTGATGAAGGAGAAGGGCATCAAGAAGGGCGACAAGATAGGCCACGTCTACTTCGAGGGCGACTACGGCGAGAGCGCCCTGGTCGGCTCGAAGCACATGGCGAAGGAGTCCGGGCTCACCGTCGTCGAGCAGAAGATCAAGCCGACCGACAACGACATGACCGCGCAGGTCGCCGCCCTCAAGAAGGCCGGCGTCAAGGCGGTCGTGATCAGCGCGGGCCCGCGCCAGGCGGCCTCGCTCGTCGGCGTCGCCGCGGCCGGCGGCTTCGATGTGCCGGTCATCGGCAACAACTCGGCCTTCGCCCCGCAGCTCCTCGCCACCCAGGCGGGCCCCGCCCTCATGAAGAACTACTACGTGGCCAACCCCTCGCTGCCCATCGGCGCGGACACGCCGGGAGCCAAGAAGCTCGTCGCCGACTACAAGAAGGCCTACCCGAAGGACTCCCTCGACAACGGCGTGGTCGCCGGCTGGACGGCCGTCAGCGCGTTCGGCGAGGCCCTCAAGAAGGCCTGCGACAGCAAGGACCTCACCCGCGAGGGCGTCGACAAGGCCCTCCTGACCATCGATGCCCTCGACACGGGCTTCGGCATACCCCAGAACTTCACCGACCCGAACTCCCCGTCCTCCAAGCAGAGTGTCATCCTGCAGCCGGACAAGAGCGTGACGGGCGGCATGAAGGTGGTCCGCGAGGCCGAGGCCTCGACGGTCGCCGAGGGGTACACGCCGGGCGCCTGACGTCCGCCCCGGACAGGCGGAGGGGCCCGGACCAACCGTGTGGTCCGGGCCCCTCGGTCGTCATCGGCCGCTCGTTCGCGCCTCATTCCCCGCTCCCACGAGGTCACTTGGTCGCTGTGAGCACCAGGTTGAATCCGGTGTCGGCGGCCAGCTTCGCGTCGCGGAAGCCCGCTTCGGTGAGCAGTTCGACGCGCTTGGCGGGCCCGCCCTGGGTGCCGAGCCCGTAGCCGCCGGGCTGCGCCAGCGAGCCCGGGGTGCACACGGAGGTGGAGGCGGCGTAGTCGATCCGCACCACCGGGTTGCCGATGCCGTCCTCCAGCCGGTCCAGCGACCACGGCTCGACCGCGACCACGATGCCGCCCTCGGCGAGCACCTCGTGGGCCCGGCGCAGGGCGGCGGGCGGATCCCCCAGGTCGTGCAGCGAGTCGAAGAAGACCACCACGTCGAACGGGCCGGGGCCGAATGCGGCGGCGTCGGCGACGCGGAACGACACGTTGCCGGGGCTGTCCTCCTCGATCGCCTTGGCGCGCGCGGTCGTGACCGACGGCTGGTGCGCGTCGAAACCGGTGACCGTGGTCTTGGGCCAGGTCCGGCCGACGAGCAGGCTCGCCACCCCGTGCCCACAGCCCACGTCGGCCACCCGGGCGCCGCTCTCCAGCCGGTCGACCAGACCCGGCACGGCGGGGAACCAGTTCGACGCCAGCTCATGCACGTACGCCGTGCGGAAGAACCGCTCGATGCCGCTGAACACACACGAGGGCAGCGAACCGTAGTCGACACCGCCGTCGGCGCGGAACGCCTGCGCGAGCCGGTCCAGGCCCAGGTACTGGCCGGCGATGACATCGGCGGCGCCGATGACGTAGGCGGGGGAGTCCGCCACGGAGAGCACCGCCGCGTGCTCGGCGGGCAGTTCGTACGTGCCCGTCGTCGGGTCGTAGGTCACGTACTCGGACACGGTCTGGCAGGCGAGCCACTCGGTGACCAGTCGCGGCTGCAGTCCGGTCGCGGCCGCCAGCGCCTCGGCGGTCAGCGGCCCCGCGCCGGTCATGGCCGTGTAGAGGCCGAGCCGGTCGCCGAGGACCGTCATCGCCGTGCTCGCGGCGCCGGCGAAGTCGGTGAGGATCCGGCCGACGAACTGTTCGACGCGGTCTTCGTCGACGGCGCCGACCGTGTCGGTCGCTTGGAGTTGAGGTGTTGTCGTCATGGCTTCGACGATGGCGGTTGCCGCTTGCTGGGCCCCTGCTGGCGGCTTGCTCACCGCATGCTGACGGCCTACCCGCTCAAATCTGCAGGTCAAGGGCGCGCAGGGCACGTTCCGCGGCTCCAGCCCGGCCGTCCGTACGCCCCTCGTCCTGGTGCAGCACCAGCCGGTGCGGGTCGAGCCGGTCCGCGATGTCCGCCCACACTGCGGCGTGCCTGTCCCGGTCCATGCCGAACACGGCGGGTGCGAGCGGGTCGCCGTCGGCGGTGGTGAGCAGGGCGGCGGCGGTGGCGTGGTCGCCGAGTGCGACCAGCAGCTCGGCGGTGAGCCGCAGCACCATCCACAACTGGGGCCACATCCCGAGGCGGCGCAGGCTCTCGACGAGTTCGCGGCAGGCGGTGACCGCCTCGGCGTGTCGGCCCAGCCGGATGAGCACCGCGGCCCGCCCGATCGCGGCGACTTCACGAACGTACGTGTTGCCCTGCGCGTCGCACTGCCGGTACGCCTGAGCGAAGCAGGCCAGGGCACGGGCCGGATCGCGTTCGGCGGCCAGCTCACCGCGCGTGTACGTCACGAATCCGTCGACCCGGCTCACCTCGGTGAGGAGAACCTCCTCCCGCGCCAGCCACTGTTCGGCGGTCTCGTGATCTCCGGAGAACTCTCTGACGAGCGCCGCACAGCAGACAGCCGAACCCGATCCCCAGCCCGGGGTGGCCCGGTCGTGCAGCAGGGCGGTCGCGTCCGCCTCGACCCCGGCGACGTCACCCCGGAACAACCGATTGGTCATGCGGTAGAAGCGCCCTATCCACCGGAACGGATGGCCGCTGGGCAGCATGTCGACCGCCGCACCGAGCAACCTGTCGGCGGTCCGTCCGTCTCCCGTCATCCAGGCGGCCACGCCGACGGTCATGGCGAGAACGGCCTCGGTGTCATCGCCGGCCGTCGGGCTGGGCGGGTGCGGCACGACGCGCGTGAGGCCGCACAGCAGGCTGAGCAGGGGAAGATCCGGGTCGTCGGCGAGTGCCACAACGGTCATGATCCCCAGCCGGGCGGTCTCCTTCCGGTGGCCGGAGCCGATCAGCCAGGACAGAGCCTGATGCGTGTTGGCCGTCTCCCGGCGGAACAGCGCCGCCGCCGCCGGGGAGCGGCCGCGCCGCAGCTGGTGCACTTCCTCGGCGTGCGCCAGTATCCACCGGGCGTGTGCGGCGTGTGCGTCATCGGCTCCAGCCGCGGCGGCCCTCAGATGCGCCGCACAGACATGCCGTACGGTCTCCAGCAGCCAATAGCGCGGAGGCTCGGCTGTGACATCACAGCCGACCAGCGAGGCGTCTACGAGCTCGGCGAGCAGGGCCGCCGGATTGGCCGCTCCGGGCGGCGCCAGATGGTCCACCGCCTCGGCGGCGAAGCCGCCCCGGCACAGCGAGAGCCGGTCGAGCAGTCCCCGGGCGTCCGGATCGAGAAGCCGGTACGACCACTCGACCGCCGCGGTGACTGCCGTGGAGCGATCGCCGCCGCGCGCCGGTTCCAGGACGTCGAGTCCCGCGGACAGGCGCTCCCGCAGCTGGCGCAGGCCGAACACCGCCTCCCGGTGGGCCGCCAGTTCCAGGGCCAAAGGCAGGCCGTCGAGCAGCCGGCAGATCTCGGCGACCAGAACGCCGGTCGGCTCCGATGCCTCGACTCCCTCCCGGAAGCCGTCGCGCAGCAGGGCCGCCCGCTCGCAGAAGAGCTCCACCTGGTCGTGCTCCGGCGGCGGCCCGAGCCGGACGACCCGTTCGCCGGGCACGCCCAGCCGCTGCCGTGACGTCGCCAGCACCCGCAGAGCCGGGCAGCGGGCGAGGAGCTCCGCGACGAGATCGCGTGCCACCGGCAGGAGATGCTCGCAGTTGTCCAGGACCAGCAGCGCCGGGGCGTGGCCGAACCGGTCGGCGACGGCGGTCACATCGCCCTCGGGTGCGGCCCGCAGCCTCAGCGACGCGGCCACCGCACCAGGAGCCTCAGCGGGCTTGGACGTCTCGGCGAGTTCGACCAGGTGCACGGGCACGGCCTCGGACCGGTCGATCCGGGCCAGCAGCTCCAGAACCAGCCGCGTCTTGCCAACGCCCCCGGGACCGACGACCGTCACCGCCCGGTGCTCCCGCAGAGCGGCCCGAACCTGCTCCAGCTCGGGCCCGCGCCCGACGAACCGGTCGGCGGGCAGGCGAATGTCGGACCCGGGCGCCGAGTGAGCGGAGCCGGAACCCCGCTGGCCGGCTCGCAGCCCGGGATCGTCGTCGAGCAGCCGCTGCCGCAGTTCGGCGAAGGTGGGTCCGGGGTCGAGGCCGAACTCCTCCGCCAGCCGGCGCCGGTACGTCTCCATGGCGGCGAGCGCCTCACCGGTCCGGCCCGTCCGGTGGCGGGCACGGGCGAACAGCAGCTGGACGCGTTCCCGCAGCGGATCCTCGGCGGCGGCCTTCTCCAGGTCGGGCAGCACGTCGTCGGCCTCCCCGGCCGCGAGGCGCAGGTCGAACCACTCCTCGCGCAGCTGCCGATGCCATTCGGTGAGCCTGGCGCGCTCGGGGGCGAACGCCATCCGGTCGGCGAGGTCCGCGAGCGGATCGCCGCGCCAGCCGCCGAGTGCGTCCCCGAGCAACCGGGCACCTCGCGCCGGATCGGCGACGGCGGCCGCCCTGGCCGCGGCCACCTGGCGCTCCACCCGGCCGATGTCGACCTGGTCCTCCGCCACATCCAGCCGGTACCCCGCGGGCTCCCGGCCGATCCGGTCGCCGCCCACCGCGCCCCGCAGCCGGGAGACATAGCTGTGCAGGTTCCCGACGGCGCCCCGCGGGGGTTCCGTGTCCCAGAGGGCGTCGATCAGCTCGGCCACCGGCACCACCCGCCGCGGCCGGAGCGCGAGGCCGGCCAGCAGTACCCGCTGGGGAAGGCTCGCCAGCGGCAGCGCCCTGCCTCCCACTCGCAACTCGACCGGTCCCAGTAATCCGACCTCGACCCTGCCCGGCCTTTCGACCTCGTCCATGCCCGGCCCCCCGATCCGCTACCCCGATCCCCTTTGACGGATCGTCCCGACCGTCATTGTGGCGGAGCGGGGCCGACATGAAGAGGGCCCCGAACCGTGTGGTTCGGGGCCCTTCAGCAACGTACAGACCGCTACGGCAGCTGTGCCGCCCGCGCCTCGCGACGGTTGTCCCGGAAGTTGTTCACCCGCCGGGCCGTGGCGAAGAGAGGAATCACCGCGCCGGTGACCAGCTGCAGCGCGCAGCCGGTCTGGAGGAGCAGCTGTCCGCCGGGGGCCTCGAAGGCCCAAGCCGTCAGCAGCCCCATGCTGAGGACGATCCACGAGAGCATCGCGACCGCGAGGCGACCCCGCGGCTTCGGGTACTCCACCCGGCTCACCATCAGCCACGCGGTGCCGAGGATCGCCATGAGCGTGGCGACGAACGGCAGCTCGAGCAGCACGATGGAGACCACCGTGAGCGCGCCGAACGGCGAGGGCATGCCCTGGAAGGTCCCGTCCTTCACCGTCACGCAGGAGAATCTCGCGAGCCGGAGGACCACGGCCAGTAGGACCACGATGGCCCCCACCGCCGCCACCCGCTGGTGCGCGTCGTCGGCGACCATGCCGTAGACGAGCACGAAGTACGCGGGGGCGAGACCGAAGCTGATCAGGTCCGAGAGGTTGTCCAGCTCGGCGCCCATCGGCGACGACCGCAGCTTGCGGGCCACGAGGCCGTCGAAGAGGTCGAAGACCGCCGCGCACAGCATGAGGATGACAGCGGTGGCGGCGCTGTGGCGCGCCATGCCCGTCTCCTGGCTGCCCGTGAGGTGCGGGATCAGGATGCCGGTGGTGGTGAAGTACACCGCCATGAAACCGCACGTGGCGTTACCGAGAGTGAGGGTGTCCGCTATCGAGAGGCGGAGAGAGAGGGGCATCTCCTCCTCGTCGTCCAGCTCGTCGGCCGTCGGCACCCAGCCAGTCTGGGTTTCCGGATCAATCACGGTCAATGCGAGTCACCCCAGCCACGGTCTTCTGACCGACCTCCACGTCGACCTCGACACCCTCGGGGAGGTAGATGTCGACGCGCGACCCGAAGCGGATCAGCCCGATTCGCTCGCCCTGCTCGACCTTGGTGCCCTGAGGGATGTACGGCACGATACGCCGCGCGACCGCACCGGCGATCTGCACCATCTCGATGTCGCCGAGCTCGGTGTCGAAGTGCCAGACAACGCGCTCGTTGTTCTCGCTCTCCTTGTTGAACGCCGGAACGAACCCACCGGGGATGTGCTCGACCGACCTCACCGTGCCGGCCAGCGGCGCGCGGTTGACGTGGACGTTCAAGGGGCTCATGAAGATCGCGACGCGGGTGCGCCCGTCCTTCCACGGCATGATGCTCTGCACCACACCGTCGGCCGGCGAGATGACCCGGCCCGGGGCGATCTCGCGCTCGGGGTCGCGGAAGAACCACAGCATGCCCGCCGCCAGCGCGGTGGCGGGTACGGCCACGGCCTTGGCGGCGCCGGAGTGGCGCGCGCGTACCAGGCTGAGGGCTGCGGTGGCGACGGTCGGGAGGAGCCACGGCGATGCTCCGCGCGCGAGGCGTCCACCAAGGAAGCTGACGCGTGGTGCAGAGGTTTGGCTGTGGGGCATGGATGACCTTCGTAGCGGATGATGCCGCGCTGTAACAGGGGACGGCGGCTTTCCCGGGATCGTACCGGTCGCGGGCCACAACTGGGCAAGCCAGGAAGTCGAGTCGACGGCCGAAGTGTGTTGACGGGGTGTGAGCTTCTTCTCGATCAAAACACTCCGAACCAGGATATCTATCCCTGGAGTCGATACTCTTCGAGCAGCCGGCGGCCGATGATCATTTTCTGGATTTCGGCGGTACCTTCACCGATCAACAGCATCGGAGCCTCTCGGTAGAGGCGCTCGATCTCGTACTCCTTGGAGAAGCCGTAGCCGCCGTGGATCCGGAAGGCGTCCTCCACGACCTCCTTGCAGTACTCGGATGCGAGGTACTTCGCCATCCCAGCCTCAAGGTCGTTTCGTTCCCCGGAGTCCTTTTTGCGTGCCGCGTTCACCATCATCGCATGAGCGGCCTCGACCTTGGTAGCCATCTCCGCCAGCTTGAACTGGATTGCCTGGTGCTGGGCGATCGGCTTGCCGAAAGTGTGACGCTGCTGGGCATACGAGACGCCGAGCTCAAACGCACGCTGAGCGACACCGCAGCCACGCGCCGCCACATTGACGCGGCCGACTTCGACACCGTCCATCATTTGGTAAAAGCCTCGACCGGTGGCGCCGCCGAGCACGCGATTGGCCGGAATGCGCAGGTCGGCCATGATGAGCTCGGTCGTGTCGACGCCCTTGTAGCCCATCTTGTCGATCTTGCCGGGGATGGTCAGGCCGGGGCGGACCTCACCGAAGCCGGGCTCCTTCTCGACGAGGAAGGTCGTCATCGACTTGTGGGGCGCGCTGCCCTCGGGGTGTCCTTCGTCACTCTTCACGAGAACGGCCACGAGCGTCGACGTACCGCCGTTCGTCAGCCACATCTTCTGGCCGTTCAGGACGTACTCGTCGCCGTCCTTGACCGCCTTTGACGTGATCGCCGAAACGTCCGAACCAAGGGCCGGCTCCGACATGGAGAACGCGCCGCGCACCTCGCCCGCCGCCATGCGCGGCAGGAAGTACTCCCGCTGCTCCTGCGTGCCGTGCTGCTTGAGCATGTACGCCACGATGAAGTGGGTGTTGATGATGCCGGAGACGGACATCCAGCCGCGCGCGATCTCCTCCACGCACAGCGCGTAGGTGAGAAGCGACTCACCCAGACCCCCGTACTCCTCGGGGATCATCAGCCCGAAGAGGCCCAACTCCTTGAGCCCGTCGACGATCTGCTGCGGGTACTCGTCGCGGTGCTCCAGCTCGGTCGCGACCGGGATGATCTCCTTGTCCACGAAGTCCCGGACGGTGGACAGGATCTCCTGCTGGATGTCGGTCAGACCGGCGGTCTGGGCGAGTCGCGCCATGGCTACTTCTCCGTCTGCTTCAGAGTGGGGCGGCCGGGCTGCTCGCCGCCGCGCTCCTTGATGTACGTCTCTGTGGGGACCATCACCTTGCGGCGGAACACGCAGACCAGCGTGCCGTCCTGCTTGTAGCCCTTGGTCTCGACGTAGACGATCCCGCGGTCGTTCTTGGACTTCGACGGGGTCTTGTCGAGGACGGTCGTCTCGCCGTAGACGGTGTCGCCGTGGAAGGTCGGCGCCACGTGCTTCAGCGACTCGACCTCCAGGTTGGCGATCGCCTTCCCGGAGACGTCCGGCACGGACATCCCCAGCAGCAGCGAGTAGATGTAGTTCCCGACGACGACGTTCTTGCCGAAGTCGGTCGTGTTCTCCGCGTAGTTGGCATCCATATGGAGCGGGTGGTGGTTCATCGTCAGGAGACAGAAGAGGTGGTCGTCGTACTCCGTGACGGTCTTTCCAGGCCAGTGCCGATAGACGTCGCCGACTGTGAACTCTTCATAGGTGCGGCCGAACTGCATTGATCTCGCCCTCCGGGCTTGTATACCCCCTGGCCCCTCGGGGGCCTGGGGGATGAGGGTTTTTCCTGATTCCGAACTGCCTGGCCGAGTCAGGCGGAGGGCGCTTCGAACTTGGACGTACGGGTCATGCCGGCGGCCCGGCCCTTGCCGCTGATCACGAGCGCCATCTTGCGGCTGGCCTCGTCGATCATCTCGTCGCCGATCATCGCGGAGCCCTTCTTGCCGCCCGCCTCGGACGTGTAGTACTCGTACGCGTCCAGGATCAGCTCGGCGTGGTCGAAGTCCTCCTGGGACGGCGAGAAGATCTCGTTGGACGCCTCGACCTGGCCCGGGTGCAGTACCCATTTGCCGTCGAAGCCGAGGGCGGCGGCGCGCTGGGCGACCTCGCGGTAGCCGTCGACGTTGCGGATCTGCAGGTAGGGGCCGTCGATCGCCTGGAGGTTGTTGGCGCGGGCGGCCATCAGGATCTTCATCAGGATGTAGTGGTAGGCGTCCGCCGGGTAGCCGGGCGGCTGCTCGCCCACGACCAGCGACTTCATGTTGATCGACGCCATGAAGTCGGCCGGGCCGAAGATGATCGTCTCGACGCGTGGGGACGCCTGGGCGATCTCGTTGACGTTGTTGAGGCCCCGGGCGTTCTCGATCTGCGCCTCGATACCGATCTTGCCTACCTCGAAGCCCATCGTCTTTTCGATCTGGGTCAGCAGGAGGTCCAGGGCGACGACCTGCTGGGCGTCCTGGACCTTCGGCAGCATGATGCAGTCGAGGTTCGGGCCCGCGCCCTCGACGACCGTGACGACATCGCGGTACGTCCACTCGGTCGTCCAGTCGTTCACCCGCACGACCCGCGTCTTGCCCGTCCAGTCGCCCTCGTTGAGGAACTTGACGATGGTGTGCCGCGCCTCGGGCTTGGCCAGCGGAGCGCACGCGTCCTCAAGGTCCAGGAAGACCTGGTCGGCCGGGAGGCCCTGCGCTTTCTCCAGGAAGCGGGGGTTGCTTCCCGGCACCGCGAGGCAGGAGCGACGCGGGCGCAGACGGTTGACGGGCGTGGTCATGCGGAGACCTCCAGAGGGTCGAGCTTGTTCGCTTTCCGGATCTCGTCGACGATACGGCCGATGATCCCGGTGATATCGAAGTCCTTCGGGGTGAAGACCGCGGCCACTCCGGCGGCCCGCAGCTGTTCGGCGTCGGCGTTCGGGATGATCCCGCCGGCGATCACCGGGATGTCGGCGGCGCCGGCCTCGCGCAGCCGCTCCAGCACGTCCGGCACCAGCTGCGCGTGCGAGCCGGACAGGATGGACAGGCCGACGCCGTGCACGTCCTCGGCGACGGCCGCGGCCACGATCTCCTCGGGCGTGAGCCGGATGCCCTGGTAGACCACCTCGAACCCGGCGTCACGGGCCCGTACGGCGATCTGCTCGGCGCCGTTGGAGTGCCCGTCCAGGCCCGGCTTGCCCACCAGGAAGCGGAGCTTGCCGACCCCGAGGTCGCGGGCGGTCGCGTCGACCTTGCGGCGGACCAGGGCCAACGCGGTGCCCGCCTCGGCGGTCACCGCGACCGGCGCGGACGAGACACCGGTGGGCGCCCGGTACTCGCCGAAGACCTCGCGCAGGGCCCCGGCCCACTCGCCGGTCGTGACGCCGGCGCGGGCGCACTCCAGGGTGGCGGCCATGAGGTTGTCGGTACTGGCCGCCGCCTCCTTCAGCCGCTCCAGCGCCTCGCCCTGACGGGAGTCCTCGCGCGTGTCGCGCCACTGCCGGAGGGCCTCCACGACGCGTGCCTCGACCGTCGGGTCGGCCGTGTGGATGGCCGCGTCCAGATCCGCCGTCAGCGGGTTCGGCTCGGTCGCCTCGAAGCTGTTGACGCCGACGATCGTCTCCTGGCCGGACTCGATACGCGCCCGGCGCTCGGCGTGCGAGGAGACGAGCTGCGACTTCAGATAGCCCGACTCGACGGCGGCCATCGCGCCGCCCATCTCCTGGATCCGGTCGATCTCGGCGAACGATTCCTCGACCAGCTCCGCCACCTTGGCCTCGATGACGTGCGAGCCCTCGAAGATGTCCGCGTACTCCAGCAGGTCGCTCTCGTACGCGAGCACCTGCTGCATGCGCAGCGACCACTGCTGGTCCCACGGGCGGGGCAGGCCCAACGCCTCGTTCCAGGCCGGGAGTTGGACGGCACGCGCGCGTGCGTCCTTCGAGAGGGTCACGGCCAGCATCTCGAGGACGATCCGCTGGACGTTGTTCTCCGGCTGGGCCTCGGTCAGGCCGAGCGAGTTGACCTGGACCCCGTACCGGAAACGCCGGTGCTTGGGGTTCTCGATCCCGTACCGCTCGCGCGTGATCCTGTCCCAGATGCGGCCGAACGCCCGCATCTTGCACATCTCCTCGATGAAGCGGACGCCCGCGTTCACGAAGAAGGAGATGCGGGCGACCACGTCCCCCTTCTGGTCCTCGGCGATCTGGCCCGACGCGAACACCGCGTCCAGTACGGCGATCGCGGTGGACATCGCGTACGCGATCTCCTGGACCGGCGTGGCTCCCGCCTCCTGCAGGTGGTAGCTGCAGATGTTGATGGGGTTCCACTTGGGGATGTTGTTGACCGTGTAGCAGATCATGTCCGTCGTCAGACGGAGGGAGGGCACCGGCGGGAAGACGTGCGTCCCCCGCGACAGGTACTCCTTCACGATGTCGTTCTGCGTCGTCCCCTGGAGCTTGGTGATGGCCTCCTTGTCGAGACCTTGCTCCTCGGCGACGACCTGGTAGAGCGCCAGCAGCCACATGGCGGTGGCGTTGATGGTCATCGAGGTGTTCATCTGCTCCAGGGGGATGTCCTGGAACAGCCGGCGCATGTCACCGAGGTGCGAGACCGGTACCCCGACCCGGCCGACCTCGCCGCGGGCGAGGATGTGGTCGGGGTCGTAACCGGTCTGCGTCGGCAGGTCGAACGCGACGGACAGACCGGTCTGGCCCTTGGCGAGGTTGCGCCGGTACAACTCGTTCGACGCCTCGGCCGTGGAGTGACCGGCGTAGGTCCGCATCAGCCACGGCCGGTCCTTCGGGCGCTCTGTCATCAGTCGAACCTCAGACGTTCCGGAAGCGGTTGATGGCGTCGATGTGCTGGGCGCGCTTCTCCGCGTCGCGCACTCCGAGGCCCTCCTGGGGGGCGAGGCACAGGACCCCGACCTTGCCCTGGTGGAGGTTGCGGTGCACGTCGTACGCGGCCTGCCCGGTCTCTTCCAGGGAGTACACCTTGGAGAGCGTCGGGTGGATCTTGCCCTTCGCGACGAGCCGGTTGGCCTCCCAGGCCTCGCGGTAGTTGGCGAAGTGCGAGCCGATGATGCGCTTCAGGGACATCCACAGGTAGCGGTTGTCGTACTCGTGGTTGTAACCCGAGGTCGAGGCGCAGGTGACGATGGTGCCGCCCTTGCGGGTGACGTACACGGAGGCGCCGAAGGTCTCGCGGCCGGGGTGCTCGAAGACGATGTCCACGTCCTCGCCGCCGGTGAGTTCACGGATGCGCTTGCCGAAGCGCTTCCATTCCTTCTGGTCCTGGGTGTGCTCGTCCTTCCAGAACCTGTAGTCCTCGGCCGTGCGGTCGATGATCGCCTCGGCGCCCATCGCCCGGCAGATCTCCGCCTTCTGGGGCGAGGACACGACACAGACGGGGTTGGCGCCGCCGGCGAGCGCGAACTGGGTGGCGTACGAGCCGAGTCCGCCGCTCGCGCCCCAGATGAGGACGTTGTCGCCCTGCTTCATGCCGGCGCCGTTGCGGGAGACGAGCTGCCGGTACGCGGTCGAGTTGACGAGCCCCGGCGCGGCGGCCTCCTCCCAGCTGAGGTGGTCGGGCTTGGGCATCAGTTGGTTGGACTTCACGAGTGCGATCTCGGCGAGGCCGCCGAAGTTCGTCTCGAAGCCCCAGATACGCTGCTCGGGGTCGAGCATCGTGTCGTTGTGGCCGTCGGACGACTCCAGCTCGACGGAGAGGCAGTGCGCGACGACCTCGTCACCGGGCTGCCAGGCGTTCACGCCGGGGCCGGTGCGCAGGACGACGCCCGCCAGGTCGGAGCCGATGATGTGGTACGGCAGGTCGTGTCGCTTGGTGAGCTCGCTGAGCTTGCCGTAGCGCTCCAGGAAGCCGAACGTCGGCAGCGGCTCGAAGATCGACGTCCACACCGAGTTGTAGTTGACCGAGGAAGCCATCACGGCCACCAGAGCCTCGCCCGGGCCGAGTTCGGGGACGGGGACGTCGTCGACGTGCAGGGACTTGCGGGGGTCCTTGTCGCGGGTGGTGAGCCCGGCGAACATCTCCGTCTCGTCCTTGTGCACGGTGACCGCGCGGTACGAGTCGGGCAGCGGCAGAGCGGCGAAGTCGGCGGAGCCCGACTCCGGCGACTGAATCGCGTCCAGGATTTCCTTCACGGTGTTGCCTCCGGCGAGTGGCGTCCTGAGGGAAGACGCTGAGGGTTACGTCGGGGTGGTTGCTGCTGGTGTGAGGCGTGCCGTCGGTTCGGCGGAGTTGGAGCTCGGCAGCGCTTTGTGGCGCGGAAGGTTGCCTGTGACGCAGGCGTCCGGGCGCGCAGGCCAGTGGCTTGCGGGGACAGCCGGCGTACGAAGGTTCTCTGCACGCCGGCCGCCCGGACATCTCCAACGTATGGCACGGCGTGTCACCTGACAAGGCACCGAGTGCCAACAATTTCTCTCACTTGTCATCTGCCGGTAACAGATGAGCGATGATCGATCAGAAACAGGGTTGGCCTGCTCGCTCCGGCAGGTCCGGCAGGTCCGGTGGGTCCGGCGGGCCTGGGAAGTCGTGCTGGGGTCGTCGTCGGGTGGGCTCACGCACCCAACGGTCCGCCTGCTCGTCGATCTTCGCCAGCCGGTGGTACCCGCACGGGGACGCCCGGCGACCGTCTGGCGCCGTCGGGTGACGAGAAGGGGTACTACGAACGTTCCCGAAGAGCCTGTTCGATCGTGCGCATGACCTGCTGCAGGGGAGCGTCGACCCGGGCGACGGTCACCAGCACCTCGCCCTCCACCGATGCGGCGGACACCGGCGACGAGAGAGGCGCGGTGTCCCGCCCGACCCCGATCCCCGTACCGAAGGTCTTCCGTACGATCGAGAAGGCATGGTCCAGCTGGGCCTCGACGTCACCCTGCGCCCCGGCCCGCAGCCACCGCCGCAACACATGGTTGTGGGCCGTGACCACGGCGGACGCGGCGACCTCCGCGAGCAGCGGGTCGTCGTTGGCGTCGTCGTCGTGGGCGTGCTCGTCGAAGTGGCCCAGCAGATAGCGGGTGAACAACCGCTCGTACCGTGCCACGGACGCGATCTCCGCTTCACGCAGCGTCGGCACCTCGCGGGTGAGCTTGTAGCGCGACACCGAGATCTCCGGCCGGGCCGCGTACATCTTCATGACTTCCTTGATGCCCCGGCAGACCGTGTCGAGCGGGTGCTCGTGCGCCGGTGCGGCGTTGAGCACCGCCTCGGCCCGGATCAGCGTGTCGTCGTGATCCGGGAAGATCGCCTCTTCCTTGGATCGGAAGTGCCGGAAGAAGGTGCGCCGGGCCACCCCTGCCGCCGCCGCGATCTCGTCGACCGTCGTCGCCTCGTACCCCTTCGTCGCGAAGAGCTCCATCGCGGCGGCCGCCAGTTCTCGGCGCATCTTGAGTCGTTGGGCGGCCGCGCGACTGCCCGCGGCGCTCTCCGGAGCGTCGGACGTAGCTGGTGTACGGGAGGACTTGGCGGGCTGGGACATGCCACGAACGTACTGCATCTGCGCAGGGGGGCGCTCATGACCGGGTCTCTCCCCGCCCGGGGCGGGGAGCGGGGAACCGGCCGGGTCCAGCAGTCCGCCCCAGCCCGCGCGGTCAGCGAGCCGCTCGCCCGGCAAGTCCCCGGGCCACTCCTCCCGCGGCTCAGCGCCGGGCATATTCGCGGAAGCCGCGGCCCGTCTTGCGGCCGAGGCAGCCCGCGGCCACCAGGTGCTCGAGCAGCGGGGCCGGGGCCAGACCCGGGTCGCGGAACTCGCGGTGCAGGACCTGCTCGATGGCCAGCGAGACATCCAGACCGACCACGTCCAGGAGCTCGAAGGGGCCCATCGGGTAGCCGCCGCCGAGCTTCATCGCGGCGTCGATCTCGTCGAGCGAGGCGTAGTGCTCCTGGACCATCTTGATCGCGTTGTTCAGGTAGGGGAACAGCAGCGCGTTCACGATGAAGCCCGCCCGGTCGCCGCAGTCCACCGGGTGCTTGCGGACCTTCGCGCAGACCTCGCGGACCGTGGCGTGCACGTCGTCCGCCGTCAGGACCGTCCGCACGACCTCGACGAGCTTCATCGCCGGGGCCGGGTTGAAGAAGTGCATGCCGATCACGTCCTGCGGCCGCGAGGTGGCGCGGGCACAGGCGACCACGGGCAGCGAGGAGGTCGTGGTGGCCAGGATCGCGCCCGGCTTGCACACCTTGTCGAACACCGCGAACAGCTGCTGCTTGATCTCCAGGTCCTCGGCGACGGCCTCCAGCGCGAGATCGACCTCGGCGAAGGCGTCGTACGAACCCGCCGGGGTGATCCGTTCCAGCGTCTCGGCCGCGGCCTCGGCGGTCATCCGGCCCTTGTCGACAGACCGCGAAAGCGACTTGCCGATACGGGCCTTGGCGGCCTGCGCCTTCTCCTCGCTGCGGGCGGCGAGGACGACCTCGTACCCGCCCTTCGCGAAGACTTCGGCGATCCCGGACGCCATCGTTCCGGAACCCGCGACACCGACCGAGCGAACGGAGCGACCAGGAGTTTCCGGGCCCCCGGAGAGCGGTGTCAGCGCGTCCCGCACGACGGTCGCGCTGCCCGGGGCGTCGTACGTGTAGAAGCCGCGGCCCGACTTGCGGCCGGTCAGGCCCGCCTCGCTGAGCTGCTTGAGGATGGGCGCGGGCGCGTGCAGCCGGTCGTGCGACTCGACGTACATGGCCTCCAGGACCGTACGTGCGGTGTCGACGCCGATCAGGTCGAGCAGGGCGAGCGGGCCCATGGGCAGGCCGCAGCCCAGCTTCATCGCGGCGTCGATGTCCTCGCGGCTCGCGTACTTGGCCTCGTACATCGCGGCCGCCTGGTTGAGGTAGCCGAAGAGCAGGCCGTCGGCGACGAAGCCGGGGCGGTCGCCGACCGCGACGGGCTCCTTGCCGAGTTCAAGGGCGAGGTCCGTGACGGCGGCGACGGCGCCCGGCGCGGTCAGCACGGACGAGACGACCTCGACGAGCTTCATCGCCGGGGCCGGGTTGAAGAAGTGCAGACCGAGCACGCGCTCGGGGCGGGCCGAGTCGGCGGCGAGCCGGGTGACGGACAGGGCGTTCGTGCCGGTCGCCAGGATCGTCTCCGGGCGCACGATGCCGTCCAGCTCGCGGAAGATCTGGTGCTTGACCTCGTACGACTCCGGGGCCACCTCGATCACCAGGTCGGCGTCGGCCGCGGCCCGCAGGTCGGTGGAGGTGCGGAAGCGGGCGAGGGTGTCGTCGCGTTCCTGCTCGGTGAGGCGGCCGCGCCGCACGGCACGGGCGGTCGAGGACTCGAGCGCGGCGGCGGCGTGGGCGGCGGCGGCCTCGCTGATGTCGACGCCGACGACCTCGCGGCCGGCCCGGGCCAGGATCTCGGCGATGCCGGTGCCCATCGTGCCGAGGCCGACGACGGCGACGGTCTTGATCGGGGACGGAGAGGTGTCGGACAGAGAGGTGCCGGACAGGGGAGTGGCCATCGCGGGACTCCAGGAATGAGTGACGACTGAGGGACGCACCCGGCGCCAACGGGCGCACGCAGTGCGGAGATTGCGGGTGATGCCGGGCTACGAAGCGCACACGCCCGGTGCCGTTCGCGGATGCGGAACGCAGGCCGCGAAGCGGTGTTGGGGAACCCGACCGGCCCTGTCCCGGAGCCGAGTCGTACTGAGGTACATGAAGTACCGAACCGACCAGCACTCATGGTGGCTGCGTCACCAGGCCACCGCGAGCAAGTCAGCGAGTGGGTAACTCGCTCGATTGAGCTTAACTCGTGGGTAACGAGCACGCCAGTCCGCGTCGGTGCCGGTCCTTTGTGATGTACGTCGCCGATAGGCTCGGCATCATGGACGAAGAGTTGCGATCGCTCACCCAGCGCTTACGGAACGAGGCGGGCGCGGCGGCGTCGTCCTCGTACGAACGTCTTGTCTCGACCGGCGACCTCGACGAGCTGGCCGCCCTGCTCATCGCTCCCGAACAGCCGTTGTGGGCAAGGGAGTTGGCCGCGTTCCGGCTTGGTGTCGCGGGGGACCGGCGGGCCTTCGAAGCCCTTGTCCTGCTCCTGAACCACCGCGACCCGCAGCGCTGCGCGTCCGCCGCGTACGCCCTGGCCCGGCTCGGCGACCCGCGCACGGCCCGCGCGGCGGCCGCCCTCGCCACCAACGAACTGCGCGTCGCCTACGCACTCCATCCGGTGCGGCTCCTAGTCGAACTCCGCGCCCCCGAATCCGTGCCGGCGCTGATCACCACCCTGGCCCGCCGCTTCCGCCCCCAGGACCCGTACCGTCGCGTCGCCCTGGCCTGCGTGGAAGGCCTCGGCACGCTGGGTGACGAACGAGCCCGCCCCATCCTGAACGAGGCCCTCGCCCGCCCGTCCCTGGCCCAGGCGGCGGCCGGCGCCCTGAAGAGGCTGCCGGCACCGCGAGCACCGAGGGCACCGAAGGAGTGACGGGGTAAGGGGTGTGCCAGGGAGGGTGGTCGACGGGCCGCCTCCCGCAACGCCTCGTCGACCGTTCCCACCGAACGAGCGTAGTGCCGTACGCCCCCGGCAGGTCCCGGCCGTGCTCGGAATTATGTACTCCGCGCCCGGTCCAACCTCCTTGCCTTCAACCATGGTTGAAGCGCGAAACCGGGTGTAGCGGTAGTGCGTAACGCACCTCGGGTACCTCGATTCCCTCCACTTCGAAGGGCTCCTCGGTGCCGTCCGCGGTAAAGCCGGCCTTCTCGTAGAAACGCCGGGCGCGCTCGTTCTCCTTGAGCACCCACAGCAGCATCCGGCCGTGTCCCGCGGCCGCACACCGGGCGGTGGACTCCCGCAGGAGGGCGCGGCCCACACCGCGTTCAGCTCCGGAACCCGAGCAGTTTGTGCAGCGTCGCGCCGCGCGAACCCGAGGCCTTCTTGCTCAGCGGCTCCGGGTCGGGCAGCGCCTCGCACACCGCGTCGGCCTCGCCGCCGCCGCGCGGCACCTTGCCACTGGCCAGGTACGTGGCCAGGTGTTTGTCCAGGCAGGTGCTCCCGCTCAGCGTGATGCCGTGGTTGCCACCGCCCTGCTCGACCACCAGGCTGGAGCCGCCCAGCAGGTGATGGACCGTGACGCCGCCCTCGTACGGGGTGGCCGCGTCGCCCGTCGCCTGGAACAGCAGCGCCGGCGGCACCGAGTCGTTGGAGATGTCCACGGGGTCGAGGATGTCCGTCGGCCAGAACGCGCACGGCGCGTTGTACCAGGCGTTGTTCCAGGTCATGAACGGCGCCTTCTCGTACACCGCCTGGTTGTGGTCGCGCCACTGGTTCCAGTCGCGCGGCCAGGCCGCGTCACGGCACTGCACCGAGGTGTAGACGCTGTAGCCGTTGTCGCCCGCCGCGTCGACGGCGCCGAAGTTCTCGTACGCCTCGACCAGCGGGTCGTCGTTCTTGTTGTTCACGAACGCCGCGAACGCCTCGGCGAGATACGGCCAGTAGCCGTTGAAGTAGCCGCCGGGACTGAACGTGTCCTCCAGTTCGGACGGGCCCACCGTTTTGTCGGCGGGCTTCTTGGCCAGCGCCGCCCGCATGGCGTACCACTTGGCCTCGATCCTCTCCGGGTCGGTGCCGAGCTTGTACGTGGCGTTGTGCTTGGCGACCCAGGCGATGAAGGCCCGGTGGCGGTCGTTGAAGGCGTAGTCCTGCGCGATGTTGTCGTCGTACCAGACGCCGCTGGGGTCGACGACGGAGTCGAGGACCAGACGCCGTACGCGCTCCGGATAGTGCTTCGCGTAGACGGCGCCCAGGTAGGTGCCGTACGAGTACCCGAAGTAGTTGATCTTCTTGGCGCCGAGCGCGCGGCGGATCGCGTCCATGTCGCGGACCGCGCTCGGCGTGTCGATGTACGGCAGCAGGTCCCTGTGCTTCGTGCCGCACGCCTCGGCGAAGGCCCGCACCCGGTCGAGGTTCGCCTTCTCGATGGCCGGAGTGCTGGGCACGGAGTTGGGGCGTGCGGGGGAGAAGTGCCCCGGCTTGCAGTTCAGGGCGGGCTTGCTCGCGCCGACGCCGCGTGGGTCGAAGCCGATGACGTCGTACTGCGAAGCCACCGCCTTCGGTAGCGAGGCCGCGACGAACCCGGCCAGCTTGAGACCGCTGCCCCCGGGTCCGCCCGGGTTCACCAGCAGCGGCCCCTGGTACTTCTTCGAGGTGTGCGGGACCCGCGAGAGCGCGAGCGTGATGCGCTCGCTGTGCGGGTCGGCGTGGTCGAGCGGAACTTTCAGGGACGCGCACTGGAGCGTCGGATAGTCCTCGGTGCCGCACTTCTTCCAGCCGAGCTTCGCCGATTCGGCGGACCGCGTGGTGCGTGGTGCGGTCGCGGAGCCCGCACGCGCGTCGGCCGGGATCGCTGTGATCATTCCGGCCACGACGGCAGCGGTGCCGCACAGAGCGGCCGCACGTCGGTTCACGAGGAACCGCTTCGCATCAGCGTTCAGAGTGCGGATTCCGACCTGGTCTTCCGGCCGGGGATCCGGGGGTTGTCCCCCGGGAAGATGCAGCATGACGCCTCCCGAGACGGAGGTTTTGAGCCGTGCACGCCACGGCCTTCGCCGTATCGTCCCGGAGTAGGCGCCCGGAAAGACCCGATTCGAACAGACTTGACCCAATCGGGCCGCGGGATGCGCCCGGATGCCGCGTAAGGGGTGTCAGTTGGGGAACGCGGAGATGCTGGTCAGAGGAGTGTGAGCTGGGTCGGTCCCGGCACGGGCGCCTCGGGCTCGGGTACCGGAATCCTGCGCGGCATCCCCGCGCGCGTGGGGCCTATCCCGTACTCCTCGGCCAGCTCATGCACCTGACGGGTGATCCGGCGCTGATACCACTTCGGGGCGTACGCGCCCTCCGCGTACAGCCGCTCGTAACGGCGCACCAGGTGCGGGTGGTAGTGCTCCAGCCAGCTCATGAACCATTCGCGCGCCCCCGGCCGCAGGTGCAGCACGAGCGGGGTCACCGAGGTGGCGCCGGATGCCGCGATCGCCCGTACCGTCGCACGGAGTTGGGACGGCTCGTCGCCGATGAAGGGGATCACCGGGGCCATCAGGACCCCACAGCCGATGCCGTTCTCGCTCAGGGTGCGTACCACGTCGAGGCGGCGCTCGGGGGCAGGCGTGCCCGGCTCGACGGTCCGCCACAGCTCGTGGTCGGTGAAGCCCACGGAGACGGAGATTCCGATCTCGGTGACGGCAGCCGCCTGCTTCAGGAGGTCGAGGTCGCGCAGGATGAGCGTGCCCTTCGTCAGGATCGAGAAGGGGTTCGCGCGGTCGCGCAGGGCCGCGATGATGCCGGGCATCAGCTGGTAGCGGCCTTCGGCGCGCTGGTAGCAGTCCACGTTCGTACCCATCGCGATGTGCTCGCCGAGCCAGCGCCGTGAGCCGAGCTGCCGTCGCAGCAGCTCCGGGGCGTTCACCTTCACCACGATCTGGCTGTCGAAGCCGAGGCCCGTGTCGAGGTCCAGATAGCTGTGGGTCTTGCGGGCGAAACAGTAGACACACGCGTGCGTGCACCCCCGATAGGGGTTGACCGTCCACTCGAAGGGCAGGCGTGAGGCCCCCGGCACCCGGTTCACGATCGACCGGGCCCGGATCTCGTGGAACGTGATCCCACGGAACTCGGGAGTGTCGAACGTACGCGTGGTAACCGCGTCCGCGCCGAACAGCGCGGCGTTCCCGGCCGGATTCCCGCCGGACTCCACTGTGAGGTTTTCCCAGCGCATGAGGCCTCCTCGTTAGCACTGGCCCCAGAATAGAACACATGTTCCCTTGGTGGTGTGTGGAGTCGGTCAAACTTTCCGGCAGGGGTTGAGTCGAGGGATCGATGTGCCCGCCCGCCTGCCTCCGCCGGGCCGTTGCCGACGCTGGAGTACGAGGAAAAGAATTTGAGGAAGGCGTCTCTGCCGCGCCACCATCGGCGACGGCCTGGGAGGTCCTGACATGACCAGTAAGTTCACCGAGCTCGCGATCGACTGTGCCGATCCCCGCGGTCTCGCCCGGTTCTGGTGCTCGGTCCTTGACTACGAGGTGCGGGACGAAGGCGACGGAATCGTCACCATTGGCTCCCCTGTGGTGCCCGAAGGCAGGAACCGCCCTGGTCCGGTGCCGCCGACGTTGACATTCGCGCACGTGCCCGAGGGCAAGACCGTCAAGAACAGGCTCCACATCGACGTCAACCCAACCGACAGGGAGCAGGACGAAGAGGTCCGTCGCCTGCTCGACCTGGGTGCTCGGCATGCCGACGTCGGCCAAACCGGCGATGAGAGCTGGGTCACGCTTGCCGACCCGGAGGGGAACGAGTTTTGCGTCCTCGCGGGCCGCCGGCCCTGATCGGAGACCGCACCCTCCCGAGTTGGAGAATCCCGACACGAGCGAGATCAACTATGCCGACTTCTTGACCCATGGCATGCGAATGGCGTGCGACCGGAGTTTCGATGGCCTTGGAGGACCCCGATTTGGGCGGCTCGGGCGCGTGATGGTTGGCTGAGCGGCGACCCCCGAGATCCCGAGTGCTGGAGGAACGCAATGGCGCAGGTCGAGGCCACCACGGAGCGAGTTGTAGCGGCTCAGCCGGACGACGTGTTCGACGCGCTGGCCGACTACAACGGCACGCGGGCGAAACTCCTGACCGAGCACTTCAGCGAGTACGAGGTGCGCGAGGGCGGCGACGGTGAGGGCTCCCTCGTCCACTGGAAGCTCCAGGCCACCAGCAAGCGCGTCCGCGACTGCCTGCTCGAGGTGAGCGAGCCCACCGACGGCGAGCTCGTCGAGAAGGACCGCAACTCCTCCATGGTGACCACGTGGCGGGTCACCCCGGCCGGCGAGGGCAAGTCCCGGGTCGTCGTGAGCAGCGTCTGGAACGGTGCCGGCGGCATCGGCGGCTTCTTCGAGAAGACCTTCGCGCCCAAGGGCCTCGGCCGGATCTACGACGGGGTGCTCACGAAGCTCGCCGCCGAGGTGGAGAAGTAACCCTCCCGGTAGTCCTCGGGGTGTGGTGCCCGGAAGTGCCCTTCCGGGTGATTCTCACGCTCACCGTTTCGAGTGGTTTTCGGTACGGCTCAGCCGTACGCCGTAGGGCTCCCACCGGCGGTTACGTCCGCTCGGCCCGCTTGAAGGCGACTCGTCGCGCTTGCTCCCAGTTGTCGCGTAATGCGAGAAATGGGCCGCGCAGGCGCGACGAGGGGAGCAGCACGTGGGCGGGACGACTCTGGCGAAGAGCGAGAGGGCTCTTTCGGCTCCGGTCCCGGAAGCCCCTCAAGGGCCTCTGGAATCCCAGCGGTTGGAGGAGCTCGGTCCCCGCCGCATCCGGATGGTGTTCTTCGCCCTGATGCTGGCGCTGTCGCTCGCCGCGCTGGAGCAGATGATCGTCGCCACCGCGCTCCCGAAGATCGTCGGCGAGCTGCACGGCCTGGACAAGATGTCCTGGGCGATCACCGCGTATCTGCTCACCTCCACCGTCGGACTGCCCGTCTACGGCAAGTTGGGTGACCTCTACGGCCGCAAGGGCGTCTTCCAGTTCGCGATCGTCGTCTTCGTCGTCGGCTCCGCGCTGGCCGGATGGTCGCGCACCATGGACCAGTTGATCGCCTTCCGCGCGCTCCAGGGCGTCGGCGCGGGCGGTCTCCTGATCGGCGTCCAGGCGATCATCGCGGACATCGTGCCGCCACGGGAACGCGGCCGCTTCATGGGCCTGATCGGCGCCGCGTTCGGCCTGGCGTCGGTCGCGGGCCCGCTGCTCGGCGGCTACTTCACCGACCACCTCTCCTGGCGCTGGTGCTTCTACATCAACGTGCCGTTCGGCCTGGTGACGCTCGCCGTCGTGGCCGTCGTGCTCAAGCTCCCGAAGCCCACCGCCAAGCCGCGCCTCGACGTACTCGGTGCGCTGCTGCTCGCCGCCGCCTCAACCTGCCTGGTGCTGCTGACCAGTTGGGGCGGCACGGAGTACGTCTGGGGCTCACGCGTCATCCTGGGGCTCGGTGCCGGAGCCGTCGCCGCGACAGTCCTGTTCCTCGTCGCGGAGCACTTCGCCGCCGAACCCCTCATTCCGCTGCGGCTGTTCCGCGACAGCGTCTTCAACGTCACGGGACTCGTGGGCGTCATCGTCGGTGTCGCACTCTTCGGCGCGGCCAGCTATCTGCCGACGTTCCTGCAGATGGTCGACGGCGCCACCGCCACCGAGTCCGGTCTGCTCATGCTCCCGATGATGGGCGGCATCGTCGGCGCCTCGGTCGTCTCGGGCCAACTCATCAGCCGAGGCGGCCACTACAAGATCTACCCGATCCTCGGCGGTGCCCTCTCCGTCATCGGCATGTGGCTCCTGTCGCGGCTCGAGGCCGACACGCCCCGGCTGCACTACAGCATCTGGATGGCCGTACTCGGCGCCGGTATCGGCCTGGTCATGCCGGTGCTGATCCTCGCCGTGCAGAACTCCGTGGACCCCCACGACCTCGGTACCGCGACCAGCGCCAACAACTACTTCCGGCAGATCGGCGGCAGCGTCGGCGCCGCGATCTTCGGCACGCTCTTCGCCGACCGGCTCGCCGACGCCCTCACCGGTCGGCTGCCCGCCGGAGCCGCCGCCGGGGCCGGACTGCCCGACATCGAGTCCATCACCCCGCAGGTCGTCCACGCGCTGCCCGCCGAGCTGCGCGACGGCTACATCCAGGCGTACGCCGACGCCATGCCGCGGATCTTCCTCTACCTCGTGCCGGTGCTCGTCCTGGGCCTGCTCATCGCCTTCTTCCTCGAGGAGAAACCGCTGGTGTCCCACCACACCCCCGTCGCCGACCCCGAGACCGCGCCCCTGAACAGCTCGATTCCGCAGGCCGGTTCGTCGTACGCCGCCGAGGTCCCCGTGTGCGGCACGGTGCGGCATCCCGACGGCAGCGTCGTGCCCGGCGCCACGCTCACCCTCATCGACATCGCGGGACAGCAGATCGGGCGCGGCGCGAGCGGTGACGACGGGCGGTACGCGCTGTCGACGCCCGGATCGGGGTCGTACGTCCTGATCGCCGCGGCGGGCGGGCATCAGCCGCAGGCCGTCAGCGTCACCGTCGGCGAGCGAAGCGAGATGGGGGTCCCCCCGCCCGGGGGGTGGGGGAGGCCGGTGGAGCTGGACGTCGTGCTCGGGGGTGCGGGGCGGCTGGCCGGGAGTGTGGTGACGGCGGACGGGACGCCTGTGCGTGACGCCGCCGTCACGCTCACCAATGTGCACGGGGAGGTGGTGGCCACTACGCGCAGCGGGCGTGAAGGGAGCTATGTCATCACTGAGTTGGTGGCGGGGGAGTACACGCTCGCCGCGAGTGCCCCCGCCCTTCGGCCGGCCGCGCTGCCCGTGAGTGTGCAGGCCGCTCGGGAGACTCGGCAGGATGTGGAGCTTGCGGGCGGGGCTGTGTTGCGAGGGACTGTACGGGCCAGTGGGGGGCGGCCGGTGGAGCATGCGCGGGTGACGTTGCTGGATGCCGCGGGGAATGTGGTGGACACGTTGACGACGGGTGGTGAGGGAACGTTCCGGTTCGTTGATCTTTCGTCTGGGGAGTACACGGTGATCGCGACGGGGTACCCGCCGGTGGCCACGGTGCTTCAGGTGGCCGGGGGCGGGCGGACTGAGCGGGATCTTCAGTTGGGGCATGAGGACTGAGGGGCGGGGGTTGTTCATGGCTGGTCGCGCCCACGCGGCGGAGCCGCAAATTGGCACAGCCCCGCGCCCCTCAGGGGCGCGCCGGTGTCAATTCAGGCAATGGCACACATGGCAACCGGCTGCGGACGTACCGTGGTTGTGGCGGTACAGACTTTTGCGGACCGTGGGAGAGAGGGCCTGGGTCATGGACCGTGGCACCAAGAGGGGCGCGACTCCCGACCGTGTGGCCGGTAACGGCGCGGCGGCCGGTCGTGTCCCGCTGGCCGTGGTCGTCGTCGACCGGGACGGTCTGGTCTCGCACTGGAGCCGGGGCGCTCGGCGCCTGTTCGGTGCGGCCAGGGAGGAAGCGGTCGGCCGCTCCGCCGTCGACCTGCTGCCCGTCTCCGGTGCGCTGCCCGAGGGCGACGAGAGCACGCTCTCCGGTGCGTATGACGCCTACGACGGACTCGGTCCCGACCTCGAATCCTCGCTCGACGGGCGGCTGTCCTACCCGGCGGCGGGCCGCGCGCGGCTCACGGTGGCGGGCAGCGACCGGGTCGACGTGCTGTGGTGGGCGTACCCGCTGGTGGGGCCCGGTCCGGAGCGACTCCTGGTGCTCGCCGCCGACGCGGGCGGGCTGCGCCAGGATGATGACGCCGACGGAAATGTGGTCCTGGAGCGCATCGCGCCCGGGTTCGCGCTGCACACCGACTTCCCCGGAGCCGAGGAGCTGGCCCGCAGGCTGCCGGAGATCCTGCCCAGCATGAGCGTCGGCGACAGTGCCCGCATCGTCGCGCAGGTACTCGAACTGGGCTATCCCATCCTGGAGTTCAGCCAGAACGACCGGGTGCCGGTCACACCCGACTGGGGCGTGCCCCGGCGTGCCGAGCGCAAAGCGCGTCGGGAATGGGCGGTCGCGGCGGCCGCATCCGGAGAGCCCCTGCCGGAGGATGTCGAGGACGAGGGCGAAGACCTCGAATACGTCGCCGTCCGCGAACGTCTGGAGTTCCTGAACGAGGTCAGCGGGCGCATCGGCACCTCGCTCGACCTGTCCCGCACGATCGTCGAGGTCAGCAAGGCCGTGGTGCCGCGCTTCACCGACGTGGCCGGGACGTATCTGCGCGAGCAGGTCGTCGCCGGTGAGGGCTTTCCCGACGGCGTGCCCGACACGACCACGATGTGGCACCGGGTCGCTGTGGAGCACACGGACGAGCCCGGCCGCTGGGACGACGTCGTGCCGGTCGGCGAGGCCATGCCGTTCCCGGCGCACACCCCGTTCTTCCAGTGCATGACCTCCGGCGAGCCCGTCCTCGTGCCGCGCATCAGCGAGCAGATGGGGCACATGATCGCCGCCCAGTTCGAGAAGCGCGACATCCGGCCCCTCATCAGCAACCGCTCCATGCTGATCGTGCCCCTCAAGGCCCGCAACGTGGTGCTGGGCTTCATGATCCTGCTGCGCCACCCCGAGCGCGTCGAGTTCAACGACATGGACCGGGTCACCGGTGCCGAACTCGCCGCACGCGCCGGGCTCGTGCTCGACAACGCCCGCATGTACACGTACCAGGAGAGCGTCGCAGAGACCCTCCAGGACAGCATGCTGCCGCACATCGCGCCGCGCATGGCCGGCTGCGACATCGCCACCCGCTATCTGCCGGGCACGTTGCTGGGGCGGGTCGGCGGCGACTGGTTCGACTCGGTCAAGCTGCCCGGATCCCGGACCGCTCTCGTCGTCGGCGACGTGATGGGCCACGGCCTCAACTCCGCGGCGATGATGGGCCAGTTACGCACCGCCGTACAGACCATGGCGGCCCTCGACCTGCCGCCCGCCCAACTCCTGCGCAACCTGGACGACTTGGCGCAACGCCTCGGCGAGCACTACCTCGCGACCTGCCTGTACGCGGTGTACGACCCCATCGCGAGCGAGCTGGAGATCGCCAACGCGGGCCACATTCCCCCGGTGTTGGTCCGAGCCGAGGACGGCCGCAGTGATCTGCTCGATCTCCCGACGGGCGCGCCCATCGGGGTCGGCGGGGTCCCCTTCGAGTCCGTACGAGTCCGGGTGGCGCCCGGCGACCGGCTCGTGATGTGCACCGACGGGCTGGTCGAGGTGCGCGGCGAGGACATCGGCGTCGGCCTCGCGACCCTCTGCGAGTCCGCCGCGCACCCGGCCGCCTCCATGGACGACGCCTGCGACACCATCATCCGCGCTCTCAACACCCGAGGCGGCCGCAAGGACGACGTGGCCCTCCTGATGGCCCGCCTCAACGGCATCGAGCCCGAGGACGTCGCCCAGTGGCGGATCGGGCTCAGCCCGGTCGAGGTGGGCAGGACGCGCGCCGTGGTCCGCGAACAGCTACACGTGTGGGGCCTCAACTCCGTTGTGGACACGGTCCAGTTGCTGGTCAGCGAGCTCATCACCAATGCCGTGCGCCACTCGCACAGCCGCCCCATCGAACTGCGGCTGGTCCGGGGCGACACGCTGCTGGTCGAAGTGGCCGACGACGACCACACCCTGCCGACGCTGCTCAGCGCGGGCCCGCTCGACGAGTCCGGACGCGGCATGCGCGTGGTCACCACGCTGGCGCGTGAGTGGGGGACCAGCCGCACGGGCTCCGGCAAGACGGTGTGGTTCGAGTTGACCGTGCCGCGTCGCTGACCCTCTGGGGGCGCGAGGGGCGCTCACATCGGCGTACGCCTGTGGAATGAGCGGTGAAGGTGTGCGCCACGCGCTTGTCGCTTTGCCCGGGGCACGATAAACCGGACTGCCCGTCACTTTTCGGCGGTCTGTGGTCACATCCTGGGGAGCTGGCATGAGCGTGACGACTCGTTACAAGGAGGCCTGGGAAGGCTTCTGGCGTGAGGCCCCCGACGAACAGGGAGCCGTGTTCTGGGACGCCGAACCCGCTGTCACGGTGGGCGTCCATCTCGCCCTGTTCGAGCCGCACCTGGCGGCTCCCGGCCTGCCCCTCGTGGACCTCGGCTGCGGCAACGGCACCCAGACCCGGTTCCTCGCCGACCGCTATCCGCGCGTCGTCGGCGCCGATCTGTCGGCTGCCGCCCTCGACCATGCCCGGCAGGCCGATCCGGCGGGCCAGGCCGCGTACCGCCTGTTCGACGCGGCCGAGAAGAGGGAGGCCGAGACGCTGCACGCCGAGATCGGCGACGCCAACGTCTATATGCGCGGCGTGCTCCACCAGTGCGAGCCCGACGACCGGCAGCCGCTCGTCGACGGCCTCGCGACGCTCCTCGGCGAGCGAGGCCGCGCCTTCCTCGTCGAACTCGCCGAGGCGGCCGGGCAGGTCCTGCGGGGCCTCGCCCAGAGCCCGGCCGGCCCGCCGCCGAAACTCGCGCCCGTCTTCCGGCACGGCATCGCGCCGGGTGCGGTGTCCGACGCCGCGGTACCGGAGTATCTGCGCGCCGCCGGACTCACCGTCCTCGCGAGCGGCGAACTGCCCCTGGTCACCACGGAGTTCCAGCCCGACGGCACGCGGATCGAACTGCCGTCGAAGTGGCTGGTCGTGGAGCGTACCTGAGCCGCGTCGCCGGGCCCACGGTACGGGGCCCGGCGATCTCCCCGGTGGTGCGGTGCAGTAGTTCAGACCGTCGGGCTGGAAGTAGAGGTCCCGGGTGGACGAGCCTGGAGACCCTTGGCCCGAAAAGGAATATGTGACATAGTACTGGCGTGACAAAGCCTCTGACCTGCGATGTCGTGATCGTCGGGGCCGGAATGGTGGGCGCGGCCAGCGCCCTTTACGCGGCCCGGGCGGGCCTCGACGTCATCCTGGTGGACCGCGGTCCGGTGGCGGGCGGCACGACCGGCGCGGGCGAGGGGAACCTGCTCGTCTCCGACAAGGAACCGGGGCCCGAACTCGAACTCGCCCTGCTCTCGGGGCGGTTGTGGGCCGACATCGCCGCCGAGCCCGGGCTGGCCGAGGCCGTCGAGTACGAGGCCAAGGGCGGGCTCGTCGTCGCCTCCGCGCCCGAGGGCCTCGCGTCCCTGGAGGCCTTCGCCGCCGGACAGCTCGCCGCCGGCGTGGACGCCGTTCCGGTCGCCGCCGGTCAACTCCACGACCTGGAACCGCACTTGGCGCCTGGACTCGCGGGCGGAGTCCTCTATCCGCAGGACGCTCAGGTGATGCCGACGCTTGCCGCCGCACATCTCGTACGGCTCGCCCGCACCGCCGGGGCCTCGCTGCGGGCCGGTTGGACGGTCACGGAGGTGCTGCGCACGGCGGCGGGGGCTGTACGCGGAGTGCGTACCTCCAAAGGCGACATCCACACCCCCGCGGTCGTCAACGCGGCCGGCACCTGGGGCGGGGAACTGGCCGCGCTGGCCGGGACCTCCCTGCCCGTGCTGCCCCGGCGCGGCTTCGTCCTCGTCACCGAGCCACTGCCGCGCATGGTGCGACGCAAGGTGTACGCCGCCGACTACGTGGCCGACGTGGCCAGTGACTCGGCGGCGCTGCAGACCTCGCCCGTGGTGGAGGGGACGGCCGCGGGACCGGTACTGATCGGGGCGAGCCGGGAGCGGGTCGGTTTCGACCGCTCCTTCTCGCTGCCCGTCGCGCGGGCGCTGGCCGCCGGGGCGACGGGGCTCTTTCCCTTCCTGGAGACGGTCAAGGCCATGCGCGGTTACCTCGGTTTCCGTCCGTACATGCCCGACCACCTGCCCGCGATCGGCCCCGACGCGCGCGTGCCGGGCCTCTTCCACGCCTGCGGGCACGAGGGCGCGGGGATCGGACTCGCCACCGGTACCGGGCACTTGATCGCCCAGGCGCTGACGGACAAGAAGCCCGACATGGACGTCGCACCGTTCCGCCCCGACCGCTTTCCGGACCCGTCGCCCGAGGAGGTCCCGTGACACCCCGCACCCCGCTGGAACTGGCCCACGCCAGGCCAGGACCCGCCTTCACCGTCACCTTCGACAACCGCGAGATCACCGTCCTGCCCGGCCAGACGGTGGCCGCCGCGCTCTGGTCGGCGGGCATCACGTCCTGGCGTACGACCCGGGGAAGCGGCGAGCCGCGCGGTGTCTTCTGCGGTATCGGTGTGTGCTTCGACTGCCTGGTGACCGTCAACGGGCGGGCGAACCAACGGGCTTGTCTGATTCGCGCCGAGGCCGGGGACGTGATTCGCACGCAGGAAGGGACCGGTCACCATGGCTGAGCGGCCGCGTCCGACGGTGGCGGGGAGACCGCACCTCGCGGTGATCGGCGCGGGACCCGCCGGTCTCGCTGCCGCCCTGGCCGCGGCCGCACGCGGGGTACGGGTGACCGTGGCCGACTCCGCGGCGGAGGCGGGTGGGCAGTTCTACCGTCAGCCCGCCGCGGGGCTCGGCGCCCGCCGTCCCCAGGCCCTGCACCATCAGTGGCGCACCTGGGAGCGACTGAGGGACGGGCTCGCGGCGCAGATCACGGCTGGCCGTATCACGCACCTGACGGATCATCATGTCTGGTTCGTGGAGCGGCATTCCGACGCTTTCACCGTCCACGCCCTCCTCGGTCCCGATCAGGAGGAGGCCGTCGCCGTCCGCGCCGACGCGGTGCTGCTCGCCACCGGTGGGTACGAGAAGGTGCTGCCGTTCCCCGGGTGGACCCTCCCCGGAGTGGTCACCGCGGGCGGGGCGCAGGCCATGCTCAAAGGCGGGCTCGTGCTGCCGGGGCGTACCGCCGTGGTGGCCGGGACCGGGCCGCTGCTGATGCCGGTCGCCGTCGGACTCGCCTCGGCCGGGGCGAAGGTCGCCGCGCTCGTGGAGTCCGCGGATCCGCAGGGGTTCGTACGGCAGTCCCGTACCCTCGCCTCCCATCCCGCCAAGCTCGCCGAAGGCGCCCGGTACGCGGCAGAGTTGGCGCGGCACCGGGTCAAGGTGCACGTCCGCCACACCGTCGTCGCGGCGCACGGCACCGGCCGGCTCGACGCCGTGACCGTCGCCGCGCTGGACGGCGACGGGCGGGTGCGGGCCGGCACCGAGCGCCGCATCGCCTGCGACACCCTCGCCGTCGGCCACGGGATGCTCCCGCACACCGACCTGGCCGAGGCACTCGGCTGCCGCGTCGACGGGGTGAACGTCGCGGTGGACGACGAGCAGCGCACCGACATGTCCGGCGTGTGGGCCGCGGGTGAGATCACGGGAATCGGTGGCGCGGTGCTCTCGCTGGCCGAGGGCAGGATCGCGGGACTGTCCGTCGCCGCGCGGCTCAACTCCCGTACGCCCGATTGGAGTTCGTACGCGTCAGCCGCCAAGGCCCGGGCGCGGCTGCGCGAGTTCTTCGCGGCTGTCGACACCGTCTACGGCCCGCCCGCCCACTGGACCGAGCAGGTCACCGACGACACCGTCGTGTGCCGTTGCGAGGAGGTGCCCGCCTCCGCGGTCCGGGAGGCCGTCGACGAGCTCGGCGCGGGGGACGTGCGCACCGTGAAGTTGCTGACCCGGGCCGGGATGGGCTGGTGTCAGGGCCGGATGTGCGCGCCCGCGGTGGCGGGGCTCGCGGGGTGCCCGGAGGCGCCCTCGCGACGGCCGTTCGCCCGGCCTGTGCCGCTCGGCATCCTCGCGCGCGAACCCGGTGAATCCCAGTGAAATCCAATGAACCCAGTCAAATGCCACATCCAATGCCACACCCTAAGAATCGGATGGGACCGCTCATGACCGACAACCGCCCCTGGCGTGGCGTCCTCGTCGCCACCGCGCTGCCGCTGAACGACGATCTCTCCGTCAACTACGACAAGTACGCCGACCACTGCACGTGGCTCGTCGAGAACGGCTGCGACGGCGTCGTACCGAACGGCTCGCTCGGCGAGTACCAGGTGCTCACCCCTGAGGAGCGGGCCAAGGTCGTGGAGACCGCGGTCGCCACGATCGGCGGGCAGCGGGTGATGCCGGGCGTGGCCGCGTACGGTTCGGCCGAGGCCCGCCGCTGGGCCGAGCAGGCGCGCGACGCTGGCTGCGCCTCCGTGATGCTGCTGCCCCCGAACTCCTACCGCGCCGACGAGCGCTCCGTCCTCGCCCACTACGCGGAGGTCGCCAAGGCGGGCGTGCCGATCGTGGCGTACAACAACCCCATCGACACCAAGGTCGACCTCGTGCCCGAGCTGCTCGCGAGGCTGCACGGCGAGGGGTACATCCACGGGGTCAAGGAGTTCTCCGGCGACGTACGCCGCGCCTACCGCATCGCTGAACTCGCCCCGGAACTCGACCTGTTGATCGGCGCCGACGACGTCCTGCTGGAACTCGCCGTCGCGGGCGCCAAGGGCTGGGTCGCCGGATACCCGAACGCGCTGCCCGCCGCGAGCGTCGCCCTCTACCGCGCCGCGATCGCGGGCGACCTGGACACGGCGGGCAAGCTCTACCGGCAGCTGCACCCGCTGCTGCGCTGGGACTCGAAGGTCGAGTTCGTGCAGGCCATCAAGTTGTCGATGGACATCGTGGGGCGGCACGGCGGTCCGGTCCGGGCGCCGCGCGTGCCGCTGCTGCCCGAGCAGGAGAAGGCGGTGCGCGAGGCAACCGAGCGGGCCGTGGCCGCCGGGCTCGCCTGACCCCCGAACCACGAGCCCGACACCCGAAACGACGAGCCCGACACCCGAAACGACGAGCCCGACACCCGAAACGACGAGCCCGACACCCGAAACGACGAGCCCGACACCCGAAACGACGAGCCCGACACCCGAAACGACGAGAGGCAGACCATGCGCAGCAAACTCGTCCTGCACGCCGTCGACTCGCACACCGAGGGCATGCCGACCCGCGTGATCACCGGCGGCATCGGCACGGTCCCCGGCGCGACCATGAACGAACGCCGCCTCCACTTCCGTGAACACCGCGACGACATCAAGCAGTTGCTGATGAACGAGCCGCGCGGCCACTCGGCGATGAGCGGCGCGATCCTCCAGCCGCCCACCCGCCCCGACTGCGACTACGGCGTCATCTACATCGAGGTCTCGGGATATCTCCCGATGTGCGGGCACGGGACCATCGGCGTCGCGACCGTGCTTGTCGAGACCGGCATGGTGGAGGTCGTCGAGCCGGTGACGACCATCCGCCTCGACACCCCGGCCGGCCTCGTCGTCGCCGAGGTCGCGGTGGAGGACGGGGCCGCCAAGGCGGTCACCCTCCAGAACGTGCCGTCCTTCTCCGTCGGCCTCGACCGCAAGATCACGCTCGCCGACGGGCGGACGGTGACCTACGACCTGGCGTACGGCGGCAACTTCTACGCGATCCTGCCGCTCGACCAGTTCGGGCTGCCCTTCGACCGGGCGCGCAAGGACGACATCCTCGCCGCCGGACTGTCGCTGATGGACGCCATCAACGCCGAGGAGGAGCCCGTCCACCCCGAGGACCCCTCCATCCGTGGCTGCCACCACGTGCACCTCGTCGCCCCCGGTTCGACGGCCCGGCACTCGCGGCACGCGATGGCGATCCACCCCGGCTGGTTCGACCGCTCACCCTGCGGAACGGGCACCAGCGCGCGCATGGCCCAGCTGCACGCACGCGGTGAACTCCCCCTGCACACCGAGTTCCTGAACGAGTCCTTCATCGGAACGCATTTCACCGGCCGACTTCTCGGCACCACAGAGGTCGCCGGAATCCCGGCCGTCCTGCCCAGCTTCACCGGCCGCGCCTGGGTGACCGGCACGGCCCAGTACCTGCTCGACCCCAGTGACCCGTTCCCGGCGGGCTTCGTCCTCTAGAACCGCCCGCGAACCGCCCGCGAACCGCCCGCACCGACGAGAGCCCCAAGCGCCAAGGAGACACCTCGATGCCCGCCCAGCGCCCCAGTGCCCCCGCCCTGCCCACGCTGGGCGGCAACAAGCCCAGCTACCGCGAGCGCGTCGCCGACGCCCTGCGCGCCGCCCTGATCGCCGGGGAACTGCGCCCGGGCGAGGTGCACTCCGCGCCGACCCTCGCCGCCCGCTTCGGCGTCTCCGCCACGCCCGTACGCGAGGCCATGCTCGACCTCGCCAAGGAGGGCCTGGTCGACACGGTGCCCAACAAGGGCTTCCGGGTCACGGCCGTCTCCGAGAAGCAGCTGGACGAGTACACCCACATCCGCTCGCTCATCGAGATTCCCACGACCGTGGCGCTCGCCGCCACCGCCGACCCGGCCGCCCTGGAGGCGCTGCGCCCGGCCGCGCGGGAGAGCGTCACGGCTGCCGCCGGCGGTGACCTCATCGCGCACGTCGAGGCGGACATGCGTTTCCACCTGGGCCTGCTCGCCCTGTCCGGCAACGAGCACCTGGTCGAGGTGGTCCGCGACCTCCGCAAGCGCTCCCGTCTCTACGGCCTGCACGCGCTGGTGAAGGCGGGCCGCCTGGAGGCGTCCGCCGCCGAGCACCTGGAGATCCTCGACGCGCTCATCGCCCGCGACGAGGCGACGGTACGGGCCGTCATGACGCGGCACCTCGGACACGTACGGGGCTTGTGGGCGGCCGAGTGACAACTGGAGATCCGGCGGGTTCCCGGCCGTTTCCCTTCCTGGCTCTTCCAGGTCAACGCGGCCTGGCTGGAGCCGTCCCCCGACCGCGACAGACCTGCCCGCCCGGACCCGCGCCCTGCTGTTGAACGACGAGTTCGCCGACGCCGAACCGAAGAAGCTCCGCTACCTGTGCACGGCATCCCGGGAACCTTCGGGACAAGTCCTGTCGCGCTGAGTCGAAGAGGCGTCGTGCCGTGTCGCGCGCGATGCCCATCAGCTCGCCGACGATCGAAGCAGCTTCGATCCGAGGAGAGAATCATGACTGCACCGGCGACGACGGGCAGCGCGGTGGTGCGTGGCGCGTGCCCGCACGACTGTCCTGATACCTGCGCCATGCTCGTAACCGTCAAGGACGGCAAGGCAATCGAGGTGGCCGGCGATCGGGAGCACCCGTTCACCCGCGGTGGCCTGTGCGTGAAGGTCGACAACTACTTGGACCGGGTCTACAGCCCGGATCGGGTGCTCTACCCGCTTCGGCGTACCGGCCCGAAGGGCAGCGGTCAGTTCGAGCGGATCACATGGGACGAGGCGCTGGACGAGATCGCTGAGAAGTTCCGGGCGATCTCGGCGGAGTACGGCCCGGAGGCGATCATGCCGTGCAGCTACCTCGGCACGCAGGGGATCCTCAACGGCCTGAACGTCGGTGACCCTTTCTTCGCGAAGCTCGGCGCCACCGTCTCGGAGCGGACCTATTGCGATTCGGGTGCGTGTACCGCGTACATGATGACCATCGGCGACAGCGCGGGCGTGGACCCGGAGAGCTTCGTGCACTCGAAGTTCATCCTGATCTGGGCGTGCAATGTCATGAGCACGAACCTGCACTTGTGGCCGCACATCGCGGAGGCGCGCAAGCGCGGGGCGAAGGTTGTGGTGGTCGACCCGGTCAGGACGCGGACGGCGAAGGCCGCCGACTGGCACATCCCCATCCGGCCGGGTACCGACGGCGCGCTGGCCATGGCGATGATGCACGTCATCATCAACGAGGGGCTCACCGACGACGACTACGTCGCCCGCTACACGGTCGGCTACGACGAGCTGGTCGATCGGGTGGCCGAGTGCACGCCGGAGTGGGCGGCCGCCGAGACCGGGGTTCCGGCGGAGGACATTCGCCGACTGGCGCGGGAGTATGCCACCTCGCAGCCGTCCGTGATCCGTATCGGGGTGGCGGTCGAGCGGCATGCCGGCGGCGGGCAGACGGTGCGGGCGCTGTCCTGCCTGCCGGCTCTGGTGGGCGCCTGGCGCAAGCCCGGTGGTGGAATTCTCCAGCTCCCTCTGTGGGCGTTCCCCGTGAACTGGGGGGCGTTCATGCATCCGGAGATGCTCACTCCCGGCACGCGGGTGGTGAACCAGTATCTCCTCGGTGAGGCACTCACCGGTGGGTTGGAGTCCGGCCCGCCGCTGAAGGCGCTGATGGTGTACAACTCCAATCCGGTCGTGGTCTGTCCCGACCAGGACAAGATGATCCAGGGCCTGAGCCGTGAGGACTTGTTCACCGTGGTGAGCGAGCAGTTCATGACCGACACGGCGGAGTTCGCCGACATCGTTCTGCCGGCGACCACTCAGCTGGAGCAGGAGGACATCATGTTCTCCTGGGGGCATATGTACGTCTCCTACAACCACCGGTCCATCGAGCCGCTGGGCGAAGCGGTGCCGAACACCGAGTTGTTCCGCCGGCTGGCGGCGAGGATGGGCTTCACCGACGACGTGTTCCGGCGCTCCGACGAGGACATGGTCGCGGAGGCGTTCGACTGGTCGGCGCCGGCGATGCGGGGCATCACCGTGCAGTCGCTCAAGGAGAAGGGCTGGCAGCGGCTGAATCTTCCCTCGGCCGATGAGTACGCCCCGCATGCCGAGGGGAACTTCCCGACCGCGTCGGGCAAGGTCGAGTTCAAGTCCAGTGCCGCGGCCGGCGGTAACTTCGTGGTTCCGCTGTTCCGGCAGGGCTCCAATGACCATCAGCCGGGGAACCCCATCGACCCGCTGCCGCATTACATCCCGCCCCGCGAATCCATCCGCGCGAACCCGGAACTGGCCGCGAAGTACCCGCTGAACCTGCTCACTCCGAAGTCGCACGCGTACATCAACTCCAGCAGCGCCAATCTGCCCATGCACCGCAAAGTGCAGGGGGAGCAGACGATCCTCATCAGTGCGGAGGATGCCGAAGAGCGGGGCATCACGACCGGCCAGTACGTGCGTGTGTTCAATGACCGCGGCGAGTTCGTGGCCCGCGCCAAGGTCGATGCCTCGGTCCTGACCGGCGTGGCTGTGTCTCCCATGGGGGGATGGCGCAAGCACGCCAAGACACTCTCGACGATCGCCTCTGTGACGCCGACGATTTTCGCCGACCTGGGGAACGCGCCGACGTTCTCCGACACCCTGATTCAGATCGAAGGGGCCTGAGTCCTTTTCGAGTGGCGCTGCCTGCTGAATGGCGCGCACAGACGACATCACGAGGAAAAACCATGGCTTATGTTGTGACGGACGCCTGTCTGGACATCCTGGATCGGTCCTGCGTCGAAGAGTGCCCGGTCGACTGTATTTATCAGGGCGACCGGATGATGTATATCCACCCCGACGAATGCGTCGATTGCGGTAAGTGCATGCCGGCCTGCCCCAGCGACGCCATTCACTGGGAGCACAAACTGCCTGAGGAGGCAGTTCCCTTCAAGGAAGCCGCCGTCGAGTTCTTCGATGAGCACCCGGACGCGGCCGGCGGGGCGACCCCGCGTGGGCCGGTCGGGGTCGATCACGCGCTGGTGGACGGGAGGCGGACCGACCGTGCCGAGTGAACTGCCCCCCTCCGCGGATCCGGGGGGGCGCCGCATGGTGGACGTGGCCATCGTCGGCGCAGGGCCAACCGGGCTGTACGCGGCCTATTACGCGGGGTTCCGGGGTCTGTCCGTAGCGCTTGTCGACGCCCTGGAACAACCCGGCGGACAGATGGCGGCGCTGTATCCGGAGAAACAGGTGTACGACGTCGCGGGCTTCCCCGCGGTGCGGGCCCAGGACCTCGTCGACTCCCTGGTCGAACAGGCGGCCATGGCCAAGCCGGAATACCTCCTCGGCCATCAGGCCACCACCTTGACCGAGACCGACCAGGGAGTCGAGATCACCACCAGCCGGGGGACTGTCGTGGCGGCGAGGGCCGCCTTGATCACCGGCGGGATCGGTAGCTTCAGTCCCCGCCCGCTGCCCGCGGCGGTGGGGTACGAGAACCGCGGCCTGAAGTACTTCGTGCCGAGGCCGGACGAGTTGGCTGGCACCGACGTGGTCATCGTCGGGGGCGGGGACTCAGCCGTGGACTGGGCCCTGAGCCTGGAACCAGTCGCCCGCAGCGTCACGCTGGTGCACCGGCGGCAGCAGTTTCGCGCGCACGACTACAGCGTTCAGCTTCTGCATGCCTCGTCCGTCCGGCTGTGCACGCCGTTCGAGGTGCGGGCCGTCCGTGGGGGTCGGCAGATCGAGGAAGTGGAGATCGCACACGCGCGGTCCGGCGCCGGGGAAGTGCTGAAGGCCGACTCAGTGGTGGCCGCGCTCGGCTTCCTGTCCAACATCGGCCCGATCACACAATGGGGTCTGGCACTCCGCGGCCGGCATCTCCTGGTGGACCGATTCATGCGCACGAACTTCAGGCGTGTGTTCGCGGCAGGCGACATCGCGGACTACGACGGCAAGATCAAACTCATCTCCGTCGGATTCGGCGAGGCGGCACTCGCGATCAACAACCTGGCTCCCCTGGTCGACTCCCGGCTGCAGGCCGTCCCGGGGCATTCGAGCGACGCGCTCCAGCGTGCCGGCGGCGGAGGCTGACAGCTGGGGCTGACGGCAGGGGGCCGGGCATGCTGACAGCAGGCAGGTCCAGCCCCCGGGAGCCTTCTGGATTACGACCGGGCGCGTGCGCGGTACTCGCTCGGGGACATCCCGTACACCTCGCGAAAAGCCCGGCTGAAGACGGCCAGCTCGCTGAAACCCCAGCGCACGCTGATCTCCGTGAGCGTCAGTTCACGATCCGCCCGGGCGAGGAGCTCACGGCGACACCGTTCCAGCCGTCGCTGTCGAATGACCTGAGCCACCGTGCTTCCCCGCCGCGCGAACAGCCGCTGCAGTTGGCGGGTCGAGATGAAGTGCGCGTGAGCGACCAGCGTCGGGCTCAGGCAGGGATCGTCGAGGTTCTGGTCGATGTAGGCGTCGATCTGTCGCAGCAGTCCCTCGTGAGCAGCGCTCCCGCCTCCGAGCCCTGACGCCTCGGCCGCGATGGTGGCGACCAGCTCACCGACCTCGTCCGCGAGGCGAGCCGCGTTCGGGGGGCTGACCGTGGGGCTGGTGACGAGCAGATCGGCGAGCATGCGGCTGAGTACGCCCGTGATCCCGCTGCTGCCGTCCAGCGCATGGCAGGTGACCTGCGGCGATTCGTGCTCGGTCAGTTTCACCGTCTCACGCGGCCAGGTGAAGACGCTCAGCTCCCACTGCGGAAGCTGGGGCTCCGCTCGCAGTGCCCAGGAGAACGGCCGCTCCGTCTCGTAGACCACGAAATCGCCTGGCCGCAGCACGCACGCACGGCCGTCCTGGGTGACGTGTGCCTCCCCGCTGCGGACCAGACCCACCTGCAGGTATCGCGCGCCATCGCGGTGCAACAGGTCATCCGTGCGAGCGATCTCCTGAGTCACCGAGCGGACACTGGACACCCGAAGGTGGCCGAGGAAGCTGCTGCGCACCCCGCCGGTGAACTGGCCGTCCGATGTGGCACCGACGTCCAGGGTCACGAAGTGTTCCCGCAGCATGTCGCGCCACACGCCGTGCCGGCTCGTTGTGGTCACATCCGTGGTGGTCGCAAACGTGACATCGGGCGCTGACGACATGGCGAACCTCGCTTGGCCGCTGCTGGTTTGCGTAGCCGGGGCACCTGCGGCCCGCTACGGCCGTACTCGTTTTCGAGATCACGGCACTCCACTCTTCGCCGGAAGCTAGCGCGCCCTGTGTCCCCCCGATGTTGGATGTCTGTAAACAATAAGAAAACTATGATTCACGGAATGATCTTGATGGGCGGCCGCCGGGTGATCCGGGCAACCATTCCAGGCTGCGGAGCAAGCGCAGGCACCTGAATTCTCTGGGATGTCGTGTCGCGTTTCGTCAAGGAGATGGCGCGGAAAGTGACGCGGCGCCGGGCCGGCCTCATAGATCATGGCGAAACGCGACAACGGAAGAGCCGGCCGCCACGCCAGAATTGGGTGGGCGCCCAGGCCTTTGGCTGCGTACTCGAATCAGCCGGTCAAAAGGGAACTGATCAGCCGGTCAAAAGGGAACTGAATTGTTCGCAGCGCAGCAGATGGCGGCCGCCGTACAGGCGATACCCCTGCGCCCCAGCGGTCTGAGGGGACGACAATGAACAGGCACTACGCGGTCGGCACCGGAGCCGCGGTGATCGGGGCACCTCCGGCGGACGACATACAGGCAGATGACCATTGGGTCGGGCTCAGTCGCGCGGAACTCCGGGCTGACCCGGCGCTGGCTTGGGCCACCAGGCCCGGATGTGGTGCCGTGGTGTCGTTCACCGGCGCGGTCCGGGACCACAGCAGCGAGTGTGACCGGGTCGTTGCCATCGATTACGAGGCATTCGAGCGGCATGTGGTCCCGCGACTGCGGCAGATCGCCGGCGCGGCACGGAACCGGTGGCCCGACCTGGGCCGGGTGGCGTTGTTCCACCGGGTGGGCCACGTGCCGGTAACCCAGGCCGGCGTGCTGGTGGTCGTCTCGGCGGCGCATCGCGAGGAGGCGTTCAGCGCGGCGCGATTCTGCATCGACGTGATCAAGGAAGCGGTCCCGGTGTGGAAGCGCGAGTACTCCCAGGACGGTGGAGGTCACTGGGTGCCCACGGGGCACCAGATCGAGACCGTGGGCGACGCCGCACGGCGGTGGGATTCGCCACGGGACCAGGGAGCGATGGCGACATGACGGGCAAGCCGGGAGCAAGCTTGCTCGACGTTCGCGGGCGCCCCCTGCGCGACCTGCGGATCTCTCTCACCGACCGGTGCAATTTCCGCTGCCGCTATTGCATGCCCCGAGAGCACTTCGGGTCGGCGCACCGGTATCTCGGCCGCGACGATCTGCTGGCCCCCGGCGAGATCGAGCGGTTGGCTCGGCTGTTCGTTTCCCTCGGCGTGCGAAAGATCCGGCTCACTGGCGGTGAGCCCCTGCTGCGACGTGGGATCGAGGACGTGGTGCGAGCGCTCGCGTCGATCCCCGAAGTCGATCTCGCCATGACCACCAACGGGGTTCTCCTGCCGGCCAAGGCCGACCGACTCGCCGCAGCCGGCCTGCGACGGGCAACGGTGAGCCTGGACTCCCTGGACGACTCGGTCTTCGCGCGAATAACCGACACAGCCGTCCCAGTGGCCCGGGTGCTGGCCGGTATCGAGGCCGCGACCCAGGCAGGTCTCACCCCCCTCAAGGTCAATATGGTGGTGAAGAGGGCCGTCAACGAGTCGTCCGTCCTGCCCATGGCCGAGTATTTCCGCGGCAGCGGGCACATCCTTCGATTCATCGAGTACATGGACGTCGGCGGAACGAACCACTGGCAGCTGGGTGAAGTACTGCCTTCGGCATCCGTGTTGGGCTTGATCAACGCCCGATACCCGCTTGTGCCCGTCGCCCCCAGCCAGCCCGGCGAGGTCGCCACGCGCTACCGGTACCGCGACGGAGCAGGCGAAATCGGCGTGATCGGATCAGTGACGCAATCCTTCTGCGGCACCTGTTCCCGCGCCCGCCTTTCCGCCGACGGAAAGCTCCACACCTGCCTGTTCGCATCAAGTGGAACGGATTTCCGAGCGCTGCTCCGGGCAGGCGCGAGCGACGCGGAACTACTCGACGTCATCCGCGGGCTCTGGACGGTACGTGAGGACCGGTATTCCGAGCTGCGTGGGCGGCCCGAGACCGTGGCGAAGCGCGTGGAGATGTCCTACATCGGCGGCTGACCAGTCCCCGACGGAGATGTCGGAAACGGAAGGAATCGGAGAAGAGCCATGCCCCGCTTGCTGCTGTTCGCCGCCGCGCGTGAAGCGGCTGGACGAAGTAATGACGTGATCCCTGGAGGCACTCTCGGGGAGGTACTCGAGCAGGCGTGCAGCCGCTACGGCCCCGCCTTCGCCGAAGTCCTCGCCTACTCACGCGTCTGGGTCAACGGCGAGGGCCGACAGGACGCGACCGGCGCCGCGTGCGCGCCGGATGACGAGATCGCCGTCCTGCCACCGATCAGCGGTGGCTGAGGGATCTACGGAGTTGCCGGTCCACATGAGTTCGGTCGATGACTACCGTGCCGAGAGGCTCACATCGTTCACCCGTGCCAATTGCCTCATCGCGCTCCCGGAGCAACTCACGGACGCCGACCGAGGTGACGAGGTGGACATCCTGTTGCTCGACGGTGTGTAGCTCCCCGCTGAGGAGGATCCCAGGAACCGGTCGGCCCGTCCCTGTGGGCCGCCTCCCGACTGCGATACAACTGGAGCATGGCAAAGATCCTCATCAGCGCCGACATGGAGGGCGCCACCGGGGTGACCTGGCCGGCCGACGTGCTGCCGGGCACACCGCAGTGGGAGCGGTGCCGGTCGATGTTCACCTCGGACGTGAACGCCGCCGTCCGCGGCTTCTTCGATGGAGGCGCCGACGAGGTCCTCATCAACGAGGCCCACTGGACCATGCGCAATCTGCTCCTTGAGGAGCTGGACGAACGGGCCGAGATGCTCACCGGGCGGCACAAGTCGCTGTCCATGGTCGAGGGTGTGCAGCACGGGGACGTCGACGGCATCGCGTTCGTCGGCTATCACGCGGGGGCGGGCATGGAGGGCGTACTCGCCCACACCTACCTCGCCAACTCGATCACCGGCGTGTGGGTCAACGACGTACGGGCCAGCGAGGGCCTGCTCAACGCGCACGTCGTCGCCGAGTACGGGGTCCCCGTGGTCCTGGTCACCGGCGACGACGTGGCCTGCGAGGACGCGCTCGGCTACGCGCCCGAGGCGCTGAAGATCGCCGTCAAGGACCACGTCTCGCGGTACGCGGCCGTGTGCCGGACTCCGGCCCGTACCGCCGCCGACATCCGAGCGGCGGCGAAGGAGGCCGCCCAGCTCGCGGTCCGGCACGAGCCCACCCGGGCGGGCCCCTTCACCGTGGCGCTCGAGTTCGACGCCGAGCACCTGGCCATGGCGGCCACCGTCGTCCCGGGCGTCGACCGGACCGGGGAACGGAAGGTCGCGTACACCAGCCCGACCATGTACGAGGGCATCCGAGCCTTCAAGGCGGTCACCACGATCGTCTCGGCCGCAGTGGAGGAAGCGTATGGCTGACGAGCGCACGATCGACGAGCGCGTGGTTGACGAGCAGGCCCTCGACGAGGTCGTCCGGTTCACCTCCGACCTCATCCGCTGCGACACCACCAACCGTGGCGGTGGGGACTGCCAGGAGCGGCCGGCCGCCGAGTACGCCGCCGCCCGGCTCGCCGAGGCGGGCCTGGAGCCGACCCTCCTGGAGCGCACGAAGGGGCGTACGAACGTCGTCGCGCGCCTGACGGGCACCGACCCGTCCGCCGACGCGCTGCTCGTCCACGGTCACCTGGACGTCGTACCGGCGGAGGCGGCGGACTGGAGCGTGCACCCGTTCTCCGGGGAGATCCGCGACGGGGTCGTCTGGGGCCGGGGCGCGGTCGACATGAAGAACATGGACGCGATGATCCTCGCGGTCGTCCGGCAATGGGCGCGCTCCGGTGTACGCCCCCGCCGTGACCTGGTCATCGCCTTCACCGCCGACGAGGAGGCGAGCGCCGAGGACGGCTCGGGTTTCCTCGCCGACCGGCATCCGGGCCTCTTCGAGGGCTGCACCGAGGGCATCAGCGAGTCCGGGGCGTTCACCTTCCACGACGGCGCCGGCCGCGAGCTGTATCCCGTCGGGGCCGGTGAGCGCGGCACCGGCTGGCTGAAGCTCACCGCACGCGGCCGGGCCGGCCACGGCTCCAAGGTGAACCACGCCAACGCGGTGACCCGTCTCGCCGCCGCGATCGCCCGGATCGGTGCCCACGAGTGGCCCGTCCGGCTCACCCCGACCGTCAGCGCGGCGCTCACCGAAATGGCCGCGCTGTACGGCATCGAGGCCGATCTCGACGATGTGGACGGGCTGCTGGACAAGTTGGGGCCTGCCGCCTCTCTCGTCGAAGCCACCGTGCGCAACAGCGCCAACCCCACCATGCTCAACGCCGGTTACAAGATCAACGTGATTCCGGGGGAGGCCGTCGCCCACGTGGACGGCCGCTTTCTGCCCGGCACCGAGGACGAGTTCCGCACGACCCTTGACCAGCTCACCGGACCCGACGTGGAGTGGGAGTTCCACCACCGTGAGGTGGCCCTGCAGGCGCCGGTGGACTCGACGACGTACGCCAAGATGCGCGCGGCCGTGGAGGAGTTCGCGCCCGAGGGGAATGTAGTGCCGTACTGCATGTCCGGCGGCACGGACGCCAAGCAGTTCTCGCGCCTCGGCATCACCGGATACGGGTTCACGCCGCTGAAGCTCCCCGTGGGATTCGACTACCAGGCCCTCTTCCACGGCGTCGACGAGCGCGTGCCGGTCGAGGCGCTCCACTTCGGCGTCCGCGTGCTCGACCGTTTTCTGCGCACGGCCTAGGGAAGATGGGGGACATCGTGCAGACCCTGGCCTATGGTTCCTGGACTTCGCCCATCGACGCGTCGCTGGCCGCCGCGCACGACGGGCACCCCGACTACGTCGGCTTCGTCGGCGACGAGGCCTGGTGGACCGAGCCCCGGCCCACCGAGGGCGGCCGCCGCACCCTGGTCCGCCGCCGCGCCGACGGCACCGAGGAGTCGGTGCTGCCCGCCCCGTGGAACGTCCGCAGTCGTGTCATCGAGTACGGCGGACAGCCCTGGACCGGGGTGATGCGCGAGGACGGGCCGCTGGTGGTCTTCGTCGACTTCGCCGACCAGCGGCTGTACGCGTACGAGCCCGCCGCCCCCGACGAAGAGCCGCGCCCGCTCACGCCCGTGTCGCTCGTGGGCGGCGGACTGCGGTGGGTGGACCCGCGGTTGCACCTCGAACTGGGCGAAGTCTGGTGCGTACTGGAGGAGTTCACCGGCGACGGACCCACCGATGTGCGCAGGGTCGTCGCGGCGGTTCCGCTGGACGGCTCGGCGGCCCAGGACCTGGACGCGGTACGCGAACTCACCGACGGGCAGCACCGGTTCGTCACCGGGCCCCGGCTCTCGCCCGACGGGAGCCGAGCCGCCTGGCTCGCGTGGGACCACCCGCGGATGCCGTGGGACGGGACCGAGCTGATGGTCGCCGAGGTGGCTCCCGACGGAACATTGCGCGGGACCCGGAAGGCCGGCGGCGGCGCGGACGAGTCGATCGCCCAGGCCGACTGGTCCTCCGACGGTGCCTTGCTCTACGCGAGCGACCGCACCGGCTGGTGGAATCTCTACCGGGACGGCGAGCCCCTGTGCCCGCGCGAGGAGGAGTTCGGCGGGCCGCTGTGGAAGATCGGGCAGTGCTGGTTCGCACCCCTGGCGGACGGCCTGATCGCCGTCGTGCACGGCCGGGGCGCCACCGCGCTCGGCATCCTCGACCCGGAGACCGGCGAGGTCGTCGACGCGGCCGGACCCTGGACGGAGTTCGCGGCCACACTCGCCGTCGACGGCAGCCGCGTCGTCGGCATCGCGGCCAGCCCGCGCAGCGCGTACGAGGTGGTCGAGCTCGACGCCCGCACCGGCCGGGCGCGCGTCATCGGCGCCGCGCACGACGACCCGGTGGACCCCGCGTACTACCCGGAACCGCTGATCCGCACCTTCACCGGGCCCGCCGGGCGCGAGATCCACGCGCACGTCTACCCGCCGCACCACCCCGGTCAGGTAGCACCCGGCGACGAACTGCCGCCGTACGTCGTCTGGGCGCACGGGGGCCCCACCAGCCGCGCACCACTCGTCCTGGACCTCCAGATCGCGTACTTCACCTCCCGGGGCATCGGTGTCGCCGAGGTCAACTACGGCGGGTCCACCGGGCACGGCCGTGAGTACCGCAACCGGCTGCGCGAGCAGTGGGGTGTCGTGGACGTCGAGGACTGCGCGGCCGTGGCGCTCGCCCTCGCCGAGGAGGGCACCGCCGACGGCGACAGGCTCGCCATCCGCGGCGCCAGCGCGGGCGGCTGGACGGCGGCCGCGTCGCTGGTGAGCACCGAGGTGTACGCCTGCGGGACCATCCTCTACCCCGTCCTCGACCTCGCGGGCTGGGGCATCGGAGAGACCCACGACTTCGAGTCCCAGTACCTGGAGAGCCTCGTCGGACCGCTCGCCGAGGTCCCCGGCCGGTACGTCGAGCGCTCGCCCGTCGAGCACGCCGACCGCATCACCACCCCCTTCCTGCTCCTCCAGGGTCTCGACGACGTCATCTGCCCACCCGCCCAGTGCGAGCGGTTCCTGGCCCGCGTGGAGGAGCAGCCGCGACGCGTGCGGCACGCCTACATCGCCTTCGAGGGCGAGAGTCACGGCTTCCGGCGCCTGGACACGATGGTGCGGGTCCTGGAGTCCGAACTCTCCCTCTACGCCCAGGTCTTCGGCCTGAATCCGCCCGGTATCCCCACCCTGGAGCTCGCCAAGTGAAGGAACCCGCCACATGAAGGAACGCACCGCGTGAAGGAACTCAGCAGACCGCGGCGCCTGGTCCCCGGTGCCCGCGTCGCGGTCGTCGCGCCCAGCGGGCCGGTGCCCGAGGAACGGCTCCAGACGGGGCTCGACATCCTGCGAGGGTGGGACCTGGAACCGGTGGTGGGGCCCCATGTCCTGGACCGGCACGGGGAGTTCGGCTATCTCGCGGGCACGGACGCCGACCGGGCCGCCGACTTCCAGGCCGCCTGGTGCGATCCGACCGTCGACGCGGTGCTGTGCGCCCGCGGCGGGTACGGCGTGCAGCGCATGGTCGACCTGCTCGACTGGGACGCGATGCGGGCCGCCGGGCCCAAGGTGTTCCTCGGCTTCAGCGACATCACGGCCCTGCACGAGGCGTTCGCGACGCGCATGGGGATCGTGACGCTGCACGGGCCGATGGCGGCGGGCATCGACTTCATCAAGAACGCGCGAGCTCAGGAGCATCTCCGGGCGACGCTCTTCGAGCCGGAGTCGGTGCGGACCATCACGTCCGGCGGGCGTGCGCTGGTCCCCGGACGGGCCCGCGGCGTCCTCCTCGGCGGCTGTCTGTGCCTGCTCGCCGCCGACCTCGGCACACCACACGCCCGGCCCTCGGCGAGCGGCGGTCTCCTCTGCCTGGAGGACGTCGGCGAGGAGACGTACCGTCTGGACCGCTACCTCACCCAACTCCTGCGCGCGGGCTGGCTCGACGGGGTCGCCGGGGTCCTGCTGGGCTCCTGGGACGGGTGCGTCCCGTCGTACGACGAGGTGCGGTCCGTCGTCCTCGACCGGCTGGGCGGACTCGGGGTGCCGATCGTGGAGGAGTTCGGGTTCGGGCACTGCGCAGGGGCACTGACGATTCCGTTCGGGATGCGGGGGGAGCTGGACGCGGCGGCGGGGACGCTGAGGCTGGACGAGCCCGCGCTGATGTGACGGGGGAGCGCGCCGTGTCCTCAACTCGGGACATCCGAGTGAACCGAGTCCTCCACTGAATCTCCGTCAAGAAACGCCCGGCACGGAGATTGACCCTGTCTGACACGTGTCACAGCATGACTATCGGCCAGGTACTTACCGGTCGGTAGTCGGGTTGTCCCCAGTGTGGAGGTCTACGTGTCCCGTCGCTCTCGCATGCCTCGATCCCGCGCCTCGCTCGCCCTCGCTCTCGGTGCCGCGCTCACCGTGCCGTTCACGCTCACCGCACCGGCCTCGGCCTCGGCGGTGGCCCAATACACCGTCACCGCACTCAAGTTCACGGTTTCGGCGGGCGGCCGTACCTGCACCATCGACGCCGACCTGTACCGCCCGGCGGGCGTCGACAAGGCGCATACCGCGCCCGCCGTGCTCGCCACGAACGGGTTCGGCGGCAGCAAGTCGGACGGCTCGACGGACAAGATCGGGAAGGCCTTCGCCGAGCGCGGGTACGTCGGACTCGTCTACTCCGGGCTCGGGTTCGGGAACTCGGGCTGTCTGATCTCGCTCGACGACCCGCGTATCGACGGCCGCGCGGCCTCCTCGCTCGTCGACTTCCTCGCGGGGCGACGGGCCGCCGACGACGGGACCAGGGCTGACTTCGTGACGCAGGACGGCGCCGGCGATCCACGGGTCGGCATGATGGGCGGCTCGTACGGCGGAGCCATCCAGCTGGCCACCGCCTCCGTGGACCACCGCGTCGACGCGCTCGTTCCGCTCATCACCTGGCACGACCTGGCGTACTCGCTGGCGCCCAACAACGCCTCCCGTTCCGTGCCCGGCGCCTTCAAATGGCAGTGGGCCAACGGCTTCTACCTCATCGGGGAGAGCCAGCCCCTGCTCGTGCCGAACCTCGACCCCTCCCGGATCAACTCCATCCCGTGCCGGCACTTCGTGAGCGACGCCTGTGCGACCGTCCGGACCCTCAACTCCGGAAGATATCCGGCGCACCGGACCGCGAAGATGCTCTCCTACGCGCGGAGCGTCTCACCGGTGTCGTACCTGAAGAGCGTGCGGGCACCCACGCTGCTGGTCCAGGGCCAGGCCGACACCCTCTTCAACCTCAATGAGGCGGAGGCGACGTACCGGACGCTCAAGGCGCAGGGGACCCCGACCAAGATGATCTGGCAGTCCTGGGGGCACAGCGGCGGGCCCATCTCCCCAGATCCGGGTGAATTCAACCTGAGTCAGGGCAACTTGGACTCCAGCTATGTGGGCCGGCGGATCCTCGCGTGGTTCGACCGCTACCTGCTGAAGAAGAGCGTCGACACCGGGCCCGCGTTCGCTTACTACCGGGACTGGGTCGCCGCCCCCGGTACGTACGGCACGTCCTCGCGGGTCCCGTCGCCGAGCCGGACGCTGTACCTGTCCGGCGACGGCAAGCTCGTCGACAACCGGAGGAAGGTGGCACGCGGCAGCCGCTCGTACGCCAACTCGCTTGTGCCGACGAGTCATTCGGAAAGCTCGCTGGCCGGGCTGATCGGGATCACGGACCCGGCTCCGTACGACACCGAGGGCACGTACGCGGGCTGGACGAGCTCGCCTCTCGCCGGGCCCCTCGATGTCGTCGGCGTGCCGAGGGCCACTCTGAAGGTGGTCTCGCCGCAGGCCGAGCGGGTGCAGCACTCCGGGGACGCGGCGGACAAGCTGGTCCTCTTCGCGAAGCTGTACGACGTCGCGCCGGACGGGACGAAGACGCTGGTGCGCCGGCTTGTCGCACCCGTGCGGGTGCCGGACGTGCGCAAGAGCTTCACCGTGTCGCTGCCGGGGATCGTGCACCGCTTCGAGGCGGGGCATCGGTTGCGGTTCGTGGTGGCGGGGAGCGATGACGCGTACTTGGGGAACAGAGGGGTCAAGCGGGTGAGTGTGACCAGTGGGCCAGGGGAGACCGGTGTGCTTCAGCTGCCTGTCGTGGGCGGTTCACCGAGGTGATCGTGTCGAGCGGTTCAGCGAGGTGATCGTGTCGACGGGTTCGCCGAACTTTCCCGTCACCCGGAGGCCCCTCACCGCGCGTAATCCTCGCATTGCGCCCATCCTGATTACATGAGCCGGAAGACATCAGGTGGCAGCGGCGGCGGTGGCAGGGCCCGTGGCAGGGACCTGCTGACCCCTGCCCGGGTCGCCGTCGTCGCGCTGGCCGTTCTCGCTCTGGTCTTCATCTTCGAGAACACCCGCACCACGGAGATCCGCCTGCTGATCCCCGAGGTCACCATGCCCCTGTGGATGGCCTTGCTCGGCACTGCGGTGATCGGTGCGTTGTGCGGTGCCTATTTCGTGAAGCGCCGGAGGTAGCCGACCGCGTACCGTGGCGGGATGTCTGGCACCGCCGAATACCTCGCCGAAGGCGCCCGCGTGGGCATACGCCACTACACCCACGAGGACGGCGCCGAGTTCACCGCTCGGGTGCGCGAGAGCAAGGAGCTGCACCAGCCCTGGCTGTTCCCGCCGACCAGCACCGCCGCCTACGGCTCGTACGCCGGGCGGCTGATCGAGGATCCGACCAAGGCCGGGTTCCTCGTCTGCGAGAAGGACGGCGGCCAGATCGCCGGGTTCATCAACATCAACAACATCGTCGAGGGCGCCTTTCAGTGCGGAGCCCTGGGATACGGGGCGTTCGCGCACGCGGCCGGGCGTGGGCTGATGAGTCAGGGGCTCGACCTGGTCGTCCGGCACGCGTTCGGCAGGCTCGGCCTGCACCGGCTGGAGATCAACGTCCAGCCGGGCAACGCCGCCTCGATCGCGCTGGCCCGCCGCTGCGGCTTCCGGCTGGAGGGCTTCTCGCCGGAGTTCCTCTACATCGACGGGGCCTGGCGGGACCACGAACGCTGGGCCATCACCGCCGACATGCTTCGAGGCTGACACCGTCGTCGCCGCTTCCGGACGCGGCCGGACACCTTCGTGTGAACCCGGTGGGCGGTGGGAACCCGGGTGATCCCGCACGTTGGGAAGGAGGCGGACCCGATGACCACCAGGCCGCACGATCCCGGGGCCGATCCCGAGGACGAGGGCATCCCGGACATGCAGGACGGGACGCCGGAGCAGCAGCGGTCCAGTGATCCGCAGCAGCTGCCCGTCGCCGGGGACGAACCGACCATCGCCGAGGAGCGGGACACCACGGTCAACGAGGTGATCGAGCGCGAGCCGCTCGACGAACGGCTCGCGGACGAGGAGCCCGAGGTCGACGCCGAGGGCGAGCCGGGGCCGCCCGAGGAACCGGCCGGGCTGCTGTACGACGAGCCCGACCCCGACCTGCCCCGCGAACAGGACGTCTACTCCCAGGAGGGCACGACGAGCGGCCTGGCGGCGGAGGAGGAGGCCGTACGGATCAGGGACGAAGAGGACTTCGAAGACGATCAGCTGACGTAGGCGCTCGGCCACACAGGAATCTCGGCCACCCGCCGGTTCACGTGTCGACGTGTTGAGTGCGTGACGTGTTTGACGTGCCCGTTGGCGCGAGGAGCGGCGCGAGGAGCGCTACTCCGCGGCCCGGCGGTCCACGTACTCGTACACGTACCCGTCCGGATGCATCGCGATCAGGTTGCGGCCGACGGGCGTGGCCACCGGGCCCACGAGGACATGCGCGCCCGACTCGGTGAGCACGTGGTGGGCTTCGTCGACGTCCTTCACGGCGATCGTCGCAGAGACCTTCCGGAGCACCTCGAGCTCCGCCTCCGGTCCGCTCATCAGCAGGAAGCAGCCGACCGCGGCGACCGATACGCCGCCGCGTTCGAAGCGGAACGCCTGCCCGCCCGCCAGCTTCTCGTAGAAGGGGACCGCAGTGTCCAGGTCGTCGACGCAGATGCGCAGCGTGGCTCCCAGAATTTCCATGTGCACGAGCCTAGTTGGGGCCGGCCGGGAGCGAGATCGTTTCGAGAGATCGTTTTGAGCGGGTCCCACGTCCCGGCCTGATCCGGCCGGGCGGTACCCCGCCCGGCCGGGCGTTACGCGCGCGGGGGTACGGGTACTCGCGGGGCATGGACCGCATCGATCACCTGGAACATCTGGACAAGAGCCTGGTCGAGGAACTGGCGCAGGTGGCCCGCGACGCCGTACGCGACGAACTGCGGGAGCAGACCCGCAGGCAGCGCCGTACGGCCGCGCTGTACGCCGCGTCCGGCGCCGTCGCCCTGTATGCGGGCGCGGCCCTCGCCCTCACCTTCGGCCTCGCGCTCGCGCTCGGGATGCCCGACTGGGCGGCCGCACTGATCACCGCGGCCGTACTCGGCGTGCTCGCGTTCGTGCTGCGCAACGCGGCGCGGCCGTCGGCGTCCCGGCCCACACCGGAGCGGATCGCGGAGACACAGGGGCAGGGTGGGTCCGTCGGCGGCGCTACGACTCCCGGGACGCCGCCCGGCGGGCTCCCCGGGCCTGCCTATCCGCCGGTGCCGCCCGTCGCGCCGCCCGGTGGCATGACCGGTGCGCCAGGGGCGCCTGGAGCGGGCGCGCCCGGGGCGCCGGGCGGCCGCCCGGCGGATCCCGGCTCGCCGGACCACCCGGTGAGGTGAGCCATGTCGCGCCGCAGGGCCGTCGTGGTGACCGGGGCCAGCGGCGGCGTGGGCCGGGCCACGGCCCGGGCCTTCGCCGCCCGTGGCGACCGGATCGCCCTCCTCGCCCGGGGCCGCGACGGACTGGCCGCGGCGGCGGACGAGGTGCAGCGGATGGGCGGCGAGGCACTGGTCGTCCCTGTCGACGTCGCCGACGCCAAGGCCGTCGAGGACGCCGCCCAGCGGGTCGTCGACGCGTTCGGGCGGATCGACGTCTGGGTCAACAACGCTTTCGCCGGCGTCTTCGCACCGTTCACCGAGATCACGCCCGACGAGTTCCGCCGGGTCACCGAAGTGACGTACCTGGGCTATGTGTTCGGCACGCGCGCCGCGCTGCGGCACATGCTGCCGCGCGACCGGGGGACGATCGTGCAGGTCGGCTCGGCGCTCGCGTACCGGGGGGTTCCGCTGCAGTCCGCGTACTGCGGGGCCAAGCACGCCATCCAGGGCTTCAACGAGTCCCTGCGCTGCGAGTTGCTGCACGAGGGGACCCGGGTGCGTACGACCATGGTGCAGCTGCCTGCCGTCAACACCCCTCAGTTCGAATGGGTGTTGAGCCGGATGCCGGGCCGGGCCAGGCCCGTTCCGCCCATCTACCAGCCGGAGCTCGCCGCCCGAGCGATCGTGCACGCGGCCGGGCATCCCCGGCGCCGCGAGTACTGGGTGGGCGGCTCGACCGCGGCCACCATGGTGGCCAACTCCGTTGCCCCCGGCTTCCTCGACCGCTACCTCGCCCGCACGGGTTTCGACGCTCAGCGCGACGACGACGGCGCCGCTGGTGCCGACGGTCACGGCAACCTGTGGTCTCCGGCCGACGGGCCCTACGGCCGGGACTTCGGCGCGCACGGCCGCTTCGACGACGAGGCGCTGCCGGGTAGTGCACAGGACTGGGTGTCACGGAACCGGGGGCGGGTCGGAGTGGGACTGGCCATGGGCGGCGCGCTGGCGCTGGCAGCCCAGGTCAAGCGCAAGCTGTCAACTACCCGTCGCTGAACAGCCCCCGCCCCACGGCCACAGCGCCAGCACGGTCCGGCTCCGCCGGGCCGTCACCTGGCCGCTTCGCGGCCCTGGCGCTTCCGGCCCGATTCCGCGGTGCTCCGCAGCGCCACCACCAGATGCGATTCCTCCCGGGCGTGAACGCCCGGGGTCCCTCGCAAGAACAGGCTGAACTCTGGCCCCTGAAAGGGTCTCAAGCCACCCGGTACTCCTCCACCTCCTCCGTCCGCAGCGTCAGCCCGTGTCCGACGCCGCCGTCCGGACGGATCACCCCGCCCGTCGGATCCAGCGCGCCGTCGAAGAACATCGACTCGATGCGGACGTGGTCGTGGAACCACTCGATGTGCCGGAGATTGGGGACGGCGGCGGCCACCGCGGCGTGGGCGTGCGGGGCGCAGTGGGCGGAGATCTCCAGGCCGTGGGACTGGGCGAGGGCCGCGGCGCGCAGGAACTCGGTGATACCGCCGCACCGGGTGGCGTCGATCTGGAGGCAGTCGACCGCGCCGGCGGCGATCATGCGGGCGAAGTAGGGGAGGTCGTAGCCGTACTCGCCCGCCGCGACGTCGCAGAGCAGCGCGTCGCGGACCAGGCGCAGGCCGGTCAGGTCGTCGGAGGACACCGGTTCCTCGTACCAGCCCACGCCGTGCTCGGCGAGCGCGTGCCCGACGCGTATCGCCTGTTTGCGCGTGTAGCCGCCGTTGGCGTCGACGTACAACTCGGCCTCCGCACCGATCACTTCGCGCGCGGTGCGGACGCGGGACAGGTCCCGGTCGGCCGCGCGTCCCCAGGCCTCGCCGATCTTGATCTTGACGCGCGGGATCTGCTGGCCATGCACCCAGCCGTTCAACTGGGCCGCCAGATGCGTGTCGTGGTACGTCGTGAAGCCCCCGCTGCCGTACACGGGCACGGCCTCGCGGGCGGCGCCGAGGAGGCGTACCAGGGGTAGCTCGAGGAGCCGGGCCTTGAGGTCCCACAGGGCGATGTCGAGAGCGGAGATCGCGCAGGCGGCCACACCCGGGCGGCCGGCGTTGCGGATCGCGCGGCACAGCGCGTCGTGCGCGGCGGGGATGTCGAACGCGTCAAGACCCATGACGACCGGCCCGAGTTCCTCGCGCAGCAGGTCGCCGACGGCGGCCGGACCGTAGGTCCAGCCGCTGCCGGTCGCGTCGCCCGCCGTCACCTCGGCGATCACCACGGTCGTGGTGTCCCAGGAGAGTGTGCCGTCGGCCTCGGGTGCGTCCGTCGGAACCGTGTACGTGGAGACGACGGGCTGATGCAGTTGCAGACTCGGAATCATCGGGCAGCCCGCTCACGCCCGCCGCGTGCGGGATGTTCTCGACGGGCCACCGCGAGGCATCAGCGGATCCCCTCCTGAAGCTGCGGCAGCACCTTCGTCCGGTAGAAATCGAAGAAGCCGCGCTGGTCGGGGCCGATCTGGTTGACGTGGATCCGGTCGAAACCGGCTTCCGCGAACGCGGTGAGCGCGGCGATGTGCTCGTCCACGTCGTCGCCGCATACGACGTTCTGGCTCACCATGTCCTCCGTGACCAGCGGCTCCAGCTGCTCGAAGTGCTTGGGCGAGGGGAGGACCTGGCCCATTTCGCCGGGCAGCAGTTGGTTCGACCAGAGGCGGTGGACCGTACGCACGGCCTCGTCGCGGTCGTGGCCGTAACAGACCTTCGTGCCGCCGCTGACCGGTTTTCCGCCTCCGCCGCCCTTGCGGAACTGCTCCACCATCGATTCCTCCGGCATCATCGTGATGTAGCCGTCGCCGACGCGGGACGCGAGGGATGTCGCCGCCGGGCCGAAGCCCGAGATGTCGATCGGGACCGGCTCGTCGGGGACCGTGTAGAGGCGGGCGTTCTGGACCGTGTAGTGCGGGCCGGAGTGGTTGACCTCCTCGCCGGTGAAGAGGTGGCGCATCACCTGGATCGCCTCCTCCAGCATCTCCAGGCGGACGTGCGCGGGCGGCCAGGCGTCGCCGAGGATGTGCTCGTTCAGGGCTTCGCCGCTGCCGACGCCCAGCCGGAAACGGCCGTCCGTCATCACCGCGCTGGTCGCCGCGGCCTGCGCGGTGACCGCCGGATGCATCCGTACGGTCGGGCAGGTGACCGCCGTGCCGATCGGCAGGGACACGGCCTCGGAGAGCGCGCCGATCACCGACCACACGAAGGGGCTCTGGCCCTGCGCGTCGTTCCACGGGTGGTAGTGGTCCGAGATCCACAGCGACTGGAAGCCGGCCTGCTCGGCCATCCGCGCCTGCTCGACGAGATCCGCCGGGCCGAACTCCTCGGTCGACAGGAAACAGCCGTATTCGGGCATGGTGGCACCTCCGCGACGGGCCCGGTGGGGTCCTCGTCCGGGTAACCCCGGCGCCCGGTGCGAAACGCCGTCGCCCGTGGAGCTCGACGTTGCCGTCGCCCGAGGACCTCGACGTTTGGGTGCCCGGGCCAGGGGGACGCGGAAAGCTCCGTACGAGTGACCCCGCCGGAGGCAAACCATGAGTCGACCCCGCGTCGTGATCGTCGGCGCCGGCTTCGCCGGATACCAGACGGCACGCACCCTGTCCCGGGTGGCCCGGAACAAGGCCGACATCATCCTGCTGAACCCGACGGACTACTTTCTGTATCTGCCGCTGCTGCCCCAGGTCGCCGCCGGAGTCCTGGAGCCGCGCCGCGTCACCGTCTCGCTCTCCGGCACCCTGCCGCGCGTACGGCTGGTGCTCGGCGAGGCCGACGGGATCGACCTCGACGCGCAGACCGTGCACTACAGCGACCCCGAGGGAGGCGCCGGCACCCTCTCGTACGACCGTCTCGTGCTCGCCGCCGGCAGCGTCAACAAGCTGCTGCCCATCCCCGGTGTCGCCGAGCACGCACATGGCTTCCGGGGACTGCCGGAGGCGCTGTACCTGCGCGACCACGTGACCAGGCAGGTGGAGCTCGCGGCGGCCGCCGACGACCCCGAGACCTGCTCCTCGCGGTGCACCTTCGTGGTCGTCGGCGCGGGCTACACCGGTACCGAAGTGGCCGCGCACGGGCAGTTGTTCACCGACGCGCTGGTCCGCAAGCAGCCGCTTCGGCAGGGCATGCGCCCGCGCTGGCTGCTGCTCGACATCGCGCCGCGCGTGCTCCCGGAGTTGCACGAGCGGCTCTCGCGCACCGCCGACCGCGTGCTGCGGCAGCGGGGCGTCGACGTCCGCACCGAGACCTCCGTGAAGGAGGCCACCCCCGACGGGGTGCTGCTCAGCGACGGGGAGTTCATCGACACCCGGACGCTGGTCTGGTGCGTCGGGGTACGGCCCGATCCGCTGGCCGAGGCGCTCGGTCTCGCCATGGAACGCGGCCGGCTGCTCGTCGAGCCGAACCTCCAGGTGCCCGGCCGTCCCGAGGTGTTCGCCTGCGGGGACGCGGCCGCCGTGCCCGATCTGGAGAGGCCGGGACAGTACACGCCCATGACGGCCCAGCACGCCTGGCGGCAGGGCAAGACGGCGGGGCACAACGTCGCCGCCTCGCTCGGCGTCGGCGACCGCCGCGACTACCGGCACCGCGACATGGGCTTCGTCGTCGACCTCGGCGGGGTGAAGGCCGCCGCCAACCCGCTCGGCGTCCATCTCTCCGGACCGCTCGCCGGTGCCGTCACCCGCGGCTATCACCTCGCCGCGATGCCCGGCAACCGCATCCGGGTCGCCGCCGACTGGTTCCTGGACGCCGTACTCCCGCGCCAGGCCGTCCAGTTGGGCCTCGTCCGCTCCTGGTCGGTCCCCCTGGACACGGCTTCACCGGAGCTGGCCCGGGTGCCGGGCGTACCGGAGAGGGCAACGTCTCCTGGCGCGCGTGCGAACCTTCCGGATCCCAGGCCCGGGACGCCCGCGGCCGGGGGCTCCGTCACGCGTGACCCCGGCAATCGCCCGGCACCCACGTCCGCCGACCTCGCGTCCCCTGATCCCCGCCGCCCGACGGCCCCGGATCCCGGGCCTCCGGCGGTCGCGGAGCCTGGCCCTCCGGCGGCCCACGATCCCGGGCGTCCGGCGTTGGCTGGTTCTGACGGGCACGCCGCCCCAGCCCCCGGCCGCAAGGGAGGCAACCCCGGTTCCGACGATCCCGCCTCTTCAGACCCAGAGCGCCCCGCGGAAGGAGAGTCATGAACACCCGTCAACTTACCGAGCTGGGGCAGCAGTTGCGTGTCGACAGCGTGCGGGCGGCCGCCGCGGCGGGGTCCGGGCACCCGACCTCCTCGATGTCCGCCGCCGACCTCATGGCGGTGCTGCTCGCCCGTCATCTCCGCTACGACTTCGCGCGGCCCGCCCATCCCGGGAATGATCGCTTCGTTCTCTCCAAGGGGCATGCCTCGCCGCTGCTGTACGCCGCGTACAAGGCGGCCGGGGCGATCAACGAGACCGAGCTGATGACCTTCCGCAAGCTGGGCAGTCGGCTCGAAGGGCATCCGACGCCGCGCCGACTGCCGTGGGTCGAGACGGCCACCGGGTCGCTCGGGCAGGGGCTGCCGGTCGGCGTCGGTATCGCCCTGTCCGGCAAGCGGCTCGACCGGGTCGGCTACCGGGTGTGGGTGCTGTGCGGAGACAGCGAGCTGGCCGAGGGCTCCGTGTGGGAGGCGGCCGAGCACGCCGCGTACGAGCACCTCGACAACCTCACCGCGATCGTGGACGTCAACCGGCTCGGCCAGCGCGGCCCGACCCGGCACGGCCACGATCTCGACGCGTACGCCCGTCGCTTCCAGGCCTTCGGCTGGCACACGATCGAGGTCGACGGCCATGACGTCGACGACGTCGACCGCGCGTACGGCGAGGCCATCTCCACGATCGGGCAACCGACCGCGATCCTCGCCCGCACCCTCAAGGGCAAGGGCGTCGAGGCCGTCCAGGACCGCGAGGGCCTGCACGGCAAACCGCTGCCCGAGGCCGACGAGGCGATCACCGAGCTCGGCGGGGTGCGCGACATCCGGGTCGAGGTCCAGCAGCCGCCAGCCGCCCGGATGCTGCACGCCGTACGCGCCGGCCATCTGGAGCTGCCGCGCTACGAGATCGGCGACAAGGCCGCCACCCGCAACGCGTACGGGCAGGCGCTCGCCGCACTCGGCACCGCGCGCGGCGACGTCGTCGCCCTCGACGGCGAGGTGAGCGACTCGACCCGCGCCGAGTTCTTCGCGAAGGAGCACCCCGACCGGTTCTTCGAGTGCTACATCGCCGAGCAGCAGCTCGTCGCGGCCGCCGTGGGGCTCGCCTCGCGCGGCTGGGTGCCGTACGTCTCGACCTTCGCCGCGTTCCTCACCCGCGCCCATGACTTCATCCGCATGGCGGCGGTCAGCGGCGCCGACATCAACCTCGTCGGCTCGCACGCGGGCGTCGCGATCGGCCAGGACGGGCCCTCGCAGATGGGCATGGAGGACCTGGCGATGTTCCGGGCGACGCACGGCTCGACCGTGCTGTACCCGTGCGACGCCAACCAGACGGCCAAGCTCGTCGCCACGATGGCGGGCTGCGAGGGCATCCGCTACCTGCGCACCTCACGCGGGGACACCCCGGTCGTCTACGGGCCGGGCGAGGAGTTCCCCATCGGCGGCAGCAAGGTGCTGCGCGTCTCCCCGGAGGACCGGCTCACCGTCGTCGCCGCCGGAGTGACCGTGCACGAGGCGCTGTCCGCCGCGGACGCGCTGGCGGCCGACGGCATCCCCGTCCAGGTCATCGACCTGTACTCCGTCAAGCCCGTCGACCGCGCCACCCTGCGCGAGGCCGCCGAGCACACCGGCTGCCTGCTCACCGTGGAGGACCACTTCGAGGAGGGCGGCCTCGGCGACGCCGTCCTGGACGCCTTCCTCGACGGCCGCCCCATGCCCCGCCTGGTCCGTCTCGCCGTGCGCAGCATGCCCGGCTCGGCCTCGCCCGCCGAGCAGCTGCACGCCGCGGGCATCGACGCCGAGTCGATCGCGGCCTCGGCGAAGCTGCTCGTGGAACACGCGGTCGTGCGCTGACGACGCCGACACACAGCCGGCGTACACAACGGGGCGCGTACACATACGGGCCGCGTACACATACGAAAGGAGTGACCATGGCCGGTACGCAGACCGTACGGGCCGGCAGGCGGACTCTTGAGGTGCACCGGCCCGACAAGGTGATGTTCCCCGGTGACGGGCGGGCCAAGGAGTACACGAAGGCGGACATCGTCGGGTACTACCGGGAGATCGCCCCGTTCATGCTGCCGCACCTGCGAGGCCGACCGCTGATGATGGAGCGCTACCCGGACGGACTCGGCGGGCCCAGGTTCATGCAGAAGAACGTTCAGAAGCACGACCCGGACTGGATCAACCGCGTTGAGGTGCCCAAGGAGGGCGGCACCGTCACCCACCCCCTGTGCGAGGACACCGCGACCCTCGTCTACCTCGCCGACCAGGCCTGCCTCACGCTGCACCGGTGGCTGTCCCGGGTCGACCGGATCGACCGCCCCGACCGGCTGGTGTTCGACCTCGACCCCGGCGGCGACGACTTCGAGCCGGTGCGCGAGGCCGCCCGGCTGCTCGGCGAGCTGCTCGACGAGCTCCGGCTGCCGTCCGCCCTGATGACCACCGGCTCACGCGGACTGCACGTCATCGTGCCGCTCAACGGGCAGCACGACTTCGACGAGGCACGCGAGTTCGCCAAGGACGTCGCCGACACGCTCGCCGAGGCGCACCCAGACCGGCTCACCACGGCCGCCCGCAAGAAGGACCGGGGTGACCGCCTCTACCTGGACGTCCAGCGCAACGCCTACGCCCAGACCGCGGTCGTCCCCTTCACCGTCCGTGCCAAGCCCGGCGCCCCGGTCGCCACGCCCGTGACCTGGGCGGAGCTCGACGGCCCAGGGTTCGGCCCCCGCCGCTGGACCATCGCCGACGCCGCCGAGCAGGCCCGCACCGACCCGTGGTCCGGGCTGCTGCGGGGCGGGCGCGCGCTCGGCCCCGCACGGCGTCGGCTGAACGCGCTGCGTGGCTGACGGACGCACCGGCGTTCACCGGCGAACACACCCGGCGTTCGTAGGTTGACCCTCGTAGGTGGTTTGGCCAACGGCCGCCGGGCCACTCGGAGTGCGAGGTGGCCATGTCGAACACATCGAGCACACCAGGTTCACAAAATTCATCGAAATCATCCAAGGAGAGGCAAAAAGGCGAGGCGGATGACGTGCCGGGCCCCATGGAGGTGCTACGCCACGCGCGTGCCCAGCTCGCGGAGCTGACCGGCATGGCGGCCGAGTCCGTGTCGTCCTTCGAGCGCACGGAGGACGGCTGGACGCTGGAGATCGAGGTCCTGGAACTCGTCAGGGTCCCCGACACGATGAGCCTGCTCGCGAGCTACGAGGTGAACCTCGATCCGCAGGGCGAACTCACCGGCTACCGACGCGTCCGCCGCTACGAACGCGGGAGGGCCGACGCACACAGGCAGGGCGGCCGGTAGGCCGCCCACCCCCCCGCTCAGGCACCCACAACAGACAAGGAGGCACGGTCGGCATGACCGTTGTCCCGGCACAGCAGACCGGCGGCGGAGGCACCAGTGGCCTGTACGACGTCCTGGAGCTCGTCCTGGACCGAGGGCTCGTCATCGACGCCTTCGTCCGGGTCTCCCTCGTCGGCATCGAGATCCTGAAGATCGACGTCCGCGTCGTCATCGCCAGCGTCGACACGTATCTGCGCTTCGCGGAGGCCTGTAACCGGCTCGACCTGGAGGCCGGGCCCCGCAAGAGCCCCGGAGTCCCCGACCTCGTCGGGGAGATCACCGAGTCCGGTGCGCGCGGCAAGTCCAAGGGGGCGCTGTCCGGCGCCGCGGAGACCATCTCCGACGCCTTCAAGCAGTCCCGCGAGGAAGCCCAGACCGAGTCCAGGGAGTCCAGGCCGCGCGCCCGCAAGGCCCCCACCTCGCGCCGGAAGGAGGAGCAGGAGTGAGCACGTACGTCTACGGCATCGCGGCCGACTCGCATCCTGCGCTTCCCGACGGCATGGGCGGGGTCGGCGACCCGGAGCGGCCGGTCCGTATCGTCAAGGCGGGCGGCCTCGCCGCGATCGTCAGTGACGCCCCCGAAGGACTGCGGCCCAAGCGCAAGGACCTGCTCGCCCACCAGAACGTGCTGGCCGAGACGGGTGCGGGCGGCCCCGTGCTGCCCATGCGCTTCGGCAGCCTCGCACCGGACGACGAGGCCGTCGCCGGTGTGCTCGCCGAGCGCTCCGACCACTACAAGGAGCGCCTCGGAACGCTGGCGGGCAAGGTCGAGTACAACGTCAAGGCCAACCACAACGAAGAGGCCGTACTGCACCGTGTGATGGCCGAGAACCCCGAGATCCGCGCGATCACCGAGGCCAACCGGCAGGCGGGCGGCGGCACTTACGAGCAGCGGCTGCGGCTCGGCGAGCTGGTGGTGGCCGCGCTGAAGTCCCGTGAGGCGGAGGACGCGGTCGACCTGCAGCACACCCTGGAGCCGGTCGCCGACGCCATGAGCGTGGGCCCCGAGTCCACCGGGTGGCTGGCCAACGTGTCGTTCCTGGTGGAGCGCGAGTCGGCAGAGGTGTTCCTCAGCGCGGTCGAACAGGTCCGCAAGGGGCATCCGCACCTCGAAGTGCGCGTCAACGGGCCACTGCCGCCCTACAGCTTCGTCGAACCGGGGCCGTCCGAGCCCGCCGGGACCGGGCGATGACGCCGAGACCGAGGAGCTGAGGAGATGGGGCTGATCGGAGAGGTCCTGCTGCTGCCGTTCGCCCCCGTGCGCGGCAGTCTCTGGGCCATCAAACAGGCTCTGGCCGAGGCCGAGCGCGAGTACTACGACCCGGCGGCGATCCGAGCCGAACTCGGTCGGCTCGAGGAACGGCTCGAGGCGGGCGAGATCGACGAAGCGGAGTTCGACCGCCAGGAGGACGAGCTGCTCGACCGGCTGGAGATCGCCATGACCAGAAACACCGGACCAGGTAACGGGACGCCACAATGAATCGAGTAGGGCTGGGCCTCGCCGTAGGAGCCGGATACGTCCTCGGACGTACGAAGAAGATGAAACTGGCGTTCGCCGTCGGCACGATGGTGGCCGGCAAACGGATGCATCTGAGCCCGCGGGCACTCGCGGACCTGGCATCTCAACAGCTGCAGAACAACCCGCAGTTCAAGGAGATCGGGGACCAGCTGCGCGAGGACCTGCGCGGGGTGGGGAAGGCCGCCTCCGGTGCGCTGGTCGAGCGGCAGATCGATGGCCTCGCCGACCGGCTGCACGGACGGACCGCCGAGGTGCGCGACCAGCTCGCGGGCGTGGTCCGGGACGTACCGGGGCCGGACGTACCGGGGCTCGGCGACGAAGACGAATCGCGCGAGGCGGACGACGAGTACGACGAGCCGGAGGACGAGTACGAGGAGTCGTCCGACGAGGCCGACAGCGAGGAGGCGGAGGAGGAGGCGGAGGAAGCCTCTTCCGAGGAGGAGCCCGCGGAGGACGAGCCCCGGTCGCGGAGGAAGGCTTCCGAGCGGACGGCTGCCGCCAAGAAGGCTCCTGCCAAGGCGGCGCAGCGGAAGCCCTCCGCGAAGAAGGCTCCCGCCAAGAAGACGGCGGCGAAGGCCGCCAAGAAGGCTCCGGGGAAGAAGGCGGCCGGAGCGAGGACCTCCGCACGCCGCTCCAACCGGCCCCGGGTGAAGGGAGGCGGTGACGATGACTGACACTCTGGGGGCCGCGACGGACCGGGCGAAGAAGAACCCGCTGACCGAAGTCGCCCACAGCGAGGCCGCCGACCGGCTCAAGGAAGAAGCCCAGGCGTATCTGTCCGCCCAGGCCCAGCGGATGCTGGTCGGGGTCGGGCACAAGCTCGGCGCGACGACGGGCAAGCTCAACGACATCGCCGAGGGCAACAGTCCCGGCTTCGCCAAGCTCGCTCTTGACGGCGGGCGCAAGGTGGCCGAGGGCAAGGGGCCGCTGAGGTCCGCCCTCGAGCTCGGCGCGGGCCGGGCCAAGGACAAGGTGGTCGGCGCCTTCAAGAACATGACCGGCGGCAAGGGCAAACGCAAGGGCAGCGCAGGCAAGAAGCCCACGGTCATCATGGAGTTCATCGACGTCGGCGTGCCGCTGCGCACCGCGTACGACCAATGGACCCAGTACCAGGACTTCAGCACCTTCGCGAAGGGCGTCAAAGGCGCGAACCGCGTCGACGACACCACCTCCGACTGGCAGCTCAAGGTCTTCTGGTCCAACCGCAGCTGGAAGGCCAACACCAAGGAGCAGGTGGCGGACGACCGGATCTCCTGGACGTCGGAGGGCGCCAAGGGCACGACGAAGGGCGTCGTCTCCTTCCACCCGCTCGCCGAGAACCTCACCCGCATTCTGCTGGTCATCGAGTACTACCCCCAGGGTCTGTTCGAGAAGACCGGCAACATCTGGCGCGCGCAGGGCCGCAGAGCGCGCCTCGACCTCAAGAACTTCGCCCGCTTCATCACGATCAAGGGCGAGGCCGAGGACAGCTGGCGCGGCGAGATCCGCGACGGCGAGGTGGTCCGCAGCCACGAGGACGCGCTCGCGGAGGAGGAGAGTGACGAGGCCCCTGAGGACGAGGAGGGCCCCGAGGACGAGGAGGAGCCCCTGGAGGCGGAGGGCGAGTACGAGGACGAGGACGAGGAGGCGGACGAGGAGGCGGACGACGACGAGGGGAAGCGCGCTTACGGCGAAGAAGAGGAAGACGAAGAGGGTGACATGGAAGAAGCGGCGGAGGAACCGTACGAAGACGCCGAGGCCGTGGAGCCCCGGCCTCGGAGCCGTCGATGACCACGGCTCAGCGCTTCCCCGATCCTTACGGACACGAGGGCAGCAGCGCCAACCTCGCCGACATCCTCGAACGGGTGCTGGACAAGGGCATCGTTATCGCGGGCGACATCCGCATCAACCTGCTCGACATCGAGCTGCTCACCATCAAGCTGCGGCTCATCGTCGCCTCCGTCGACAAGGCGAAGGAGATGGGCATCGACTGGTGGGAGACCGATCCGGAACTCTCCTCGCGCGCCCGCCGCAACGAACTCGCCCGCGAGAACGCCGAGTTGCGCGCGCACGTCGCCGAACTGGAACGCGGGCGCGAGTACGAACCCACGGAGGATCGAGGACGTACGGGCGAGCGCGAACGTACGGAGGAGCGCGAACGTACACGCACAGGGGAGGAGGCCCCGTGAGCGGTCTGCGCTACGTCTACGCCGTCTGCCGCCCCTTCGGCACGACGCTGCCGGCCCAGCTGACGGGCGTCGTCGCGGGCATGCCGCCCAAGCGGCTGACCCACCACGGGCTGGTCGCCGTCGTCAGCCACGTACCGGAGGCGGACTTCGCCGAGGAGCCGCTGCGGGCCCACCTGGAGGACCTGGACTGGCTCGCCGCGACCGCACGGGCCCACCAGAGCGTGATCGACGCGCTCACCGTCGTCACCTCGCCGCTGCCGCTGCGGCTCGCCACCGTCTTCCGGGACGACAGCGGCGTACGCACGATGATGGAGGCGCGCGAGGAGACCTTCCTGCGGACGCTCGACCGGCTCGAGGGGCGGGTCGAATGGGGCGTGAAGGTATACGCGGAATTCACGGAGTCCTCAGCGGCTCCGGAAACGCGGCAGCCTGCCGGGAAAGCCGGGACGGGACGCGACTATCTGCGGCAGCGGAGCAGCCGGCGCAGAGCACAGGAAGAGAAGTGGGAGCACGCCGAGGAATTCGCGCGTCGGCTGCACCACCACCTTTCCGGGCACGCGGAGGACGCCCGGATCCACGCGCCGCAGAACGCGGCGCTTTCCCGTGCCGCCGGTCAGAACGTGCTCAACGCCGCCTATCTGGTGCCACGTTCGGAATCCGAGGAATTCGTGGAACTGGTGGACCGTACGAAGTCGGACGAGCCGGGCCTGCGGGTGGAACTCACCGGGCCCTGGGCGGCGTACTCCTTCAGCGGCCCGGCGGGGGAGGAGGGCGCGTGACCGTCGTCGAACGCCGGGAGATCGCCCTCGTCGACCTGCTCGACCGGCTGCTCGCGGGTGGAGTCGTCATCACCGGGGACCTCACGCTGAGGATCGCGGACGTCGATCTCGTACGTATCGACCTGAACGCGCTGATCAGCTCGGTGAATGAACAAGTCCCCTCGCCCTTCCGGGAGTTGCCGTGACACAGGAAGGTGAAAGCGTGACCGGCGATGTGCACGGGAGGACCCGGCGGAACCGTCTGGACCTCGAACCCGACACCGTGGAACGGGACCTGGTCAAGCTCGTGCTGACCGTGGTGGAGCTGCTGCGCCAGTTGATGGAGCGGCAGGCGCTGCGCCGCTTCGACACAGGGGAGTTGACGGAGGATCAGGAAGAGCGGATCGGCCTCACGCTGATGCTCCTCGACGACCGCATGACCGAGCTGCGCGAGCGCTACGGACTGCGGCCCGAGGACCTCAATCTGGACCTCGGGCCGCTCGGGCCGCTACTCCCCAGGGAATAGAAGTACGGGAATTTCCCAGGAATCCCGGGGAGTGGAACTACGGGAAGAGAACTACCAGCGATACCAGCGTCCCCTGGTACCGGTCGCGCTCGTTCCGCGTACCAGGAATCCCAGCAGCCACACGACGAGAACCACCAGCGCGATCCACCAGAGCAGTTTCACCGCGAAGCCGGCGCCGAAGAGAAGCAGCGCCAGAAGCAGTACCAACAGGATGGGAACCATAGTGTGATACCTCCTGCTGTCCGGGTTTCCCGGCGGCAGGAAATCAGGCCGGCTTGCGGCAGAGAATTTCCCCGTGCAGGACGGAGAACCAGGCGTCCTCCCGCCGCCCCCATTCCCGCCACGCGTCCGACACCGCGCGCAGTTGGCCGTCGGTCGCGTGGCCGCCCTCCGTGGCGCGGTCCGCGTAGGCGGAGGCGACCGTGCGGTCGGCCCACAGGCCGCTCCACCAGGCCCGCTCCTCCGCGGTGGCGTAACACCAGGTGCTCGACGAGGCGGTGATGTCGGTGAAACCGGCCCGCAGCGCCCAGGACTTGAGTCGGCGCCCGGCGTCCGGCTCACCGCCGTTGGCGCGGGCCACGCGCCGGTACAGGTCCAGCCAGTCGTCCAAACCCTCGGACAGCGGATACCAGGTCATCGCCGCGTAGTCCGCGTCACGGACGGCCACGAAGCCACCCGGCTTGGTGACCCGGTACATCTCGCGCAGCGCCCGCACGGGGTCGCCCACGTGTTGCAGCACCTGGTGCGCGTGGACGACGCAGAAGGTGTCGTCCGGGTAGTCCAGCGCGTGGACGTCCGCGACCGCGAACTCGACGTTCTCCAGGCCCCGTTCGGTGGCCGTGGCCCGAGCCTGGCCGAGGATGCCCGGCGCGTGGTCGACGGCGGTGACATGGCCGTCCGGCACCAGCTCCGCCAGGTCGGCGGTGATGGTGCCGGGACCGCAGCCGATGTCCAGGATCTTCATGTGGGGCTTGAGCGAGTCGAGGAGGTAGGCCGCCGAGTTGGCGGCCGTGCGCCAGGTGTGCGAGCGAAGCACGGACTCGTGATGGCCGTGCGTGTAGACGGCGGTCTCCTTCGACATGGCGTCCCCATTCCATCGAGAGCGATACGTGTCACCGTACGCCTTCATGTCGAATGATGAGACTCGTATCTTGCTATGTGGACTGACGGATGATCGGTGACGGTGATCAGCGACAGGTGATCAGTGACGGTGATCAGCGATGGGTGAGCGGCCGGTAGACCGTCAGTGCCTCGGGCAGCTTTTCGAGCGTCACCTCGCCCTCGACCGTGGTGACCTCACCGTCGTACGCGAGCAGCGTGCCGGGCTCGACGCCCTCCACACGCAGCTTGCCGACGCGGACGGCCGCGTGCACGGGCGAGCGGGTCAGCGGTCCCGCGACGGCCGCCGCGAGGAGCCGGACGGCGGGAACGCGGCCTCCGTGCACCACCCGTACGTCCAGGCGGCCGTCCGCGAGATCGAAGCGGCGGCCGGGAGTCAGGCCCATCCGGCGGTACATGCCGTTGCCGGCGAACAGCAGCCACAACGGCCGTTCCCTGCCGCCGAATTCGGCCCGCAGGGGATGCCGGTCGGCACGCAGCACGCGCACGGCCGCGACCACCCCGGCCGGCCAGGGGCCGATCCGCTTCGACCAGCGGTCCCGCTCGCGCACCAGCTCCGGATAGACGCCCAGGCTGCAGGTGTTGAGGAAGCAGCCCTCCCGGTCGCCGGTGGAGAAGTAGCCCACGTCCACCCGTACGGCATCGCCCTGCCGCACGGCCCGGCTCAGATCGCGTACGTCCTCGACGCCCAGGTCCTGCGCGAAGTGGTTGAGCGTGCCGCCGGGCAGCACCGCGAGCGGCAGGGTGTGGCGCAGTGCCACCTCGGCGGCGGCGTTCACGGTGCCGTCGCCGCCGCACACGCCCAGCACCTGGGCGCGGGCCGCCGCCTTCTCCAACTCGGCCGACAGGTCCGCCGCTTCGCACACCACGACCTCGGCGAGCGGCAGCGCGACGGCCAGCGCGCGTACGCGGTCCGAGGTGGCCGCCGCCCTGTTGGCCACGAGGACCAGGCCCTGCCCGTCCGGCAGCGCGGGCGCGTCCACGCGCGGGCGGCCCGGGGGCGGCAGCTGGTCCCGGGTCGGCACGAGGCCGCGTACGGCGAAGGCGGCGCCCGCGCCGAGTGCGGCCCCGGCGAGCACGTCGCTCGGGAAGTGCACACCCGTGTAGACGCGGGAGAGGGCCACCGCGGCGGCCACCGGGGCCACCGCCGAGCCCAGGGAGCGGGATTCAAGGGCGACGCCCATCGCGAAGGCCGCCGCCGACGCGGAGTGGCCCGAGGGGAACGAGGTGGTGATCGGCTGCCGCTTCAGCTGCCGGATCAGCGGCACCGCGTCGAGGAGCGGGCGCGGACGGCGCACCGAGCGCTTGCCGAGCGTGTTGATGGTGGCCGAGGCGAGGGCGAGCGAGGCGATACCGCGGACGGCCGCGCGGCGGGCCCGCGGCGAGCGCGTGGCCGCGAGCGCCGCTGCCGTGCCGAACCACAGCACTCCGTGGTTCGCGCTGTGGCTCAGCCTCGGCAGGAAGGGGTCGGCGCCCGGCCAGTGCCGGGCCGCGACGGCCTCGAAGAGGCGGCAGTCCAGGGCCAGCAGCCGGTCGCGAAGGGCGTGCCCGGACTCCGGGACGGTGAGGTCTACGTCTGCGGTCATGGGAATGCGTGTACCCCGGCAGGCCCATACCTCGCACAACCGCCCGCCGCCGGCCCGTCTCGTAACCCGTTTGCCGCGCGCCCGCCCGCCCCGGACAATGCGCAACCATGGGACATCTGGAAGCCGCGCACCTCGAGTACTACCTCCCCGACGGGAGGGCGCTCCTCGGCGATGTGTCCTTCCGGGTGGGCGAAGGGGCCTCGGTCGCGCTGGTGGGGCCCAACGGGGCCGGGAAGACGACACTGCTGCGCCTGATCTCGGGGGAGCTGAAGCCGCACGGCGGCACGGTCACGGTGAGCGGCGGACTCGGCGTGATGCGCCAGTTCGTCGGATCCGTACGGGACGAGACGACCGTGCGCGACCTGCTCGTGTCGGTCGCGCAGCCCCGGATCCGCGAGGCGGCCCAGGCCGTCGACCGCGCCGAGCACGCCATCATGACGGTCGACGACGAGGCCGCCCAGATGCAGTACGCGCAGGCGCTCTCCGACTGGGCCGAGGTCCAGGGGTACGAGGCCGAGACGCTCTGGGACATCTGCACCATGGCCGCGCTCGGCGTGCCCTACGACAAGGCGCAGTTCCGCGAGGTGCGCACGCTCTCCGGCGGTGAGCAGAAGCGGCTCGTACTGGAGGCGCTGCTGCGCGGTACCGACGAGGTGCTGCTGCTCGACGAGCCGGACAACTACCTCGACGTGCCCGGCAAGCGCTGGCTGGAGGAGCGGCTGCGGGAGACCCGTAAGACGGTCCTGTTCGTCTCCCACGACCGGGAGCTGCTGGCCCGCTCCGCCGAGAAGATCGTGAGCGTGGAGCCGGGTCCCGCCGGGGCCGACGCCTGGGTGCACGGCGGCGGCTTCGCCACGTACCACGAGGCACGGCGCGCGCGCTTCGCGCGCTTCGAGGAGCTGCGGCGGCGCTGGGACGAGAAGCACGCGCAGCTGAAGAAGCTGGTGCTCAACCTGCGGCAGGCCGCCGCGATCAGCCCTGACATGGCCTCGCGGTACGCGGCCGCGCAGACCAGGTTGCGCAAGTTCGAGGAGGCCGGGCCGCCGCCGGAGCCGCCGCGCGAGCAGGACATCACGATGCGCCTGCACGGTGGCCGGACGGGCGTAAGGGCCGTCACCTGCAAGGGACTTGAGCTCACCGGGCTGATGAAACCCTTCGATCTGGAGGTCTTCTACGGCGAGCGGGTCGCCGTGCTCGGCTCGAACGGCTCCGGCAAGTCGCACTTCCTGCGGCTCCTGGCGGGCGGCGACGTGGCGCACACCGGGGACTGGAAGCTCGGCGCGCGCGTCGTGCCCGGCCACTTCGCGCAGACCCACGCCCACCCGGAGCTGGAGGGGCGCCTCCTCCTCGACATCCTGTGGACCGAGTACGCGCAGGACCGCGGTGCCGCGATGTCCCGGCTGCGGCGCTACGAGCTGACGGGCCAGGCGGAGCAGCGCTTCGACCGGCTCTCCGGTGGTCAGCAGGCCCGTTTCCAGATCCTCCTCCTGGAGCTGGAGGGGTCCACGGCCCTGCTCCTCGACGAGCCCACCGACAACCTGGACCTGGAGTCGGCGGAAGCCCTCCAGGAAGGTCTCGAGGCGTACGAAGGCACGGTCCTCGCGGTCACTCATGACCGCTGGTTCGCCCGCTCCTTCGACCGTTATCTGGTGTTCGGCAGCGATGGGCGTGTGCGCGAGACGAGTGAGCCGGTCTGGGACGAGCGGAGGGTTCAGCGGGATCGCTGAACCCTCCACGGGAACGCTCCGCGGGGCGCGTTGGTATTGACGCTGCGGGCCGGTGGGGGCTTGTCGCGCAGTTCCCCGCGCCCCTTCCAGGGGCGCGCCACCGCAGGGCCGCGCCCCTTATGCCCAACGCAGCAGTGCGCCCAAGCCGCCCACCGGCACCTCCTGCGGGCCGGCCGCCGTCACCGACAGCGCGGGCGCGCCGGTCGCGAACGCCGACCGCAGGAGCGCGTCGTCCGCGCGGGCCGGCCAGGGGTGGGTCTCGCCGAGCGGCTTGGTTTCCGTACGCCGTACCGCCAGCTGGTCCGGGTCCTCGCCGATCCACACCTCGCGGTGCGCGTCAGGGCCGTCCGGGCGGATCAGGAGCTCCTCGATCCGGTGCTCCCGGGCCGCCTCGACCAGCGCGGGCACGCCCTCCACGGCGCCGACGTGGCCGTCCGCGTCGGGTACCCGGGCCGCCAGGAACCGCTCCAGTTCGTCGGCCGCCCTGCGGTGCACGTGCTCCGCGCGGGCCCGCTCCACGTCCTCGTCGAGGAGCCTGCTGCCGGGCCCGTGCGGGGCCTCGACCACGCGGTCGTGCAGCCGTTGCGGCAGCCGTTCGCGCACGGCCCGTCGCTCACGGTCGTCGCCGACGAGGATCAGCAGGTCGGCCCGGGTCTCCTCCTGGCACACGGCGAGCGCGTCGGCGATCTCCGCGGCGTTGTGTTCCCAGGTGTTCTCGACCTTGAGCTGGAAGTGCCGCTCGGACCAGTCGATGGAGGTGGTCCGGTGCACGGGCCACTGCCGTCCGGCCACGGTGCCCGCGTCCCGGCTGCCCCGCGCGCCCCGCAGTTCGAAGTCCGCGCCCTTGCGGTCGATGTAGGCGACCACGGACAGCGGGTCCTCACCGACCAGGTCCAGCAGCGGCGCGGTGTGCGGCAGCGCCGACCAGTGGACGGACAGGACTCCGGGGTTCGCGGCCAGGGGCGGGTCGAGGATCACCTCGCCGCCGGTGGCGAACACCGCCCGGCCGTGCGGCTCGGTGGAGTGCCGCAGCTCTTCCAGCGCCGTCCGGACGGCCTCGCAGGTGGACTCGTCAGCGCCTTGCCCGGCGAGCTCTCTGGCCGCCGCCTGGGCAGTCAGCGACCTTTCGTGCGGTGTGTCCTCCGTGTGCCGGGAGGTGTCGATGTACACGGAGGCCCAGGGCCCCCGATGTTCGTAAAGTGGATTGAGAAAGGCGAGATCCATGGCTCCCTCCCGGATGCCGCTCGGGATATTGCTGACCGGGCGGGTACCCGGACCGCACCGAAGGACACGACGATCGGGGTACCACGATGACCGGAGTCGACCCGAGCCTCTTGGACGACCAGCAGCTGATGAAAGAGCTGGAGACGATCCACCGCACCCGCCACGACACGCTGCTGCACGGCTCGAACGACGCTCTGCGCACCCACAACGAGCGGATGGCGCAACTGGAGGGCGAGTATCTGCGCAGGAACCCGCGCCGCCCGGTTTCCCAGGGCAGGACCCGAGCGGGGGCGCGGGAACGGCAGTCGGAGGGGGGCAGCTGAAGCGCCCGGTCCGACCTGAGGTCCACTCGCTCTGCCGCTCTGCCGCTCTGCCGCTCTGCCGCTGGGCGCGCTGACGTCAGCCGTGCCTCACGATTGACGCCGGCCGCGCCATCGTCGGCGTCAACCGGTCGGCGTCAACCGCTGGTAAACGTCCTGACGTCAGCCGCTGGTAAACGTCCTGACGTCAGCCGCTGCTCACGTCCTGACGTCAGCTGTTCGTCACGTGCTGACGCCAGCCGTGCTTCACGGGGTGACCTTGGCGTCGCTTCCAGAACTCCGCCAGGGACGCCTCGCAGAACGCCTTGAGGTCGTCCGGCCTGCGGCTCGTGACGAGCGTCGCGGGCCCGGCCTCGCAGACCGTGACCTGCTCGTCGACCCAGGTGCCGCCCGCGTTGCGGATGTCGGTGCGCAGGCTCGGCCAGGAGGTGAGGGTGCGGCCGCGGACCACGTCCGCCTCGACGAGCGTCCACGGAGCGTGGCAGATCGCGGCCACCGGCCGGCCCTGCTCGAAGAAGTCGCGTACGAACGACACGGCCCGCTCGTCCATGCGCAGCGCGTCCGGATTGGCCACGCCGCCGGGAAGTACCAGGCCGTCGAAGGACTCGGCCGAGGCTTCGCCGACGACCTGCTGCACGGGGAAGACGTCTGCCTTGTCGAGATGGTTGAACGCCTGGATCCGCCCCGGCTTCGTCGACAGCAGTACGGGCTCGCCGCCCGAGTCGTGCACGGCGTGCCAGGGGTCGGTGAGTTCGATCTGCTCGACGCCCTCCGGCGCCATCAGAAACGCGATACGCATTGCGGTTTCCACGTCCTTCTCTCTCGGCTCGTGCGGGCCCACGGCGCCGGCTGCTCGTCCTGCTCGTCCTGTTCGTTCACGTGCCTTGTCCAGGTGCGGTGTTCGACCGCGGGACCCGCATGTGGGGTTCACATGCGGGTGCTGCCGCCCGGCCAGTCGTCCGGTTCGGCGCGGCTGATCTCCGCGAGGGCCGACTCCGGGTTCTGGGAGACGGCGAGGTCGCCCAGGCTGATCATGCCGACCGGCAGGCCGTCCTGGACGACCGGCAGGCGGCGTACGGCGTGATCGCGCATCAGCTCGACCGCGGCCGCCACGGCCTCGTCCGGGCCGACCACCACCGGGTTGGGTGTGCACACCGCCTGAGCGCTCACCGTCAGCGGGTCCACGCCGTCCGCGACCGCGCGCAGCGCGATGTCGCGGTCGGTCAGGACGCCGATGATGTCGTTGTCTCGGGCCACCAGGACGTCGCCGATGTCCTGAGCTCGCATGAGCTGCGCCGCTTCGACGAGCGAGGCGTCGGGGCGGACGGCGACGACACCTGGTGTCATGACTTCCCTCACGAATACAGCCATGGCTGTGGGCCCTTCCTGCGTTCTCCGCTCACGGAGTACGGGTTTACGTCAGCGTGACGTCGCCCGCAGTACCCCTGAGGCGGCGGGCTATGCGTTCCGTGCGGGCTCTTCCGGTGCCGCGGTCCGGGCCGCGGAGCCCACGACGGCCTCGGCCAGTTCCCGTGCGTTGGCGTAGCGAGCCTTGCGCGGCAGCCGCTCCACCGCTTCGACGAGGGTGTCCGGCGCGTACCGGCTCCGCAGGACATCGATCAGTTCGCGTGGGCCCGCCGGGAACGACGTACGGCCCAGGAGCCGTGCCAGTTCGAGGCGGACAGCCGCCATGGAGGCGGTGACGGTGCCCGGTGTCACGGGGCCACCCGCGACAGGCAGATCGTCGTCGGCGGTCGGCTCGGGGTCGTGCCATTCCTCCGTCCGGGTCGGATGCCCCGACCTCAGCAGGCCCTGCAGTTCATGCTTCATCTCCTCGTCCCGGTGGACGCTCAGACGGTCGCTGCCTCGCTGCATGACTCCCTCCAGGTGTTCAGGGGGTGGAACCTCGTGTACCCGCACCCCGCGCATCGACACGGAGGCAGGACCTCCACTCGGGGGGTTTGTCCGCCCGTGACCGGGAGACCCGATCTTCACCCCCCCACCGTGGAACCCTGGGGAAGGACAGGCCCATGGCGGTATTCGCTGTGATCATCCCTGTGCTGATGCTCGGCGTTGTCCTGGCACTCGGCCGCTACGAGGAATGGCTGCTCCCGCCCGCGTCGCAGCCCGACGAACTTCCACTCGTCCCGGAGCCCGACGAGACCGGAAGGACTGCTCTGAGCCACTGAGAGTCACTGGCCGGACGACCTCGGCCCCCGGCACGGGAACTGCCGGGGGCCGATGCGCGGGTCCGTACGGCATGGGAACTGCCCGGGGCCGATATTCCGTACGGCATGGGAACTGCCGGGGCCGATGCGCGGGTCGTACGCGCGTGGGGCCGCACGCCGGTCGCGAGGTGATCCGTACGCCGTCGTGCCTCAGGGCCGGTCGTGGCCCGGGAGGAACTCCTGGAGCTTGGCCTTGAGGCCCTGGCGGACCATGGACGTGCGGTCGGAGTCGCCCTTGAGGATGGACGCGGCGGTGGCCTCCATCTGCTCCCAGGTGGCGTGCGGGGGGATCGGCGGGACGGCCGGGTCGGTGAGGAATTCGATCACGGCGGGGCCGTCTGCCTCCAGGCCCGCGCGCCAGCCCGCCTCGACGTCCTCCGGCTTCTCCACCCGCAGGCCGGTCAGTCCGAGGGAGCGGGCGAAGGCGGCGTACTGCACGTCCGGGATCTCCTGCGAGGGCAGGAACGACGGGGCGCCCTCCATGGCGCGCATCTCCCAGGTGACCTGGTTGAGGTCGTGGTTGTTCCAGACGCCCACGACGAGCCGCGGGTCCTCCCACTGGTGGCGGTACTTCGCCGCCGTGATCATTTCCGCGAGCCCGTTCATCTGCATGGCGCCGTCCCCGACGAGCGCGATCACGGGCCTGTTCGGGTGCGCGAACTTGGCGCCGATCGCGTACGGCACCCCGCAGCCCATCGTCGCGAGGGTCCCCGACAGCGAGGAGCGCATCCCGGAGCGGTGCGTCAGATGCCGCGCGTACCAGTTCGCCGCCGACCCGGAGTCGGAGGTGATGATCGCGTTGCCGGGCAGCAGCGGGTCGAGTGCCCGTGCCACGTACTCCGGGTTGATCGGATCGGCGGACAGCTCCGCCCGGCGCCCCATGACCTCGCGCCAGCGCGTCACGTTCGCGCACACGGTGTCGTACCACTCGCGCCCGCGGTCGGCGTCCAGCAGCGGAATCAGCCGCTCAAGCGTCGCCTTGGCGTCGCCGACGAGATTCACCTCGTACGGATAGCGCATCCCGATCATGTGCGGATCGATGTCGATCTGCACGCCCCGCGCCTTGCCGAACTCCGGCATGAACTGGGTGTACGGGAAGGAGGAGCCGATGGTCAGCAGGGTGTCGCAGTCGCGCATCAGCTCGTACGAGGGACGCGTGCCGAGGAGGCCGATCGCTCCGGTCACGTACGGGAGTTCGTCGCTCAGCGCGTCCTTGCCGAGCAGCGCCTTGGCGACGCCCGCGCCGAGCAGCTCGGCGATCCGCTCCACCTCGGGCTGCGCTCCGGCGGCCCCCTGGCCGATGAGGATCGCCGCCTTGTCGCCGGCGTTGAGGATCTCGGCCGCCCGCTCCACGGAGTCCTGCGAGGGAATCGCGGTCCACGCGCTGCGGTCCAGGCTCGAGGGGACCATCTTGAACTCGTGGGTGGGAGGCGAGTAGTCGAGGTCCTGGACGTCCCCGGGGATGATCACGGCGGTGGGGGCGCGGCGGGCGTAGGCGGTGCGGATCGCCCGGTCCAGGACGTTCGGCAGTTGCTCGGGGACGTTCACCGTCTCGACGAAGTCGGAGGCGACGTCCTTGAACAGCGTGTGCAGGTCGACCTCCTGCTGGTAGGAGCCGCCCATCGCGGTGCGGTGCGTCTGACCGACGATCGCGAGCACCGGCACGTGGTCGAGTTTGGCGTCGTACAGACCGTTGAGCAGGTGGATCGCGCCGGGACCCGAGGTCGCGGCGCACACCCCGAGGCGCCCGCTGAACTTCGCGTAGCCGACCGCCTCGAACGCCGACATCTCCTCGTGCCGCGACTGGACGAAGCGCGGCTGGTCCTCGGCCCGGCCCCAGGCGGCGAGGAGGCCGTTGATGCCGTCCCCGGGGTAACCAAACACATGTTCTACGCCCCATTCGCGCAGGCGCTGCAGGACGTGGTCTGCGACCTTGGTGCTCATGCGGGACCTCCCCGGGTGGTGGCGTTACCCCGCCCGAGTCACCCTCGCGAGGCCGGGAAAACGTGGGGCCGGGAAACCGGCGGGTTGTGCGCCGCGTAGAGGCCGGGGTGTTTGCCGCGCATGGGGGCGGGCAGCCGAATACACAGTGCTTCGGACAGGAGGCACGTCCGTGGGAGTGGTGAATCCCCCCGCCGCGGGTGTGCCCGTCCGGCTCTGGGTGCGCTCCCACGGTTGACCGTCCAACCAAGGCACCCCCTCAAGGGAGTTGCGAGCACCATGCACACTCACGCGAGTGCGAAGCACCACCCGCACGACGACGCCCCGGACACCGCGGAGGACTTCCGCAGGCTCGCCGCGCTGCCTCCGGGACAGCTGCGCGACACGCTCCGCGAGCGGATCATCGAGGCCTGGATGCCCATGGCAGAGCGGCTCGCCGGACGCTTCCGCAGCCGTGGCGAGAGCTATGAGGACCTCCGGCAGGTGGCGGCGCTCGGCCTGGTCAAGGCCGTCGACCGGTACGACCCCGAGCGCGGCAACGCCTTCGAGAGTTACGCCGTGCCGACCGTCACCGGTGAGATCAAGCGCCACTTCCGTGACCACATGTGGACCCTGCACGTTCCGCGCCGGGTCCAGGACCTTCGCAACCGGGTCCGGTTCGCCCGCCAGGACCTGTCCCAGACCATCTCCGGCCGGCAGCCCACGATCGCCGAGATCGCCGAGCACGCGCAGCTGAGCGAGGAGGACGTACGTGTCGGCCTCGAGGCACTGGAGAGCTTCACCGCCCTCTCGCTCGACGCCGAACTCCCGGGCAGCGAGGACGGATACTCTCTGAGCGACGCGCTCGGCGCGGCCGACCCGGCCCTCGACGTGGTCATCGACCGCGAGGCGGTCAAGCCCCGCCTCCAGGCTCTGCCCGAGCGCGAACGCGCCATCCTCTACATGCGGTTCTTCGGCGACATGACCCAGAGCCGTATCGCCGAGCAGCTGGGCATCTCGCAGATGCACGTGTCCCGGTTGATCAGCCGTTGCTGCAACAGGCTGCGGGATCAAGTTCTGCAGGATGTCGCCTGAGGCGGTGGGGGATCTGCGGGTCCGTTGTGGCTGGTCGCGCCCACGCGGCGGAGCCGCAAAGCGTCACAGCCCCGCGCCCCTTATGGGCGCCCCCTGACGGGGGGCCTACCTGCGGTCCAAGTTCCTTAGGACCAGGGCCAAGTGGCGCGACATCATGTCCATCACCTGGGCCTCCGCCATCGAGAAGGCCAGGCGGGCGCCGGTGCGGAACAGGGTGATGACGCCCTGTACGACGCCGTCGGTGGTCAGGGGGACGCAGAGCAGGGACGTGACGTTGGCACGGACCAGGACGGGGGCGCCGGAGGAGTCACGGCCGAAGGCGTCCGGGTCCTCCGGGCGTACCTGGAGGGCCGTGGAACCGCCGCGTGCCGCCTCGACGACGAGGGGGCACGCGGCGGGATCCTGCGCCTCCAGATCCCCGACCTGCGCGTCCCGCTGATTCGCCGACTGGTCCGGCGGGCCGAGGACGGTCGTACGGCACAGCCGTGCGGCCCCCTCGTCGGCCACCACCCAGTCCGCGAACCGCCCGTGCAGCACCCGGGCGGCCCGCTCCAGCACCGCGGCCCGCGTCTTGGCGGGCTCGGCCAGCAGCGCCGTGGTCATCGCGTCCAGCAGGTCCATCAGCGCCGCGTGCCGCGTCGTCTCGCCGAGGTCCGGCACCGGTCCGGGACCGCGCTCCGCCGAGGGCACCCGCGCACCGGCGGGCTGGAGCACCACCAGTACGGCCGTACGCGGCTCACCGCTCGGCCGCAGCGCGGTGAGCGTCGCGCGCAGGGGAACGGAGGGCCGCTGCTGAAGGTGCACGATGAGACTGCGGTCGCCCTCGCCGCGCGCCACCGCGGCGGTCTGGGACCGGAACGCGGCCCGGTCGGCGTGCGCGAGGAAACCGGTGAGCGGGCGACCGGTCGCGTAACCCGCGCGCACACCGGTGAAATTGGTGGTCGCGAAGTTCAGCCTGCGGACCACGGTCTCGCGGTCGATCAGCGCGACGGGCAGCGGCAGCCGCTGGAAGATCGCCTTCAGAAGCTGCTGCTCCTGGCGGTCGGCGGAGGGTGCCCTGGACGCGCCGGCGCCGGTCAGCCGTTCGTACCAGGGCCACAACTGGTCGGCCACATGGTCGAGTTCGAAGATCGCCGCGTCCAGCACGGTGGAAAGATCGTCATGGGGTATGGTCCGCGCCGCCTTCAACTCCGCGACGCGGCGCACGAAATCCGCGAGTTCCTCACCGAACTCCTCCGTCTGCGCCATGCGACGAACGTAGCTCTTCACACGCGTTCGCGGGGCGGCGGAAGCGGAACGTCTCGAACTCGTTTTCCCCGCAGGTGAGCGGGAACGCGCGAAGAAGAGGAGGTGTGACATGGCGGACACCGAACATCTTGGCTCCCGGGGAACGGAATCCCCGGAATCTGCACTTCCGGGTCGTCGGCTGTCAGAACTGGCCGAGCAGGCGGCACGCTGCACCACCGACTGCTGCGGCGCGGGCACCACTGTGTCCGACGGCGGCCCGGAGCGGCCGGCCGCGGTGACCCACCCGGACCTCGCGGGGCTCGTCTCGGTCCAGCTCCGCTCCGGAGACGGTCCGATCCCCGCCGCGCTGGAGAGCGGTGAGCCCGTAGAGTCGGGTGACCTGCTGCGCGAGGAACGCTGGCCGCAGTACCGGGCCATGGCGCTCGACTCGGGCGTACGCTCCAGCGTCACGATCCCCTTCCGCCGCGCGGGCCTGGCGGTCACCCTCAGCCTGTACAGCTTCCGTCCGGGCAGCCTGGAGGACGCCCCGCACGGTCCCGCCCAGGCACTCGGCGACCTCGCCGCGACCTGTCTCGTACGCGACCGCTCGTACCGTGCCGCGCTCACCGAACTCGACCAGCTGGGCGCCGCGCTGCGCACCCGCCCCGTCGTCGACCAGGCGTGCGGCATCGTCATGCATGTGCTGGGCTGCGACGCCGACGCGGCCTTCGCGGTCCTGCGCCGCATCTCGCAGGGCACCAACCGCAAACTGGCCGAGGTCGCCTCGGCCCTCGTCGAGACACGGGGCCGGGGACTGGAGCAGGAGCTGGTGTCCTTGTCGAACTAGCACCGTTGCAGTACTGGCCGAACAGAGCCGTAGCGGTACGGACATCAGGCCGAACGACGTCGTACGCGCGTGTGCCGGGCTCACCGGGCCCGGCACACGCGCGTGTGCGTGCCGTCACCCGCTCGGACGTCCGCGTGGCACGAATGGTGTCCGGCCGCGCGCGCCCGGTCGGCAGCGGGTCTCTGATGGGCTGCGGGGCACGACGGCAGTGCCCCGCCTCCGCAGCCTCAGGGGCGTGGGGGTCCCCAGCCTCCGGCCAAAGGAGCCCAGCCCATGCGCCGTACCGTCCGTGTCCTGTCCGCCACCGTCCTCACCGCCGTCGTCCTGGGCACCGCCGCCACGGCCGCGGCCGGGAACCCGACGGCGGAGGTCAGCCCGCACACCGTGGCCCCCGGCGGCACCGTCACCGTGTCGGTCTCCTGCGAACCGACCGGCGGACCCGCGCCCGAGACCATCGACGCCACCTCCCAGGCCTTCGAGCACGGCACCGTCCAGCTGCACAAGGCCGCGGGCGACGACGAAGACCCCGCGGCCGGCCCGGCCTACGGCGGCACCGCCCGTATCGCGCCCGCCGCGAACTTCGAGGAGGGCGCGCCCGACGCGGTCGGCAAGACCTCCGAGTGGACTGTGGACGGCACCTGCCCGGCGGCGCCCGGCGGAGAGGGCAAGCAGTGGAGCGCGTCGTTCACGGTGTCTGGTGAGGCCGCCAAGGACAGGTCCCACGGCCCCGTGGTCCCGCACGGGGTGCGCGCGGGCGAGGGCGGTACCTTCACCGACTCCCCGGTCGCCCTCGGCGCGGGCGGTCTCCTCATCGCGGGCGCGTTCGGCGCGGCCGTCCACAAGCTGCTCCGCCGGGAGTCCGCCACGAAAGACTGAGGGGGAGCCTGCCACGAAAGGCTGAGTTGGCGGCGCCGATCACTGGGTACTCAACGAATCGACGGAGTACGGATCACATCGACGGAGTACGGATCACTGCGCGGAGGTGCGTATGCGGCGGACGGATCCGGAAGGGCATGGTCCCGTCCGTTACGGCCCACCGCTCCCCGGCCAGGGGCTCCCCGTGCCGCCCGGACTCGCCGCTGCCGCGGTGGGAGCGCACACCGAGTCGACCGGCGGAGGTCCCGCACTCCTGGACGCCGCCTGCGCCTACTGGGCCCGGCGCGGACTGCCCGCCCGCCGCGACCTGACGGCAGCGGCCCCCGGCGCCCCCGCGCTGCTCCTCGCCCTGACCGCCGCGCTCGGCGGCGACGTCCTGGTGCCGCGCCCGTGCGCCGCATGGTGGGCGCCGCAGGCCCGTCTGCTGGGCAGATCCGCCTTCCACGTGGGGACGCCCGCCGAGTGCGGCGGCGTCCCGGACCCGTACGCCCTCCTGGAAACCGTGCGCCGCGTACGCGCCGAGGGCGGCGACCCGCGGCTGCTCGTGCTGTCCGTCGCCGACGACCCCACCGCCACCGTCGCGCCGCCCGAGGTGGTGCACGAGACCATCGAGGCGGCCGCGGGCGAGGGGCTGCACCTGGTCAGCGACGAGACCTGGCGCGACACCCTGCACGAGCCGCACGACACCGTGCTGCTGAGCCCCGCCGAGATGCTCCCCGACCGGGTCACGGTCCTCACCGACCTGTCCGGCCCCTTCCTGCCACCCGGCTGGCCGGCCGCCGTCGCCCGCTTCCCCGACAACGACACCGGCCTCGGGCTGCGCGACCGTGTCCTCGACGTCCTCACCGCGCTCGGCGCCCGGATCGCCGCGCCGGTCGCCGCGGCCGCCGCGTACGCGCTCCACGAGCCCGACGAGATCGTCGGGCGCCTCACCACGGCCGCGCGCCTGCACGCGCGCGTGGCCGCCGCCGCGCACCACGCCGTCGTGGCCGCCGGCGCCCTCGCCCGGCCCCCGCGCGCCGGCCGCCACCTGTACACGGACCTCGGCCCGCTGCGCCCCGCGCTCATCCGGCTCGGTGTCGGCGACGCCCAGGAGCTGGAGGACTTCCTCACCGCCCGGCTCGGCATGCCCGCGCCCGGCGGCCACCGCTTCGGGGACGATCTCGGCGCCCTGCGCGTACGCCTGGGCACCGGACCGTTCCTCGGCACAACCGACGAGGAGCGTTCGGCGTCTCTCACGTCACCGGAACCTCTGGAATTGCCGCATGTGGAACGTGCGTTGAGTCTGCTGGGATCGGTCTTCGAAGATCTCCGCGACGACGCTCGGCGATGGGAGTCCCCTCGATGACGCAGCAGTCCGAGTCGACCACGACCACCTCATCCCCCGGGGACGGCGATCAGGCGTCCTCATCCGCCTCCGTGCCCGCATCCGTGCCGGTATCCGTGTCCGCGTCCGGGCCTGCACTCGGAACGCCGCTCGCCGACCCCCGCCCGCTCGGCGAGCGGCGTGTCTGGCCCCGTTCCTTCGTGGACCGGCTGACCGCCCCGCTGCCGGGCATCAGCGGCTTCGCGCGGTTCGCCCGCGAGGGCGCGCTGCGGCCCGGTCCCGAAGGGCTCGCCGACATTCCGCGGCTGCCGTACGAGCCGGGTCCGCTGCCCCGCGTGAACGCGCGCACGGTCGCCGTCTCCTGGGCGGGACACGCGAGTTGGGTGATTCGGATCGGCGGCCTGACCGTCCTCACCGACCCGGTCTGGTCCCGCAAGATCCTCGGAACTCCGGCCCGGATCACGCCCGTTGGCGTGCCCTGGAGCGAACTGCCGCGCGTCGACGCGGTCGTCATCAGCCACAACCACTACGACCACCTGGACGCCCCGACCCTGCGCAGACTCCCACGCGACACCCCGGTGTTCGTCCCGGCCGGGCTCGGCCGCTGGTTCCGGCGCCGCCGCTTCACGCACGTCACCGAACTGGACTGGTGGGAGGCGGCCGAACTGCATCCGAGGGGCGGCGCCGCAGGCGCCTCGGTCGAGGGTGGTGGCGGGAGACGGGCGGGCGGAGTCCGCCTCGACTTCGTGCCCGCCCACCACTGGTCCAAGCGCAGCCTCCACGACACCTGTCGCACCCTTTGGGGCGGATGGGTACTGACCGCGTCCGACGGACAGCGGGTGTACTTCGCCGGCGACACCGGATACGGCCACTGGTTCGCCCAGATCGGCCACCGCTACCCCGGCATCGATCTCGCCCTGCTTCCCATCGGCGCGTACGACCCCCGGTGGTGGCTCAGTGACGTGCACTGCGACCCGGAGGAGGCGGTGCGGGCGGCCCAGGACCTCGGTGCGCGCCGGATGGCCCCGATGCACTGGGCCACGTTCGTACTCTCGGCCGAGCCCGTTCTCGAACCGCTCATGCGCGTACGTACGGCGTGGGAGAAGGCGGGCCTTGCCAGAGAGGACCTGTGGGACTTGCCGGTGGGTGCGTCACGGGTGCTGGGCTAGGGATGGGCCGCCCTGGCCGGTACGTGACGTGCGGGTGGGTTGTGGCCGGTCGCGCAGTTCCCGCGCCCTTCAAGGGCGGGCCGGTCGGCGGACCCGGCGCCAAACGCTGGGCGCGGTGCTGATCGCCAAGGTCAGGACGACCGCCGCCACCACGCCCTCCCAAGGCTCCTCGAACAGCGAGCCGCCAAGAACGCCGATGAGCTGGTACGTCGCCGCCCAGGCCAGGCACGCCGGCACATCGCCGCGCGCAAACCGCCGCAACGGCCACTTGGCCAGCAGACAGGCGAGCATCACCGGGATGCGCCCCGCCGGTACCAGCCGCGACAGGACCAGCACCGCGACTCCGTGATCCGCGAGCTTCTCCTGGGCCTGGGCAAGACGGTCCTCGGGCGCGCGGTCGCGGATCGCCGCCAGCCAGCGCGAGCCGTTCTTCGACCCCATGCCGCGCCGCCCGAGCCAGTACAGCGCGACGTCCCCGAGGAACGCCGCGAGCGCCGCCACCACGAAGACCAGCGCCATCGCGAAGGGCGCCGTCTGGTGAAAGGCCACCACCGCCGCCGAACTCACCAGCGCACCGGTCGGCACCACCGGCACCAGCGCACCGATCAGCACCAGCAGAAACAGTGACGGATAACCGATCGCCTGCTGTGTGGACTCCGGCGGCACGGTCGTGGCCGCGGCGGCGAGCACCTGTCTCACCGGGCGTCGCCCTCCCGCTCGTCGCCGCTCAGGTCGGCCGGTGCGTCCCGCGGGCCGCTCAGGGGAGTGCGGGACCCCGCGCTGCCGGGGCGCACGCTCTCACCGTGCCCCAGCTTGTGCACCGCCACGCCTGGTGCACGCTCGGCGGCCAGGCGCACGAACTCCTCGCCCGGCGTGTGGAATTCATGGGGGCGCACGGCGTCCATCCCGATCGGCCAGTACGTGCCGTAGTGCACCGGCACCGCGCTCCCCGGCTGCAGCATGGCCAGCGCCTCGGCGGCCCGCCCGGCGTCCAGGTGCCCCTCACCCAGATATGGCCCCCAGCCGCCGACCGGCAGCAGTGCCACGTCGACCGGACCGACCTCCTTGGCCATCGACTCGAACAGGCCCGTGTCCCCGGCGAAGTACGTCCGCGTCTCGCCCTCGATCACATAGCCGAGCGCGGGCGAGCGGTGCGGTCCGACCGGCAGCCGCCGCCCGTCGTGCCGCGCCGGAACGGTCCGTACGACCAGGTCACCGACCTGTGTCCGGTCACCGGGCGCCACTTCGGTGAGCCGCAGATGGCCGAGCCTGCGCAGGCCGGGCACCTGCCGAGGGGCGCCCTTCGGCACCAGCAGCAGGGTGCCCGGCGCGAGCCGGGCCAGCGAGGGCACGTGCAGATGGTCGGCGTGCAGATGCGAGACCAGAGCCACGTCCGCCACGGCCGCTTCCGGCGGGGGCGGCGCCCCGCGGCGCCGGCGCAGATGCGCGAGCCGGCGTGCGAAGAGAGGGTCGGTGAGCACCCGCGTACCCGAGTCCTCGACCGTGCAGGTGGCGTGACCCCACCAAGTGATCTCCACCGGCACTCCTTTGCCCCCTTCGCGCGACTCCCCCCGAGCCTACGGGCAGGAGTAGGGTCGGCGGCGAAACCCGGAGGTGAGGGGGACGCCATGGGAGACACGCGCGCTGCCTACGGCATGCTTCGCGTGACGGCGATCGCGAGTCTGACGCCGTTGGAGGAACTGGAGGCGGACCCCTTCCTGGTGGACTCGCGCAGCCAGCACGCCATGTGCGCGCGCTGGGCGGCCGAGCGCGGCTATGTGGTCACCCGCGAACTGCTCGTACGAGGACTGCGGCCCGACCACTGCGCCCTCTGGGAGGACGTCGAGGCGGGCCTCGTCGACCTGTTCGTCGCGCCCAGCCACCGGGTTCTGGAGCGGGCGCTCGCCTCGGTCGACGAGTTCACCGCCGAGTGCGCGCGGCGCGGGGTGCGCGTCGAGACGGTCGGGCACGCGGAACCGGCGTACGACGCGCAGATGAAGGCCCGGGTCCACCGACGCCTGTCGATGCCGACGGCGGGGTACGACGGCCGCTGACCGGCGACCCTCAAGGGGCGCGGGGCTGTGACATCGTGCGGCTCCGCCGCGATGGGGGTCCCCCCGCTCGAGCCAAGTCGAGAGTGGGGGAGCGACCAGCCACGGACGGCCCGCAGTTCATCCACGGCGTTTCCCACGGACCGCTCGGCGAAGCCCAGAAGCCCAAGAGCACGCTCACCCGTTGTGACAAGGTTAGATGTCGGACTGGCACCCAGCGGAGCGCAAAGGTGGGCGTGGAGTGAGCGGTGCGCGATGGCGGAGGGTTGTCAGCGCGGTATGGCGGAGCATCGCGGTGTGGGCCGTGTCCACCGTCACGATGCTGGTGCTCGCCGGGATCCTTCCCGACTTCAGAATCCAGTCCGTCGACGGGGACAGCGCCACCCGGATCGCCGTCACCGCCGCACTTGGCGCCGGAGCCTTCGGCGTGCTCTCGGCGGTCGTATGGCCCCTCCTCGTCAGGGCACTGCTCCTCGTACCCGCGTACGTCCTCGGCCTGCTCGTCTTCTTCCTCAACGGGTCACTCCTGCTCCTCGCGCTGCGCATCATCCCGTCGGGAGAGAGCGAAGCCGCCCCCGAGACCGCCGTGGTGGTCGCCGCGGTGATGTCGGCGGTCGCGTCGGCGACCGGCGGAGCCCTCGCCGTACGGGACGACGACGCGTACCGGAGGAGGCTCTACCGGCTGTCCGACCGCCGCCGCGTCGAGGAACCGCCGGCCGCGGGCCCGAGGACCCACGGCACGGTCTTCCTCCAGCTCGACGGCGTCGGCCACGACGTACTCCTCGACGCCGTGTACCAGGGCCTGATGCCGACCGTCGCCGGCTGGCTCGGCGAGGGCCCGGCCGACCGGCCCGCCCCTCGCCCCACCCACCGGCTCACGCCCTGGCGCACCGACTGGTCGAGCCAGACCGGCGCCAGTCAGCTCGGCATCCTGCACGGCTCCAACCACGACATCCCCGCCTTCCGCTGGTACGAGAAGGACAGCCGGGAGGTCATGGTCTGCAACCGTCCCACCAGCGCCGCCGAACTCCAGCGCCGGGCCATCGAGCACACCGGCGACGGCGGCCTGCTGACCGTGGACGGCGCCAGCCGCGGCAATCTGTTCAGCGGGGGTGCGGGGCAACTCGCCCTGGTGCTCTCCGTGGCCTCCAGAAGGGGGCGGGAGAACCGTTCGCGGGCCGGCTACTTCGCGTACTTCTCCGATCCCGCGAACGCCGTCCGCACCGCCATGTCCTTCGTCGCCGAAGCCGGCCGCGAGATCGGCGAGTCCACCCGGGTCCGCATCAGGAAGCAGCGCCCCCGCGTCAGCCGCGGCGGCCTCTACCCCTTCATTCGCGCCTTCGCGACCGTCGTCGAGCGGGACGTCGTCGTCGCCGCGGTGATCGGGGACATGCTCGCCGGCCGCGCCTCGGTCTACGCGGACCTGGTGGCGTACGACGAGGTGGCACACCACTCGGGCCCGCGCAGCCGCGACACCGAGAAGGTCCTGCAGCGACTGGACCGCTCGCTCGCCCTGATCGCGCAGGTCGCCGAACACGCCCCCCGCGCGTACCGCATAGTCCTGCTGTCCGACCACGGCCAGAGCCCCGGCGAGACCTTCCGGGCCCGCTACGGGCTCGGCCTCGGCGAACTCGTCCGGGCCGGCTGCGGGCTGCCCGTGCCCCGCAAGGCGCGGCGCACGCACAGCGGCGCCGAGGCCAGGGCGGCCGTCCGGGCGGCCCTGCGCAGGCCTGTCGAGGAGGGCGACGAACAGCACCGCCCGTCCCGCCGCCGCTCGGAACCCCTCGTCCTGGCCTCCGGCAACCTGGGCCTGGTGTCCTTCCCCGACGTACCGCACCGGATGAGCCGCGAGGAGATAGACGACCGCCACCCGGCGCTGCTGACCACGCTCGCCAACCACCCCGGCATCGGCTTCGTACTCGTGCGCAGCGAGGAGCACGGCGGCCTCGTGCTCGGCGCGCACGGCGCCGAGATCCCCATGGACGAGCTGGACGAGAACCCGGGCCCGCTCGCCGACTTCGGCCCGGGCGCCGCCGACGCCGTACGCCGCACGCACTCGTTCCCGCACGCCGCGGACATCATGGTCAACTCCTGGTACGACCCCCAGGAGGGCGAAGTCCTCGCGTTCGAGGAGCAGATCGGCTCCCACGGCGGCCTCGGCGGAGCACAGGGTCGGCCCTTCCTGATGTCGCCCCTCGCACTCTCCGCACCCGTCGAGGACGGCGAGGAACTGGTCGGCGCCGAGCACATCCACCGCGTACTGCGCCGCTGGCTGCGCGAGGTCAACGGCCCGCAGGTACCCATCGAAGCCCGCCCCGGCCAACGGGCCGCATAGGCCCCCTGGCAGGCCACCGTGGGCACCGCGGGCACCGTGCCTCCAGCTCCGCGCGCGTATGTGCCCGGCCGTCGACCATTCCTCCGCCGCAACCACCGCAGCCGGGTGTCGAGTTCGGTGCTGGCCTCGCGAACGTGGCGAGGATCCCGAGGACGGCGACGGTGAAGGCGCGTACGAAGTCCGGATGGAGCAGGCACAGGACGCCGGATGCGAAATCCGCCAAATCCCGTGATTCCCGCGAGGACTTGGAATGAGGTCGAGCATGGAATGGACCGCAGGGCCTCGGCTGCCCCCTCGGCAGGAGATTCAGCGGCCCGGTTCGGCGGGCCCCCGCCCGGTCGGGTGGGTGCGCCGGGGCCAGGTGTGATCGGATGGGGGTTACGGATCCCCGAAACGGGACCACACCCGAAAGGAATCACCGTGGCTACCTCGCGCTCCGCACACACCGTGTGGGAAGGCAATCTGTTCAAGGGCAACGGCGTCGTCACCTTCGACTCCTCCGGCAGCATCGCTGAGCAGCCGGTGACGTGGGCGTCGCGCGCCGAGGAGGCGAACGGCAAGACCAGCCCGGAGGAGCTGATCGCCGCCGCCCACTCCAGCTGCTTCTCGATGGCCTTCTCGAACATCCTCGACAAGGCCGGCACCCCGCCGACCAAGCTGACCACCTCGGCCGATGTGACCTTCCAGCCCGGCGAGGGCATCACCGGCATCCACCTCACCGTCGAGGGCACCGTGCCCGGCATCGACGAGCAGGCCTTCGTCGCCGCGGCCGAGGACGCCAAGGTCAACTGCCCGGTCAGCCAGGCGCTGACCGGCACGACGATCACGCTGTCGGCGAAGCTCGCCTGACGCTCCCGCGTACACGTACGTCGATGCCGCGCCCGCCACCAGGGGGCGCGGCATCGTCATGTCCAGGACGATGCGGGCCACCCGTACCCTTGACAATGAGGCACTCAAGTTTTGTGATGGAGAGCAGGAAGGCCCTGGCGGAAGGGGATGGACATGGCACGTGCGGTCGGGATCGATCTCGGTACCACGAACTCGGTGGTGGCCGTCCTGGAAGGGGGCGAGCCCACCGTCGTCGCCAACGCCGAGGGCGCGCGCACCACACCCTCGGTGGTGGCCTTCGCCAAGAACAACGAGGTCCTCGTCGGCGAGGTCGCCAAACGGCAGGCCGTGACCAACATCGAGCGCACCGCGCGCTCCGTGAAACGCCATATGGGGGACCCGGGCTGGCGGTTCCCCGAGACCGGCACCGTCGACGGCACCCGCTACCGCGCGCAGGAGCTGTCCGCGCGCGTGCTGCAGAAGCTGAAGCGGGACGCCGAGGCGTATCTCGGCGAGGACGTCACGGACGCCGTGATCACCGTGCCCGCCTACTTCGACGACACCCAGCGCCAGTCCACCAAGGAGGCAGGCGAGATCGCAGGCCTCAAGGTCCTGCGGATCATCAACGAGCCGACGGCCGCGGCCCTCGCCTACGGGCTCGACCGGGGTGAGGAGCAGACCGTCCTCGTCTTCGACCTGGGTGGCGGGACCTTCGACGTCTCGCTCCTGGAGATCGGCGAAGGCGTCATCGAGGTCAAGGCCACCAACGGCGACACCCAACTCGGCGGCGACGACTGGGACCAGCGGATCGTCGAGCACCTCGTCAAACGCTTCAAAGGGCAGTACGGCATCGACCTCGGCCAGGACAAGATGGCGCTCCAACGCCTGCGCGAGGGCGCCGAGAAGGCCAAGATCGAACTGTCCTCGTCCACCGAGACGACCATCAACCTGCCCTACATCACCGCCACCGGCGAAGGCCCGCTGCACCTCGACGAGAAGCTGACGCGCGCCCAGTTCCAGGAACTCACCGCCGACTTGCTCGACCGCTGCAAGAACCCCTTCCACCAGGCGGTCAAGGACGCGGGCGTGAAGCTCGAGGCGGTCGACCACGTCATCCTCGTCGGCGGTTCGACCCGGATGCCCGCGGTGACCGAGCTGGTCAAGGAACTCACCGGCAAGGACCCGCACAAGGGTGTCAACCCGGACGAGGTCGTGGCCCTCGGCGCGGCCCTCCAAGCCGGTGTCATCCGCGGCGACGTCAAGGATGTACTGCTCCTCGACGTCACCCCGTTGTCCCTCGGCATCGAGACCAAGGGCGGCATCATGACGAAGCTCATCGAGCGCAACACGACCATTCCCACGAGGCGTTCGGAGATCTTCACCACCGCCACCGACAACCAGCCCTCGGTCGGTATCCAGGTCTTCCAGGGCGAGCGTGAAATCGCCGCCTACAACAAGAAGTTGGGTGTCTTCGACCTCACCGGACTGCCGCCCTCGCCGCGCGGAGTGCCACAGATCGAGGTGGCCTTCGACATCGACGCCAACGGCATCATGCACGTCTCGGCGAAGGACCTCGCCACGGGCCGCGAGCAGAAGATGACCGTCACCGGCGGCTCCGCGCTGCCCAAGGACGACATCGACCGCATGATGCGCGAGGCCGAGCAGTACGCCGACGAGGACCGCAGGCGCCGCGAGGCCGCCGAGACCCGCAACCAGGCCGAGCAACTCGTCTACCAGACCGAGAAGTTCATCCGCGAGAACGACGAGCGGATCCCGGCGGAGACGAAGACGGAGGTCGAGTCCGCGATCACCGACCTGAAGGGGCTCCTGGAGGCCGGGGACAGCACCGACACGGCCACGCTGCGGACAGGCGTCGAGAAACTCGCCACCGTCAGCCAGAAGATGGGCCAGGCGATGTACGCGCAGGCCCAGCAGTCGGCCCCGGGGGAGCAGCCGGGGACCGGGACCGAGCACACCTCGTCGTCGGACGAGGAGGGCGTGGTCGACGCCGAGATCGTCGACGACGAGAAGGACGGCGGGGACGGCATGGGAGGCAGGGACACCGACACGAAGGGCGGCGCCGCCTGAGGAACGCCCACGGGCCGACCGCCCACGGGCCCCGGGGAAAGGCGGACCCCGGGGCTCAGAAGTCCGCCCGGCGCTCCCGGATCAGCTCCTTGGTGCGCTCGACGGTGGCCGCCCCGGTCGTCATGTGGTCCAGGACCTCCAAGTGCGCGGCCACCTCCGTGCGGGAGTCGAGGTAGAGCGCCCCGGTCAGATACTCGCTGTAGACCATGTCGGGCAGCTCCGGCTCGGCGAAGCGGAACAGCACGAACGGCGCGTACGTCCCGGGGTGCGGGCCCGCCGCGAACTCGGCGATCTGCAGCGTGATGTGGTCGCTCTCGACGACTTCCAGGAGGTGGTCCAGCTGGTCCGCCATCACCTCGGAGCGGATGCTGACCGGCCGTCGCAGGACCGTTTCTTCCATGATCACCCACAGGTGGGGCGGGTTGTCGCCGGTCAGCCGCTTCTGCCGGGCCAGCCGCAGCGACACATGGCGCTCGATCTCCTCGGGCCCGGTCTGCCCGACCGTGCCCGCCTCCAGAACGGCACGTGCGTATTCCTCGGTCTGGAGCAGTCCGGGCACGAAGTGCGGCTCGTACGACCGAATGATCGAGGCCGCCTGCTCCAGGCTCACATGCAGGCTGAACCAATCCGGCAGGACGTCGTGGTAGCGCTGCCACCAGCCGGGCTGGTTCGCCTCCTCGGCCAGCGAGACGAACGCCGCGATCTCGTCGTCGGGCACGCCGTACGTCGACAGGAGCACCTGGACATACGGGATCTTCAGCGCGACCTCGGCCATCTCCATCCGTCGAATGGTCGCACCCGCGACACGCAGGATCCGCGCGGCCTCGTCCCGCTTCAGGCCGGACGCCTCGCGCAACTCCTGAAGCCGTCTTCCCAGCACCACTTGACCCACGGTCGGCGCGGGACGCCTCTCACTCACGTCGCGCCTCCCCATGCGCCGAGCATGGCGAGAAGTGTGCCACGTTCCTGAGCAACCATCACCGGATCGGGTGCGTTGTTATTACCTCTGTTACTACCTCCCCCTTTTTTTTCGCTGCCACTACCTCTGCGATTACTCCGCCATTACGCCTTCGATCACGTCCGCCATTACCTCTGGGGTAATCGACGGTCACTCGGGGTGCCCGGCATGGTGGGCGTACTGGTTCCCGGGCCGGCGCACTCCGGTCCGGGAACCGGGTGCCGTACCTCGCCGCGTCCGGCCCGCTGGGGCAGGCCGTCACCCGGCACAGCCGAAACAGACGAGCTGACGGGGCCTCAGGACATCAGCGACTGAAGGTATTTGGCCGTCGCCGGGTCGGCGGGGAGCAGCGTCTCGATGGCCAGCTCGGCGACCGTCACGTCCATGGGCGTGTTGAACGTCGCGATGGACGAGATGAAGGACAGGACCCGGCCGTCGTGCTCGAGCCGCATCGGCAGCGCGATGCAGGGGACCGACAGCTCCACAGGCTCCCCGTCGCCCTCTGGAGAGGGCTGCCCCTCTGGGGAAGGGCGTCCCTCCCGGAGCGGATACGCCGCCACCTCCTCGTGCAGCGCCCGCAGCGGCTCCGAGCGGCGCAGGGCGATCTCCCGTTCCATCTGGGCCAGCAGATGGCCGCGCCACTCGCGCAGATTGAGGATCCTGGGCGCCAGGCCCTCCGGGTGCAGCGTCAGCCGCATCGCGTTCAGCGGGGGTGCGAGCAGGTGCTCGGGGAGGCCGTCGAGCAGCATCACGATGCCCCGGTTGGCGGCGACGACGTTGTACGTGGCGTCCACGACGAACGCCGGGTAGGGCTCGTAGCCCTGGATCAGCCGCTCCAGGCCCTCGCGCAGCGCCTCGAGCGCCGGATCGTCCAGTGGGGTCTCCGGGTAGTGGGGTGCGTAACCGGCCGCCAGCAGAAGGGAGTTGCGCTCCCGGACCGGTACGTCCAGGTGCTCGGCCAGCCGCAGCACCATCTCCTCGCTCGGCCGGGAGCGGCCCGTCTCGATGAAGCTGATGTGCCGTGCCGACGATCCGGCCCGCAGCGCCAGCTCCAGCTGACTGACCCGGCGCTGCTCCCGCCAGCCACGCAGCAGCGGGCCGACCCCCTTGTCGACGGCGGACGCGGTCGGGGACCCGTCGACGGACGCGGCGGTGGAGCCACCGGACGCGGCGGTGGACCCGTCGACGGACGCGGCGGTGGAGCCACCGGACGCGGCGGTGGACCCGTTGGCGGACGCGGCGGTGGTCATGTCACGACCGTAGCCGATGCGCGGCTCGCCGGTCGATGCGCGGGCCGCACGGCCGAATGCATACGCCACGGACCGCCGGGAACCCGCCTGACCAGGGACGAAACGGCCGGACTGTGGCACGCTGAAGAGATCCGGATGTCACGGAAGGAGCGAGATCATGCCCGTGGAACCGCTGTCGCAGAAGGACATCGAGGAACGGCTCGCGGAGCTGCCCGGCTGGTCGCTCGACGGAGACCGGATCACCCGCTCGTATCGGCTCGGCTCGCACTTCGCGGCGGCCGGTCTCGTCGTGCACATCGCCCAGGTGCAGGACGAGCTGGACCACCACTCCGACCTCACGCTCGGCTACCACAGCGTCTCCCTCAGCGTGAACACGCACACGGTGGGCGCCGTCACCGAGCTGGACCTCGACCTTGCGCGCCGGGTCGAGGAACTCGCCCCCGCGCACGGCGCGAGCTGAGCGCGCCGGTGTTCGACTACAACAAGGAGGCCGAGCGGTACGACGCCTCCCGGGGCGGCGAGCCCCGTGCCGCGGCGGCCGCGAACGCGGTGCTCGGACTGATCCCCGAGAACGCGCGGAGCCTCCTCGACGCCGCCTGCGGCACCGGCATCGTGACCCGGCGGTTCGCGGCGGCCGGCCTCGACGTGACAGGCGCCGACGCTGCGAACGGCATGCTGCGGCGGGCCGCCGAACGCGTCCCGGGCCGCGTCATTCTGGCCGATGTCCGCCAACTTCCCTTTGCCGACGCCTCGTTCGACGCGGTCTCGGCGATCTGGCTGCTGCACCTCCTGGACGACGCGCACCGTGCCGTCCAGGAGGCGGCCCGCATACTGCGCCCGGGCGGCGTCTTCGTCACGACCGTCGACAAGGCCGCCGCGCACGACGTCCGCAGCGACATCGACGCCGTGATGGCACCGCGCCCGCGCCGCGCCGCCCGCGACCGCTCGGACCTCGTGGCCGAGTACGCCGCCCGGTACGCCCTGGTCCCGGCGGGGCGGTCGAGCTTCCGTGGCCGGGCCCGGGCCCCGGCGCAGGCCGCCGCCGACGTACGGCGCGGCTGGTACACGCTGCTGCCGCCCGGCGAGCCGCTCACCGAAAAGCTCGCGTCCCGCCTGGAGCAGCTGCCGGACCAGCAAGTTCCGCGCGGGGAACCGGAGTTCAAACTGCGGGCGTTCACAAGGGCTTAGGGAACGGCCCAGGAAAAGGCCTGGGAAGTGGTGGGGAGGTGCTGGAACCGGCTGACCTGCGGGAACGGATCTCGCGGACGGTGACGGCGTCGGCGCGCACGTATGCGTGGACGCACGCGCGGTCGTACGCGTAGAGAGCGCTTACTGAAAGGCGGTGGAGGGCGGCAACTCCCGTACCCCCAGCGGCGACTGAGGGAGCAGAACCCGTCTGCCCCCTCTCAGGAGGTACGTCACCGTGCAGCACCCGCACCCGCATCCGCACCGCAGACGCAAGAAGACCGGGCTGGTCCTGGCCACCGTTGTCACCGGCGCGCTGGCCGCCGCCGGGCTCACCGCTCTCACCGCCGGCTCCGCGCAGGCCGCGACCGCCCGCCAGGTCGAAAAGCTCGACCGGGGCGTCGTCAGCGTCCACACCGGTAGCGGAAACCTCGTCAGCTGGCGCTGGCTCGGCACCGATCCGAGCGACGTGTCGTTCAACGTCTACCGGGCCGGCACGAAGGTCAACCCGACCCCGATCACCGGCTCCACGAACTACTTCCACTCCGGTGCGCCCAACTCGGCCGACTACACGGTCCGCGCGGTCGTGGGCGGTGTCGAGCAGGGCGACTCCGTCCACGCGATCCAGTTCCGTACCGGATACAAGGACGTCCCCATCACCCCGCCCGCCGGCGGCACGACCCCGGACGGCGTCGCCTACACCTACGAGGCCAACGACGCTTCCGTCGCCGACCTCGACGGCGACGGCGCCCTCGACTTCGTGCTCAAGTGGCAGCCGACCAACGCCAAGGACAACTCCCAGTCCGGCTACACCGGCAACACGTTCATCGACGGCGTCAAGCTCGACGGCACCCGCCTGTGGCGCATCGACCTGGGCCGCAACATCCGCTCGGGCGCGCACTACACGCAGTTCCAGGCGTACGACTACGACGGCGACGGCAAGGCCGAGGTCGCCATGAAGACGGCCGACGGTACGAAGGACGGCACGGGTGCGGTGATCGGCAGCTCGTCCGCCGACCACCGCAACTCCAGCGGGTACGTCCTGGCCGGGCCCGAGTTCCTGACCATGTTCAACGGTCAGACGGGCAAGGCGATGGGGACGGTCGACTACGTCCCCGCGCGCGGCACGGTCTCGTCGTGGGGCGACTCGTACGGCAACCGCGTCGACCGGTTCCTCGCCGGTACGGCCTACCTGGACGGCGCCCGGCCATCGTTGATCATGGCCCGCGGCTACTACACGCGTACGGTGCTGGCGGCCTGGGACTGGCGGAACGGCGCCTTCACGCGGCGCTGGACCTTCGACACCAACTCCTCCACGAACAGCGGCAAGGGCTATGACGGCCAGGGCAACCACAGCTTGTCCATCGCGGACGTGGACGCCGACGGCAAGGATGAGATCGTCTACGGCGGCATGACCGTGGACGACAACGGCAACGGGCTGTGGACGACGAAGCTCAACCACGGTGACGCGGGCCATGTCGGCGACCACAACCCGGCCCGTGCGGGCCTGGAGTACTTCAAGGTCTCCGAGGACTCCTCCAAACCGGGCTCCTGGATGGCCGACGCCCGCACCGGATCAGTTCTGTGGCAGACGGCCACCGGTGCCGACAACGGCCGCGGCGTCGCCGCCGACATCTACGCCGGCAGCGCGGGCTCCGAGGCCTGGTCCGCCTCCGACACCACCCTGCGCTCGGCCACCGGCGGCTCGCTCGGCCGGGAACCGTCCAGCATCAACTTCGTGAGCTGGTGGGACGGCGACACCACCCGCGAACTGCTCGACGGCACGCGCATCGACAAGTACGGCACGTCCGGCGACACCCGCCTGCTGACCGGCTCCTCCGTCCACTCCAACAACGGCACCAAGGCGACGCCGGCCCTGTCCGGCGACATCTTCGGCGACTGGCGCGAGGAGGTGGTCTGGGCGACGTCGAACAACACGGCCCTGCGGATCTACTCCACGCCGAACGAGACCAGCACGAAGATCACGACCCTGCTCCACGACACGATGTACCGCACGGCCCTGGCCTGGCAGAACACGGCCTACAACCAGCCGCCGCACCCGAGTTTCCACATCGGCAACGGCATGGCGACGGCGCCTCGACCGACGGTCTACACGCCGTAGGCAAAACGGGGCGCGTGCCGATTCGGCACGCGCCCCGTTCTTCAACTCGCGGTACAGGTCTGGTCATTGAACTTGAAGGCGGCGGGCTTGCTGTTCGATGCCGTCCAACTCCCGGTGAACCCAAAACTCACCGATGAACCGGACGCCACCTTGCCGTTCCAGTTCAGGTTCTTTGCCGTGACCGTGGAGCCGGATTGTGTGTGGTCGGCATTCCACAGTTGCGTGATCTTCTGCCCGTCGGTGAAGGACCAGCTCAGCGACCAACCGTCCCACGCACTGGTCCCCGTGTTGGCCACCTGTACTTCACCCTGGAAACCGTCTGCCCACTGACTCGTGACCTTGTACGTCACCGCGCAGGCACCCGCGGGCTCGTTGCCGCCTCCGTCCGAAGCACCGGCCGAGTCCCCGTAGACGACTCCGCGCCCGTTCGTCGACACGTACACACGCCCGTACACCCGCGGATCCCCGGTGATGGCCGCACCCGTCCAACCCCACTGGTGCGCGTCGTCGTTGATCCGGGTCCAGGTCGCGCCCTTGTCGGTCGAGCGGAAGATGCCGCGTACGCCGCCGATCTTCGCGCTCGTGTAGAGCGTCTGGTACGAGGCCCCGGTCGCCGCCTTGCCGAAGCCGATCGTGTCGGCCTGCTCGACACCGGACAGCTTGGTGAAGGTCGCGCCGCCGTCCGTCGAGTGCCACAGCCCGTACGCGCCGTCGCTCGCCCCGCCGGCCAGCCAGACGTCACCCTTCGTCCCGGGCAACGCCTTGAACCGCACGCTGTCGCCGCTCGGCAGGCCGGTCGCGGCCGAGGCCGTGAAGGTCGCGCCGCCGTCCGAACTGACATAGAACTTCCCGGACTTGAAGCCGTAGAAAGTCTTCGGGTCGACCCGGTCGGACTCCACGATCGCCCCGGCCGGGATACCGCTCGACGCCGACCACGACGTGCCGAACCCGGTCGCGTACTGCACACCCGCGCCCTCCGGACTCCACACGAAGCGGCTGCCGTCGGACGCCGCGGCGACCGTGCCGCCGCCGCTCACGCCCGAAGGGTCGGTGCCGGCGAACCAATTGGCGCCGTTGTCCGTGGAGAAGGCGATGTGCGGACCCGAGTCCAGATTTCCCACCCGCACCACTGTCCCAGGGTTGGACTCGGCGAAGTCGAGGCTCGTCGTCGTGGTGAAGTTCGGCGAAGTGAACATCATCGAGGGGACCTTGGTGAGGTCCGTGTGCCGGAAGCCGCCGATGTCACCGAGGGCGCTGAAGAGCTGGGCACCGCCGGACGGGGGAGCGGCGAGGTCGTTGACCGCCGTCTCCTCCAAGCCCTGGACCATCGGCTTGATGGTGAACTGGCCGCCGCTGTCCCACTGATCGAGGTTTTCGGTGCCGTAGATCGTCGCGCCCGTCCCGTACATCATCCGGGCCGAGTCGAACGGGTCGATCTCCAACGCCTCGGTCATCCAGCCGAGTTTGGGAGACTCCTCGGGCGGCGATGGGTTGGCGCCCCAGCTCAGCCACGGCGAGGACGAGACGTCCATCGTGTAGCGGTTCGAACGGGTGGGATAGGACGTGTAGTCCCAGGCCTTCGTCCAGGTGCCGCCGCTGTCCGTGGAGCGGAAGACCTGCGTGTCCGGCCACCAGGAGCTGTACGCGGTCGCCATCACGGTCCCCGGATTCTGCCGGTCGACAGTCAGCCCGCTGAAGCCGTAGTACGTGTCGGCCTCCGCGACCGGGCTGATGTCCGTCCAGGTGCCGGTCGCCGTCGCGTACCGCCACAGCCGGCCCTTGCCGCCGTCGTAGGGGCCGCCCTTGTCGCTGTACGCGAGGTAGAGGTAGCCGTTCTCGGCGTCCAGCACGCCCTTGTGGGCCAGGTATCCGGTGGGCTGACCGGCGATCCGGGACCAGGTCGCGCCCGCGTCGGTCGAGCGGTAGACGGCGTTGTCCTTGTCGGCGACCCCGACGTAGATGGTCTGGGTGGCGTTCGTGCCGGTGCCGGTGCCGGTCGACTCGTCGAAGGTGACCCAGGCGATGCCCTGGTTGTCGGAGGCGTAGCCGCTGGTGTCGGTCGGATCCTGCGCGTAGTTGCCGACGTTCGGGAAGTTCGTCACCTGCGACCAGGAGGCACCCGAGTCCGTGGAGCGCCACAGGCCCTTGCCGCTCGGCGCGCCCAGATACAGCACGCTGTTCTTGTGGGGGTCGATCGCGAGGCGCTCGCCCATGCCGCGCCCGGGCATGTTGCCGCCCAGCTTGAACGGCAGGTCCGCCTTCTGCCAGGTCGCGCCCCGGTCGGCGGACCTGAGTACGGCTCCGTTGCCGGGGTCCCAGCTGTTCGTGTACGTGCCGACGGCCGCGTACACCTTGTCCGGTGCCACGGCGTCGGAGGCGAGGCTCACGACTCCGGTGTGGCCCCAGCGGTCCCAGCCGACCGAGTCGAGCAGCGGGGTCCAGGTCTTCGACGACTGCTGCCAGCGGTAGGCGCCGCCGATGTCGGTGCGGGCGTAGGCGAGGTTCTTCTCGGAGCGGTTGAAGACGATGCCGGGGACGAAGCCGCCGCCGTCGATGCGGGCGTTCTTCCAGGTGTAGGTGTCGGCGGCGATGTTCACCGCCTTGGCGGCCTTCTCGGGGGTCTCGGCGGCCAGCGCGGTCGGGGTGCCGGCGAGCAGGCCGGCCGCGAGGCTGAGCACGGCCGTGAGAACGCGGGTCCTTCGGGCGGTTTTTGCGGTACCTGCGGCACGTGCGGTTCGTACGGTTCTTCGCACGGTGGGGTCCTTTCCTGAAGCGGGGGGGGGGAAAGGCGCGAAGGCCGGGCGGGCCCCCGGGAGGTGAAGGGGCCCGCCCGGACCGGGTCCTGATGGGCAGGACCTTGTACGCGGAGCAGCAGGGGCTATTCGAGGAGCTCCGCGTACGAGCCCATGGCGAGGGCTATGTCCGCCTGGGCCCAGAACCGGTGGTACGTGAAGGTGGGCGCGGCTCCGCCCGCCAGGTAGGACTCGATCTTCGACCAGGCCGGGTCGTCCTTGTAGAAGGAGCGGATCGAGTCGAAGGTGGACGAGGAGTTGATCGGGTCGCCGTTCGGCATCTCGCCGGTCCAGCCGCTCGGGACGTACAGGCCGTCGTCGAAGCGGTTGTAGTCGGCGCGGGTCTCCTGGACGGCGATGCCCAGCGGGTCCTGGTTGTTCTCCCACATGCCGTCGAGCAGCGCCTTGGCCGTCGTCTTCGCCTCCGTGTCACCGGACCGGTCGGCGTAGTACGTCAGGGTCTTGGCGTACGCGGCCGCCACGCCCACGTCGTCGGTGTAGTCGGCGACGGTGACGTGAAGTCCTGTGTTCGCACCGGGAGTTGCCGCGTTCCACGTGTCGGGCTTGCCCGACCACTGGAGCGTGTTCGGGATACGGAAGCTGCCGTCCGGATTGATCGTGGTCTTGGACAGCGCCCAGTCGACCCACTTGTCGAGGACGACCTTGGCGTCCGCGTCACCCGTCTGCTGGTAGTACTCGGCGACCCGCTCCATGGACCACGCCTGGAAGCCGAACCACTGGTTGGACGGCGGGTCGTGGTAGACGGGCTTCTCGTCGTAGAACATGCCGTAGAAGGTCGGCGTCCCGGCCGGCGGGGTCGCGTGACGGCCGCCCCAGCTGTTGGTCGCACCGCCCGCGATGGCACCCTCGCTCGACTGCAGCCAGCGGTAGAACTCCAGCTGCCGGTCGAGGGACTTGGCCCAGTCCGCCTGCCCTGTCGCCGACTTGGGCTTCAGGTCGGCGTAGGAGCTGAGCGCGTACGCCGCCAGAGGGTTCTGGTAGCCGCCGTGGGTGTGGCTGGAACCGATGCGCCAGGACCAGCCCGCCGAGGTGTCGGTGGCGCCGCCCCAGGCGTAGTACCAGGACATAAGGTAGTGCGAGGCGTCCTTGCCGGTGCCTGCCGGACAGGTCGACGGGCCGACGCAGTTGCCGATTTTCTTGAAGTACTTGTCGTACATGGAGTAGCGCAGATAGTCACCCATCTTCGCCGCCTTGCCGACGGTCGCCGAGATCTCGGAGCCCTTGCCCTGCTCGTCGGCCCAGATGTCCGCCCAGTACGCGGCCTGCACGGCACGCGCGTCGGCGTCGGGGGCGTTGGTGAACTTCCACTGCTTGGCGTACGAGGCGTCCTTGGTGAACAGATCCAGGTAGCCGTTCGTGCCGCCGTAGGTGAAGTTGTCGCAGGTCGGCTGCGGCACCGTCTCCCACACGGACTCCTGCGGCCCGCGCTGGAAGGTGTTGATGTACGACGGTCCGGTGTCGGACGGGCCCGCCTGGCACTTGCCCGGCGAGTTGCCGTACCCGTAGACGTTGTCGACGTCCTGCAGCCAGTGCATGCCGTACACGTCGTCCGTGCCGTACGCGCTCTTCAGCTCCGCCGCGATCGGGTCGGGGCCGACCGCGACACCGGTGTCCAGCTGCGCCGGGTACTCGTTCGGAGTGTCGTGCTCCGGTGCGTACGTCGCCGGCTTCGAGGCGTTGTAGAAGGAGTTCGTCGGCTGGTCGGCCTTTGTGGGGATCATGAACTTCTCCATGATCTCCCAGGCGCCGTTGAACCTGGACCAGTCGCCCGTCACCTTGCCGTACATGGCCTGGAGCCACAGCAGATAGCTGTACGCCTCCGATGTCGTCTCATGGCCGTGGTCGGGCGCCTCGACGATCAGCGTCTCCACCGAGTGGTACGGGATGCCCTCGGGGGAGAAGTAGCCGTTCGCCGGATTGGTGATCTTCCCGTAGAGGTCCAGGAAGCGGGCGTCGTACGCCTTCGTCGCGGCGAGCTGGGTGACGGTGACGGTGGCCTTGGCGTGGCCGGTGGCCGTTGTTTCGAAAGCCGCCGAACCCGTGCCGGAGGCGTCGGCGGTGATGGTCACCTTCTGCGCCGTGTTCCAGTTCGACGGGGTGAAGGTGAGCGATGCGCCACCGGTGACGGACAGGCCCGTGTTGCCGCTCGCCCGAGCCGTCGTCACGGTCACGTTCGCCGACGGCTGCGTCGAGAGCTTCACCTCGTACGTGCCCGTCTTGCCCTGTTGGACGCCGAGTTGGGTCGGCGTGGCGACCACGGCGGGACCCGAGGCGACCGTGATGCCGACCGGCGTGGACTCCGCCGACGCGCCCAGGCTGTCGTACGCCTTCGCGAGCAGCGAATGACTGCCCACGGTCAAGCCATTGACCGAGAGCGAGTAGGGCGAGGTGGTGTCGGTGCCCAGGAGGGTCGTGTCGTCGTAGAACTCGACCTTGCTGACCGTGGCGTTGTCGGCGGCCGCGGCGGTCGCGGCGAGGGGGACCGCGTCGCCCTGCGAGTAGACGGCACCCGCCGCGGGGCTGGTCAGCACGGTGATCGGCGGCTGGTGGGCGCCGGTGCAGGCCGTGCCGTTGATCGCGAAGGACGTGGGCGCGGCGTTGGTGCCGCTGTACGTGAACTGCGCGCCGGTCGTGACGGCCGTCCCGACGGCGATCGTGCCGTTGTAGGAGGCGTTCTTCACGGTGACCGTCTTGCCGGACTGCGCCCAGGTGCCGCTCCAGCCGTTGGTGAGCTTCTGGTCGCCCCCGTAGTCGTACGTCAGCGTCCAGTCGCTGATGGCCTCCGTGCCGCGGTTGGTGAGCGTCAGCTCGGCGGTGAAACCGGAGCCCCAGTCATTGGTCTTGTAGTCGACGCTGCACTGAACTGCCGCCGCCTGAGCGGGAGTTGTGCCAGTGGCGAGCATCGTGATCGGGAGAGCGAGGGCCGCCACCACGGCGGTCCACATTCGCCGCGCCAGGCGGCGTCTGCGTCTTGGTGCCATGTTCTGGTTCCTCTCCTTGCGGCTCGGAGATGGGGGAGGAGCAACAAGCTTTGAACCAGTGGGAGCGCTCCCATATTGAGGAGGGGGGTGCAAGGGGTCAAGGTGTTTGAAGAGTCGAAATGATTCGATAGATCAAGAGTGCAACTCCTCTGTCCTTTGCCGACACTTGGCGCTAGCTTCATCCGCACCAGTGGGAGCGATTCCATCAGTCGACGCGTCCGTAACGACGCGACCGAGCTGCAAGGACTCGCTCATGCGACACCCCCCGCGTTTACCTCTTTTAGTTGTCGGCGCCGCCGCGGTCGCCCTTGTGGGCACCGCGATCGCGCCGGTTGTCACGGCTTCAGGAGCCGCACCCGCCTGCACGGTGGAGTACTCGGTCACCAGTCAGTGGGACGCCGGCTTCCAGGGTGCCGTGAAGGTCACCAACAACACGGCAGCGGTGAGCAGTTGGAGCCTCACATTCGACTTCGCCGGAAGTCAGAAAGTCACCCAGGGCTGGAACGCCAAGTGGTCCCAGTCCGGCACCACCGTCACAGCGGCCAACGAGAGCTACAACGGTTCGCTGGGCACCGGCGCGAGCGTCAGCGCCGGGTTCCTCGCCTCCTCGGCGGGGAGCAGCGCCGCGCCCACGTCCTTCAAGCTCAACGGGACGACATGCAACGTGGACGCGGAGCCGTCACCGGACCCGACGGACCCGACCGACCCGCCTGACCCGACCGACCCGCCGGAGCCCACGGACGGACCGCCCGCCCTGAAGGTCTCCGGCAACAAACTGGTCGACGAGAACGGCGCCACCCGACGCCTGCTCGGTGTCAACCGCTCCGGCGGCGAGTTCATGTGCGTCCAGGGCCACGGCATCTTCGACGGCCCCGTCGACGACGCCTCCGTCAAGGCGATCGCCGACTGGAACGCCAACACGGTCCGCATTCCGCTCAACGAGGAGTGCTGGCTGGGACTTTCCAACATCAAGCCCGAGTACGGCGGAGCCAACTACATCGCCGCCGTCAAGGACCTGGTGACGAAGGTCAAGGCCCACGGCATGACGCCGATGCTCGAACTGCACTGGTCCCACGGCCAGTACACGGGCAATTCGGCGGGCTGCTCCGACGTGCACGCCAGCTGTCAGAAGCCGATGCCGGGCGCCCAGTACACGCCGTCCTTCTGGACCTCCGTCGCGAGCACCTTCAAGGACGACGCGACCGTCGTGTTCGACCTGTTCAACGAGCCCTACCCGGACCGCGCGACCTCCACCGCCACCCAGGCGTGGACCTGCTGGCGCGACGGCGGGACCTGCCCCGGCATCGGCTACGAGGTGGCCGGAATGCAGGACCTGATCGACGCGATACGCGGCACCGGCGCCAAGAACGTGATCCTGGCCGGCGGACTCGCGTACTCGAACGACCTGAGCCAGTGGCTGACGTACAAGCCCACTGACCCGACCGGCAATCTCGCCGCCGCCTGGCACGTCTACAACTTCAACACCTGCTCCAACGAAAGCTGCTGGGACTCCACGCTCGCGCCCGTCGCCGCCCAAGTCCCGCTCGTGGCGGGTGAGATCGGCGAGAACACCTGCGCGCACTCCTTCATCGACCGCGTCATGAAGTGGTTCGACGACCGGAACCTCTCCTACCTCGGCTGGACCTGGAACACCTGGGACTGCTCCTCAGGTCCGGCCCTCATCTCCAACTACGACGGCACTCCCACGTCGTTCGGCATCGGGCTGCGCGATCACCTGCGCTCCCTGGACGGATCCCTCAACGGATCCCTCAACGGATAGGAACCCGCACACATGAGCCGTACAAGAACAGCACTGTTAGCGGCACTGGCGATGGTCGCCGGCACCGCGGGCGCCGCCGCCGCGGCGATACCCGCGGACGTCGGCGCGGCCGCCGTCCCCTGCACCGTCGACTACAAGGTGCAGAACCAGTGGGACTCCGGCTTCACCACCGCGGTCACGGTCACCAACAACGGCGCTGCCAAGTCGAGTTGGGCCCTGAAGTGGTCGTACGCCGGAAACCAGAAGATCACCAACGGCTGGAACGCCAACCTCAGCCAGAGCGGGACGGCGGTCACCGCCGCCAACGAGAGCTACAACGGCACGTTGGCGACCGGTGGTTCCATCAGCTTCGGCTTCAACGCCTCCTACAGCGGCACGAACGCCATGCCGACGACCTTCACGCTCGACGGCGTGACCTGCAACGTCGACGACGGAGGCGGCGGCCCCACGGACCCGCCGGACCCGACTGGTCCCAAGGTCGACAACCCGTACTCGGGCGCCAAGGTGTACGTGAACCCGGAGTGGTCCGCGAAGGCCGCCGCCGAGACCGGAGGCAGCCGGATCGCCAACCAGCCGACAGGCGTGTGGCTCGACCGGATCGCCGCGATCAACGGCGTGAACGGCGGCATGGGCCTGCGCGACCACCTCGACGAGGCGCTGACGCAGAAGGGCTCGGACGAATTGGTCGTCCAGCTCGTCATCTACAACCTGCCCGGCCGTGACTGCGCGGCCCTCGCCTCCAACGGCGAGCTCGGCCCGACGGAGATCGACAAGTACAAGACCCAGTACATCGACCCGATCGCGGCGATCCTCGCGGACAGCAAGTACGCGGATCTGCGCATCGTCACGACCGTCGAGATCGACTCGCTGCCGAACCTGGTCACGAACGTCTCGCCGCGGGTCACCGCCACCCCGAACTGCGACACGATGAAGGCGAACGGCAACTACATCAAGGGCGTCGGCTACGCGCTGAACAAGCTCGGCGACGCGCCCAACGTCTACAACTACGTGGACGCCGGCCACCACGGCTGGATCGGCTGGGACGACAACTTCGGCCCGTCCGCCGACATGTTCAAGCAGGCCGCCACCGCCGAGGGCGCGACCGTGGCCGATGTGCACGGCTTCATCACCAACACGGCGAACTACAGCGCCCTGAAGGAGAACAACTTCACGATCAACGACAACGTGGCGGGCAAGTCGGTCCGTGAGTCCAAGTGGATCGACTGGAACCGCTACGTCGACGAGCAGTCCTTCGCGCAGGGCTTCCGCGACAAGCTGGTCTCGGTCGGCTTCAACTCCGGTATCGGCATGCTGATCGACACGTCCAGGAACGGCTGGGGCGGTACGGCCCGGCCCGCCGGTCCCGGTCCGCAGACCAGCGTGGACACCTATGTCGACGGTGGCCGCTATGACCGCCGCTTCAACGCGGGCAACTGGTGCAACCAGTCGGGCGCCGGCCTCGGCGAGCGTCCGCAGGCCGCTCCTGCCACCGGTATCGACGCCTACGTGTGGATGAAGCCTCCGGGCGAGTCCGACGGGTCCAGCTCGGCGATCCCGAACGACGAGGGCAAGGGCTTCGACCGGATGTGCGACCCGACGTACACCGGCAACCCCCGGAACAACAACAACATGTCGGGCGCGCTGCCGAACTCGCCGCTGTCCGGGCACTGGTTCTCGGCGCAGTTCCAGGAGCTCATGAAGAACGCGTACCCGGCGCTCTGACGCTCCGCCGGTAGGGCGGTTCGGCATCTGCGGGCCGTCTGTGGCTGAGCGCGCGGTTCCCCGCGCCCCTTGAGGGGCGCGGGGAACCGCGTCATGAACCGGGCGGGCGTTGCTGCTTTTTGCTGATCCGTGTTGCTGTTTCCGCAACAGTGGTGGCCATTTCCGGGAGTGGTGGAGCACGCTGGCCGCATCCCGAACGAGAGGCTCGGAACCATGGCACACCACCACGAAGACGCCCACGACAACGGTCACGGCCACACCCACATGGACTTCGCCGAGATGCTTCCCATGCTGGAGCAGGAGGCCGAACTGTTCACCCCGCTCTACGCACAGGCCGCCGCCTGGCTGCGGGAGCGGCAGCCGGAGCCGGAGCTGATCGTGGACGCGGGCAGCGGGCCCGGAGTCATCTCCTGCCTCCTCGCCGATACGTTCCCGGGGGCGCGCGTCGTCGCGGTGGACGGGGCGGAGCCTCTCCTGGAACGGGCCCGCGAACGCGCCGCCCGCCACGGGATCGCCGACCGCTTCAGCACGCTGGAGGCCGAACTGGCCGATGGGCTGGGCGACTTGGAGTATCCCGCCGATCTCCTCTGGGCCAGCAGGTCCCTGCACCACGTCGGCGACCAGCGGGCCGCGCTCACCGGCTTCGCGGACCGGCTCGCGCCCGGCGGCACCCTCGCCCTGCTGGAGGGCGGGCTGCCCTCGCGCTACCTCCCGCGTGACATCGGCATCGGCCGGCCCGGGCTGCAGTCCCGGCTGGACGCGGTACAGGAGGAGTGGTTCGCGCGGATGCGGGCCGAGTTGCCCGGCGCGGTGGAAGAGACCGAGGACTGGCCCGCGCTGCTCGGCGCCGCCGGGCTGCGGCACGCCGCCACACGCTCGTTCCTGCTCGACCTGCCCGCGCCTCTCTCGGACGAGGGCCGGGCTTTCGTCGCCACCAGCCTCGGCCATCGCCGGGAGGGACTCGCCGACGGCCTCGACGCGGATGATCTCGCCACGCTCGACCGGCTCCTCGACCCGGACGACAAGGCGAGCGTGTATCACCGGGCGGATGTTTTCCTGCTGGTGGCGATGACGGTGTATGTCGGGGTGAAGGGGTAGCGGTCCACGCGGGGCCAGTCTGCTACGGGCGGATTTCGCTCTGCGACACCCGTGGCAGACACCGGGTCGTCGTGCTCGTCGCCGGAACGCGCCGCCTGTTCAGTTGTTCTGGAGGAACCGCTTCGCCAGCCTGTCGCCCAGGGCCACCGCCGCGCTGTGGCTCTCGATGGGGGAGACCTGTGAGCGGGTGAAGAAGATGTACGTCACTCCCGAGCCTGTGCCGCCGGTCGCCGGGTCGGGATCGATGCCCAGGGCCTTGGCGGTGGCGTACGAGGCCTCGCCGATGATCCTCGCGGGGCCGGTGTCGCCGACGACCGCGTACTGGACCTTGTCGCCGTGGACGACCGCGACCACCCCGCCGCCCTTGATCCCGGCGTTGGCGTAGTTCCATGTGCCGCTGGGGCGGGGCACGACGACGTACGGGAGTCTCTCCGAGTTCAGGGGCCTGCCGTCGGACTGGTGGAAGGCCGTGTCGCCCTGGAACCACGGGTCCGTGTCGCCGTTGCATCGGGCGGTGACCTGGCCGTCGCAGTCGATGTCCATGTCCGCCTTCCAGAAGACCGCGCCGTTCTTGCCGCAGACGGGGACGGAGGGTGACGCTCCTTCGTCGGTGCGGTACCTGCCGTTGGAGATCCGGGAGCAGGACGTCACCTTGGCGAGGAGGGCGGCGGCGCTGACCGTGCCCTCCCGGGCCTGGGCGGGAGCGGCGTCCGCCGGGAGCGACGCAGCGGCGAGAAGCGCGGTACCGGCGGCCGCGGCGAGGGTCAGTGTCCGAGTGCGCACTGTGGGGAGACCCCTTCCGTAAGGAGATTTTCCTTGTCAGGTTGCCGCACGAGGTGAACCGCTTGCGTGGCCGCGTCGAGCCGCACGATTAGGTGGCCGATGCACGGGTACCCGGGCGGATCTTGGTTTCGACCCGTGGTGAGGGGAGAGCGTCGTGCTCCGCCGGTCCACGCCGACCGCACCCACCGAGGCGCCGAGGCGCGCCGTCAACCTGCTTCCGCACGGCCCCCGTTGGGGACAGGCGGCCGGGGCGGTGGCGCTCTCCCTGTCGCCGGTCTTTCTGGACCTGTCGGGCACGGAAGCGGGCACAGCGTCCGTGTACCGCTGCCTGCTGGCGCTCCCCGTCCTGCTGGTTCTGACGATCCCCGAATACCGCCGCGAGGGGCCACCGCCGAGCCGCCAGGTGGGCTACAGCCTGGTCGCCGGGGCACTCTTCGCCGGCGACATGGTCCTGTGGACGAAGGCGATCGCCGAGGTCGGCGCGGGTCTGTCCACGGTGCTGGTCAATGTCCAGGTGGCGCTCGTGCCCCTGCTCGCCTGGGCCGTGGACCGGGAGCGCGTGGGCCGCCGCTTTCTGGTCTGGCTGCCCGTGATGATGGTGGGCGTCGTCCTCACGGGCGGGCTGCTGGAGAGCGGCGTGAACGGCAGGGACTCCACCGCGGGCACCGTCCACGCGATCCTCGCGGCTCTGTGCTACTCGGGCTTCCTGTTCCTGCTGCGCCGCGGCGGCTCCCAGGGGCACGTCCGTACGGCCTACACGGTGGTGATCGTTTCCTCCACCGCCTTCTCGGCACTCATCGGTGCGCTCTGGGGTGCCCTCGATCTCGCACCGCCTTGGCGCGCCCTGGCCTGGCTCGCGGCGGCGGCTCTGAGCAGCGGGGCGATCGGGTGGCTGCTGGTGGCCATGTATTCACCGCGGCTGCCCAGCCACGTCGGAGCGGTGCTGCTCCTCCTCACTCCGGTGGGCGCGCTCGCCCTGGGGGCGGTGGCGCTCGACGAGCGGCCGACGCCGTCGCAGTGGGTGGGCTGCGTACTGATCCTGGTGAGCGCGTACGTGACGGTGGGGTGGCGAGGCGAGACCCCGGAGCCGGGAGAGCCGGGGGAACGCGAGGGGGCGTAGATCGCCCGATCGAGGCGGACACGGCCCAGCCCGGCGAACCGGCCGGTGATCACGGCGCCGTACGTACGGCGAGCGGGAGTCAGCGGCCTCGGGGCGCTCCGCGCCGCCGTTGTGCGGGCGGGGGCGAAGGCGGGGAGAAGGTGTCCTCCTCCTCGTCCAGGGGCGGCAGCTCGATGGTGTAGCGCGGCTGGAGAAACAGATCGTGGTGCTGCGGCGCGGCGGGCGAGCCGTCCGTGTTCTGCTCCGGCTGGGCAGGATCGAGAGGGGAATGGGCAGCAGTCATGCACAACCGTCCAGGGTTAAGGGTCGCGCGGATCCAGAGCGGAGTTGTCGACCGGTGACGGTCGGTACTCGTCAACTCTACGTGCGCAAGTCCATTACATCCTACTGCCAGCCGGACGGGCGTCAGCAGGCAAGGTGAGGAGCGCTACACGTCAGATATCCGGTCGTCCGCACCGAGGTGGGCCACCCCGCGGGCAGAGTGCGCGCCGACTCGTGGCGAGACATGTCCGGGACACGTCCCGGACACTTCCCAGAGATGTCCTGGGCGTGTCCTGGGCATCCTCCCAGCCACGTCTCAGGCACCTCCCAGGCACTCCCCCCAGGCCGACCTCTGGCCCGCCTCTGGTGGCGCCGGTCGCCGTCCTGCCGAGAGTCAACGGCCCAACTCGGCCGCCGTTTTGGTGCGGCGTGCGAACACCGCCTCACGACGGTCCGCCATCTGCCGCAGGGCGTCCTTGCGGTCCCGTTTCGAGAGCCGGTCAAGGTAGAGGTGGCCGTACAGGTGGTCGGTCTCGTGCTGGAGGCAGCGGGCGAAGTAGTCGGTGCCCTCGATGACGAGGGGATTGCCGTGCTGGTCGTAGCCGCGGGCCACGGTGTGGTCGGGGCGGGGGACGGACATGCCCGCGCCGGGGACGGAGAGGCAGCCCTCGGTGTCGTCGATCAGGCGCCGGGTGGCCGGGGCGGACTGGTCGAGGACCGGGTTGACGATGTGGCCGACGTGGCGGACGCCGTGTTCGTCGGGGCAGTCGTAGACGAACAGCCGTAGGCCGACGCCGACCTGGTTCGCGGCGAGGCCGCAACCCTCGGCGACGTACATCGTCAGGAACAGGTCGTCGACCAGAGCGGCCAGCTCCGGGGTGCCGAACTCGGTCACCTCGCGGCAGGGTCGGTGCAGAACCTCCTCGCCGACCTCCGTGATCCGGCGCACGGAACCACGCCGGGCCTCGGGAGCGAGCGGCGGATACGGGCCGTCGACCGGCTCGCCCTGCACACGGACTCGGCGGTCGACGCGGGCCGGCGGCCGCCCGGGATCAACGGACACTGCGGTCATCACCCTTCCCTCTTCCTGCTCCTGCCTGCTTCCTGGAGCTCGCGTGCGGCCTACGCGCTCTCACGCTCATGTCCTCGCGCCCGCGCCCTTGCTCACACAGGGCTCACACCCGGCTTGTGCAGACACGCGCTTGCCAAGCTCTTTGCAAAGTAGCAGACTTTGCAAAGTGACTGAAGAGGACGTTCTGCCCGAGCACGAGGTGCGTGCGGGCCTGCTCGATCTGCTCGCCGAAGTCGGCACCCTCACCGCCACGCAGGCGGCCGGGCGGCTCGGCTACAGCTCCGGGCTCTGCTCGTTCCATCTGCGGCAACTCGCGCGGTACGGGCGGATCGAGGAGGTACCGCGCAGTGGTGGGCGGGCCAAGCCGTGGCGGCTGCGGAAGGGGGCGGACCCGGCAACCGGCGCCGCTGACGGGCAGGTCGAGGAGCCCGAGGAGTTCGGGGAGCTGGCCCGCGGCCTGGAGGACGAGAGCTACCAGCGGTGGCTGGACCGTCGGGAGCGGGCGCCGCGCGAGTGGCGGCAGGACGAGGCCTTCAGCGGCGTCGTCTACCTGACGCCGGAGGAGATGCGTGCCGTAGCGGAGTCCGTACGGCAGACCCTCGACCGGTATCGGCACCGGGAGCAGCAGCCCCTCGCACGCCCGGACACCGCCAGGCCCGTCGCCCTCGTCGCCCGGCTCTTCCCGCTGCTGCCCGATGGTCAGGATGCCAATGACCAGGGTGCCTCGGGCGCATGACAAAGCCGCCGCCCGAGCGAATCGGGCGGCGGCTCCGAGTGCCGTACGACCGTCTGCCGTACGACCGTCTCGTCTGCCGTACGACCGTGTGCCGTACGACCGTTGGTCAGTCCTGGTGGGACATCGCCGGGTCCGGGCCGAGGCGACGGTCCTCGTTGAGTGCGCTGATCGCGGCGATGTCCTCGGTGTCGAGGGAGAAGTCGAAGACCTCGATGTTCTCCTTGATCCGGGACGGCGTCACGGACTTGGGGATCACCACGTTCCCGAGCTGGAGATGCCAGCGCAGGACGATCTGCGCGGGCGTACGGCCGTGCTTCTGGGCGATGGCCACGATGGCGGGGACTTCGAGCAGGCCCCTGCCCTGGCCGAGCGGCGACCAGGCCTCCGTGGCGATGCCCTGCTCCGCGTGGTACTCGCGGGCCGCGTGCTGCTGCAGGTGCGGGTGCAGCTCGATCTGGTTGACGGCCGGGATGACGGACGTGGCGTCGATCAGCTTCGCCAGGTGCTCCGGAAGGAAGTTGGAGACGCCGATGGACTTGGCGCGGCCGTCCGCGTACAGCTTCTCGAAGGCCTTGTACGTGTCGATGTCCCCGCCCTTGGCCGGCATCGGCCAGTGGATGAGGTACAGGTCGACGTAGTCGAGGCCGAGCCTCTCCAGAGACGTGTCGAAGGCGCGCAGCGTCGAGTCGTACCCCTGGTCGCTGTTCCAGAGCTTTGTGGTGACGAAAAGATCCTTGCGGGCGATACCGGAGGCGGCGAGGGCCTTGCCGGTGCCCTCTTCGTTGCCGTAGATCGCGGCGGTGTCGATGCTGCGGTACCCGGCCTCCAGCGCGGTGGCGACAGCCCGCTCCGCCTCGTCGTCCGGCACCTGCCAGACTCCGAAGCCCAGTTGGGGCATCTCGACGCCGTTGTTCAGGATGATCGGGGGGACCTTGCTCACGAGCTCTCGATCCTTCAGTCGGCGGGTGGTACTCCCATCGTCAACGATCACGGGTCGTTGCGCATTCCTGTCCCGTGCGTTCGCCGACGGAGCGGGAAATTGGCCGGAAACCGCTCCAGCGGTTCCACCTTATCGGTCCAGACCATTGACCGAGTCCTGTCATCCCATGGACGCTGCCGCATGCCACTCGCATGTCACTGAACTCAGTGCATGTACGTGAACGACAGGATGGGGTGAGAGGTCTGTGAGCACCACGAGAAGGAACCTGCTGGGCGCGGCACTTGGCGGCGCGGCCGCGACGGTCGTCGGTCTGCCCGCCGCCACCGGGGCGCACGCCGCCTCCTGGCAGCTGAAGTGGTCCCCGTCGGCGAGCGCCGACGGGCTCGGCGCCTTCGAGACCCTCGAGGACGACCGCGCCGACTCGCACCCCGCGGCTTCCCCGCACATCTACGCCACGGGCAACAACTGGCGCTTCAACATGCACACCGTCGACCGCGACACCTCGACGGACCGTCAGCGCCATGAGGTCACCGGCCTGCGCAACGGCTCCGGCAGCGACTACCTCAAGTGGACCGAGGGCCAGACCTGGCGGGTCACGTACTCGATGTACATCCCCAGCTCCCTGAAGGCCACGACCACCTTCACCCACATCATGCAGATGAAGCAGCCCGGCTCCGGATCCTCGCCGATCGTCGTGCAGTCGCTTCGCCGGGTGAACGGCGTGCAGACCATCGAACTGAAGCTCTTCAGCGACGACATCCTCGTCGGGCGTACGAACCTCGAGCCGCTGCACAACAAGTGGATCGACGTCGACTTCCAGATCAAGGTCGGCAACGGCTCGGCCGGCTCGGTCCGCTGGATCCTCAAGAACGGCTCCACGACGATCATCGACAAGTCGAGAACGGGCGTCGACACGTTCCTGGCCGACCGAGTACGCCCCAAGTGGGGCATCTACCGCTCCCTCGGCGACACGTCGGGGTCCTTGCAGGACTGCTACTTGCTGCTTACGAACATGCGGGGCTACCAACTGGTGTGAGCGCGGCCGGGCGCCCCTGAAGGGGCGCGGGGAACCGCGCGACCAGCCACAACCGGTCCACAGCCGACAAACAAGCCCCGCAGCCGACAAACAACCCCGCAGTCGACAAACAACCCGCGGTATCTCGGCCGAACCGCCGAGCGCTACGCCCGGTACAGCGCCTCGACCTCCGACGAGTACGCGTTCTCGATCGCCTTCCGCTTCAGCTTCAGCGAGGGCGTCAACAGCCCTTGTTCCTCGGTGAACTGATGAGCCAGTATCCGGAACGTACGGATCGACTCGGCCTGGGAGACGAGTGTGTTCGCGGCGACCACCGCCCGGCGCACCTCCGTCTCCAGGTCGGGATCGCGCACCAGCTCGGACGGCGTCAGCTGAGGTTTGCCGCGCATTGTCAGCCAGTGTTCGACGGCCTCCCCGTCGAGGGTGACGAGCGCCGCGATGTACGGGCGGTCGTTGCCGACGACGATGCACTGCGCGACCAGCGGATGGTCCCGCACCCGCTCCTCCAGGACCCCCGGCGAAACGCTCTTGCCGCCGGAGGTCACCAGGATTTCCTTCTTGCGCCCGGTGATGGTGAGGTAGCCGTCCTCGTCGAGCGCGCCCAGGTCGCCCGTGGCGAGCCAGCCGTCGTGCAGCGTGGCGTCGGTGGCCTTCGGGTCGTTGAGATAGCCCTGGAAGATGTTGTCGCCGCTCAGCCAGATCTCGCCGTCGTCCGCGATGTGCACGGTCGTGCCCGGGATCGGCTGTCCCACGGTGCCGTACCGGGTGCGCTCGGGCGGGTTGGCGGTCGCGGCGGCCGTGGACTCCGTCAGCCCGTAGCCCTCGTAGATCTGCACGCCCGCGCCCGCGAAGAACAGTCCGAGCCGTCGGTCCATCGCCGAGCCGCCGGACATCGCGTGCTTCACGCGTCCGCCCATCGCGGTACGGATCTTGGAGTAGACGAGCTTGTCGAAGAGCTGGTGCTGCATCCGCAGCGCTGTCGAGGGCCCGGGTCCGATGCCCCAGGCCTTCGCCTCCGCCGCGTCCGCGTACCGTACGGCGACCTCGACGGCCTTCTCGAAGGGGCCCGCCCTGCCCTCCCGTTCGGCCTTCCTGCGCGCCGCGTTGAAGACCTTCTCGAAGATGTACGGCACGGCGAGAAAGAACGTCGGCTGGAACGCGGCCAGGTCGGGCAGCAGGGCCGCCGCGTTGAGCTGCGGCTGGTGACCGAACTTGACCCTGCCGCGGATCGCCGCGACCTGCACCATCCGTCCGAAGACGTGCGCGAGCGGCAGGAACAGCAGGGTGGCCGCCTCGTCGCCGCGCTTGGAGCGGAAGAGCGGCTCCCAGCGCTCGGTGACCGTGTTCGACTCGAACATGAAGTTCGCGTGGGACAGGACACAGCCCTTGGGGCGGCCGGTGGTGCCGGAGGTGTAGATGATCGTGGCGACCGACTCGGGTGTGACCGCGCGCCGGTGCCGGTGCACCACCTCGTCGTCGATGTGCGCGCCCGCCTCGTACAGCTCCTGCACGGCGCCCGCGTCGAGCTGCCAGAGTTTGTGCAGCATCGGCAGCCGGTCGATGACCGTGGCGATCGTCATCGCGTGGTCCTCGTGTTCCACCATCGCGGCCGACACCTGCGAGTCGTGCAGCGTCCAGAAGACCTGCTCGGCCGACGAGGTGGGGTAGATGGGCACGACCTGGGCGCCGATGGACCACAGCGCGTAGTCGAAGAGCGTCCACTCGTAGCGCGTACGGGACATGATCGCGACCCGGTCGCCGAAACGGATGCCGTGGGCCAGCAACCCCTTCGCCAGTGCCAGGACCTCGTCGCGGAACTCCGCGGACGTCACGTCACGCCACTCGCCCCGGTCGTCCTTGCGGCCGAGCGCGATGTAGAGGGGGTCTTCGAGGGCGTGCTCGAAGACAGCATCGGCCAGACCGCCCACCGGCGGTGCCGACGCCAATGGAGGGTTGGTGAACTCGCGCAATCCCCGCTCCTTGTGGCGCTCCGCACAGCGCCGTGAAAGCTACCCCACCGGGCGCCACAGCGGGAGGGGCGTCGGAGCACCTGGAGGCAGGGCATCGGCACTGGTCAGCCATTTAAATACGGCCACAAGGGGGGAGGCCGGGACAGAATCCTTACGGCTCCGTAGGTTTCGGGCCCGTAATCTCCACGGAATCTGTACGACGCGATTACGCTGCGCTGGCTTGGCGGGTGGGTGCTCGGTGGGGGCTGTCGTTTGTGGCGTGCGGGTCGGTTTGGGCTGGTCGGGCAGTTCCCCGCGCCCCTGAGGGGCGCCCCTGCGGGGCTGCCCCTGAGGGGCGCCCCTGCGGGGCTGCCCCTCATCGCCTTCGGTGCGCCGGGACCGCGCTCTCGGGCGACGCGCCCAGCCGTTGGCGAGGTGCCCGCACCAACACCAGTACCAGCGCGTCGGGCGGCGTTCCCGTCACACCCGCGACCAGGGCTTCCATTTCAGCCGCAAAATGTGACAGCCCCGCGCCCCTTGAGGGGCGCGCTCCCGGATGCCGGGTCTTCAACGTCCCCGGTGAAGTCGGTCTCCCGCTGCCAGGATCTTGGTCGCCAAGGCGTCTGCCGCTTCCTGCGCCGAGGTTCGGCGTCTGCCGTGCACCAGGACGAATTCGACCTCGCCCAGTTCGGGCAGTCCCGCGCGGTCGGGGACGCGGACCAGGCCCGGTGGGATCAGGCCCCGGGAGTGGGCCATCACCCCCAGGCCCGCCCGCGCGGCCGCGATGAGGCCGTTGAGGCTGCCGCTGGTGCAGGCGATGCGCCAGGCGCGGCTCTGGCGTTCCAGGGCTTCCAGGGCGAGGGCTCGGGTGATCCCGGGCGGCGGGTAGACGATCAGCGGGACCGGGCGGTCGGGATCCAGCCGGAGGCGTTCCGCGCCGATCCAGACCAGGTGGTCGTGCCAGACCAGTTCGCCGCGCGGGTCTTCGGGGCGCCGCTTGGCCAGTACCAGGTCGAGCTTTCCGTCGGCCAGTTGCTCGTGCAAGGTGCCGGAGAGCTCGACGGTCAGCTCCAGGTCGACCTCGGGGTGGTCGTGGCGGAAGCCCTCCAGGATCTCGGTCAGGCGGGTCAGGACGAAGTCCTCCGAGGCGCCGAAGCGCAGCCGGCCGCGCAGCCGCGTCCCCGTGAAGAACGCCGCCGCCTGCTCGTGCGCGTCCAGAATGCGGCGTGCGAAGCCGAGCATGGCCTCGCCGTCCTCCGTCAGCTCCACGGAGTGGGTGTCCCGTGAGAACAGCTGTCGCCCGGTGGTGTCCTCCAGGCGGCGCACGTGCTGGCTGACCGTGGACTGGCGCAGTCCGAGGCGGCGGGCGGCCTGCGTGAAGCTCAGCGTCTGGGACACCGCGAGGAACGTACGCAGCTGCGAAGGGTCGTACACCGTCATGGTGCCCAGGCTAGCGCGGTCATCGTGATGCGTGATGACAGTCAGAGCGGTATGACGGATTCCCGATCACGGTCCGGGAGAGGACGATGGAGAGGGCACGATCTGAACTCAACGCATCGAAGTAGTGGAGCACCGTGAAACGCCTGCAGTGGCCGTCCTGGCTGCCGATCGACCCGTACATCCTGCTGCTGCTCGGGACAGTGGGCCTCGCAGCCCTCCTCCCCGCCCGGGGCAACGGCGCCGATGTCGCGGACGCCGCCTCCACCGCCGCGATCGCCCTCCTCTTCTTCCTCTACGGGGCACGCCTGTCGACCCGTGAGGCGGTCGACGGACTGCGGCACTGGCGGTTGCACGTAACGGTCCTGGCCTGCACCTTCGTGATGTTTCCGCTGCTCGGGCTGGCGGCCCGGGGGCTGGAACCGGTGTTCCTGAACCACTCGCTCTACACCGGCCTGCTCTTCCTCACCCTCGTGCCCTCGACGGTCCAGTCCTCGATAGCCTTCACGTCCATCGCGCGCGGCAACGTGCCCGCGGCGATCTGCGCGGGCTCCTTCTCCTCCCTCGCGGGCATCGTGATCACCCCGCTGCTCGCGGCGACACTTCTCGGCAGCACCGGGGGCGGGTTCTCCGCGGACTCGCTTCTCAAGATCGTGCTGCAGCTGCTCGTGCCGTTCGTGGCCGGCCAACTGCTCCGGCGCTGGATAGGTGGCTTCATCGCCCGTCACAAGAAGATCCTCGGCCTCGTCGACCGGGGCTCGATCCTGCTGGTCGTCTACACCGCGTTCAGCGAGGGCATGGTGCAGGGCATCTGGCACCAGGTCAGCCCGGCCCGCCTGGCAGGCCTGCTGGGGGTCGAGGTCGTGCTGCTCGCCGTGATGCTCGCGATCACCTGGTACGGGGCGAAGGCGCTGCGCTTCAGTCGCGAGGACCGGATCGTCGTCCAGTTCGCCGGGTCGAAGAAGTCCCTGGCGGCCGGACTGCCCATGGCGAGCGTACTGTTCGGCGCTCACGCCTCACTGGCCGTACTGCCTCTGATGCTCTTCCACCAGATGCAGCTCATCGTCTGCGCGGTCATCGCCAAACGCCGCTCCCACGACCCCGAGGCGCAGCCGGCCGTCAACCAGGCCCCAGCCGCAGAGTCACGAATCGCGGTCGGTACAGGGACACGTTCCGACTGAGGTTCGCCTGCGCCGAAACGCCGGTCGTGTCCAGCCAGTTGACGTCGTAGCTCAGTACGAGCCCGCCTTCGCCGAGCGCAGGGTGGAGCTGCGGGTTGTACGCCGCCACGCCCGCGCGCTGCTCGGGCAGCGGCGGGCTGAAGCCCTTGCCGGGCCCGTGCCAGGGCCCCGTGGGCGAGCACGCCCAGTACGAGGTGATGGTCGTCAGCCCCTCGGCGCCCGCCGCCATCGTGAACAGCACGTACGTCCCCCCGTCGCGGACGACCGTGAACGCGCTGCCCACCCCCTTCCGCTCACCGTCACCCAGTACGGGCCTCATGTGTGACGGGATGGTCCACCGCTCGCCGTCCCAGTACTGCCACGCGGCCGGATCCGCCAGCCTGCCGCGGGGCACGCGCGCGATGTACGCCTTCGAGGCGGGGCGCGCGGCGGCCCGGGCGTCGTCACCGCCGAAGACGTACGTCCAGTTCCCGTCGTCGGTCAGCGCGGTCGTGCCGAACAGGACCCGCCGCGCCGGGTCCTGGACCCGTTGCTGGTCCAGGACCTTCACGATGCCCTCGACGCGCAGGTCGGGCAGCGAGAGCGTGGCGACCTCGGTGGCGGTGGGGACGCCGTAGATCCAGGGGTACGCGCCGTTCGTACGGGTCCACAGCATGACCCGTACGACCTGCTCGGACGAGCCGGGGGAGCGGGGCTCGACCCGGGCCGCCACCGGCCAGCGCCACTGCCCCGGGGCCGGGTCCGGGAACAGCGGCGCCGGCAGGGTGCGCCGGAGGCGGCCGTCGGTCATCACCACGGCCGAGTTGCGCACCAGGGGCGTGTTGGTGTCCCGCCACGCGTAGGACTCGCCCGCCAGGTTCGGCGGCCGGTACACCTGGCCGAGAAACGTGTCCGAGAACAGCCACAGCACCCGCCCGTCCGGCAGCCGCAGCGAGTGCGTGCCGTCGCCGCCGGTCCAGTCGTCGGTCCGCGCGGGGTCGTCCCCGTACCGCGCGAACTCGCCCGTGAGTGTGGAGTCGGCGGTCCAGGACGTGACCTTACGGGCCCCGCACGCGCCCTCCCGGTCCTCGTCCTCCGGGAGGGCGGTGAGCAGCACGGCTCCGAGGACCAGGGCCAGGAGCAGGCCAAGACCGGTCCCCGTGAGCTGTCGTGCTCGGGTGTTGTCGGGCACGCCCGGGACGTTAGTGGCTGCCGCTCACCCGGTCCATGGGCAGCCACAGGACGGTGTCCCGGGTCACAGCGGCGTTGGCCGTGCGGACGCCGGTCAGCTCCGCGTCGCTCAGCGCCCGGTCGTAGACCCGTACGTCGTCGATCGCGCCGGTGAAGTGCGCGCGGCTGTCGAGCCGCTGGCCCACATGGACGCCGAACGGCGAGTTGCGGCTCACGGAACCCGGCACGTCCACCGTGCTGAGCGACGTGCCGTCGATGAACAGGGTCAGCTGTCCGGCGCCGCGACGCAGCGCCAGATGGTGCCACCGGCCGTCGTTGTACGCGCCGGTCGTGCGCACGGACGCGGACCTCGGGGCGCTCGCGCCGTCCCGGGCGGTGATCAGCCCCTGTATACGGTCGCTCGCGGGCTCGCCGCGCAGCCACACCTGCGGCTGGGTGGTGCCGATCCCGCCCATCCACAGCAGCGGCTGCTCACCGGTGGCGGCCGTGTAGCGGAACCACAGCGACGCCGTGAAGTCCTTTGTCCCGAGCGTCAGTTCGTCGCGGTACGGCAGGCGTACGGCGGCGTCGGTGCCGTCGAACTCCATGGCGCCGCCGAACACGCCGGCCGTCGCGCGGGCGCCCCCGAGGACCGCCGCCCGACGCGCCTCCGGAGCGAGGTCGGCCGTGGTGGGGTCGGGGCCGCGTCGCGGTTCCAGCCAGTCCTCGGTGAACCGCGCGAAACGGATCTCGTCGCGCGCGTCCACCGTGCCGCCCTCGTACATCAGGCCCACGGTGTCCGCGCCGATCCCCACCAGGTCCGAGTAGCCGGACCAGTCCCTGGTGACGACGGTGCCACGGTCCACGCTGTCCCAGGTGCGTCCGCCGTCGTACGAGGAGCGGATCATCATCGTGCGGCGGCGGTCCGGGTCGCCAGGAGACGCGAGCAGGATCCGGTCGCCGAACCGCAGTGTGGATCCCTGGACTTGGGGTGTGTAGAGGTCAGGAAGGGCGCGGAAGGGCGCGACGAAGCTGTCGCCCCCGTCGCGGCTGAACGCCTGACTGCGGTGGCCGAGATCGGTGCCGTCCTGTTCACGGCCGCTGACGATGATCGTCCCGTCGGCGCGCTCGGTCATGGTGATCTCGGACGGCTTCTGGCGGAACGTGCCCTCGGCCGGTATCGGCCAGGAGTCCGTCGCCCCGATCCGCCAGTGGTCGCCGCCGTCGTCGCTGACGATGAGCGCGGCGTGGTTGGCGGTGACCCTCCCTACGCCTCCGGCCGGGGGGACCCCCGTCTCGCTTCGCTCGCCCTCCCAGGTCTCGGTGTTGACGCCGAAGACGAGCCGGCCCGCGTGCCTGCCGAGGGTCAGCTGGATGCCGTGCACCGGGCCGGTGGCGTACCAGGAGTTCCAGTTCGCCGGGAGGATCTCGTCGCTGAGGTCGCGCGGCTCGGACCAGGTGCGGCCGTCGTCGTCGCTGTGCTGCATGTGCGGGGTGCGGTCGCAGGGGATCTGGCAGTTGCCGCCGTCCGTGCGGCCCGTGTTGTACGTCTCGGCCAGCACGATGCGGCCGGTCTCGCGGTCCACGACCGGGGCGGGGTTGCCGTGCGTGTCGCCCGCGCCCTCGTTGACGACCTGGAGCGGGCTCCAGGTGCGGCCGCCGTCGGTGGACCGCTTGAGCACGATGTCTATGTCGCCGGCGTCACTGCAGTCGTTCACCCGGCCCTCGGCGAACGCGAGCAGGGTGCCCTTGGTGGTCTTCACGACGGCCGGGATCCGGAAACAGGCGTAACCGGGATCCTGAGAGGCTTTGAAGAGCACCTGCTGCTCGAAGCCCGTCTCCGGGGCGGCCGGTTCGGCTTGTGCCGGGCTCGGCAGGGCGAGTAACGCTGCGGTGGTGAGAAGCGCTGTCAGGGTGGATCTGAGGCGGCGTGCGCGAAGACTTGACGGCATGGTGCGGCCTGCCCTTCATGCGTCTGGACATCTGAACATCTGGACATCCCACGTCCGACGTGCACGGACACAGACGCTACTTGGGCCTCCGACGGCCCACAAGGAGCGTGCACGGTCGTGTTGGGAAGAGCGCGTGCGGCGGCCCCACCACTGCCTGACGGAGGCTCAGGGGGCCAGGCGAGAGCAGTTCACGAGCCCGTTGATCCGGATTTCCGGTACGGACGGCTGATGCGGGCTAACGTTCCGTCATGACCGCAGCTGACACCGAGCCCCGCCTCGCCCTCGACCCCGCGCGCACCGCCCTCGTGCTCATCGACCTGATGGACCGTATCGTCGGACTGCCGTTGGAGCCCTACAAGGGCCCCGAAGTCGTCTCCGTCGCTGAGGAGTTGGCGGCCGCCTTCCGCGCGGTGGGCGCGCTCGTCGTCCTCGTTCGCGTCGAACGGCCCGGCGTCGCCGAGCAGCCGCCCGGCAGTGGACTGGTCGCCGGGCTCGCGGCCGACGGCGACCTCGAGATCGTGAAGCGGACCATCGGTGGCTTCCAGGGCACGGGTCTGGACGAGCGGCTCCGCGAGCGCGGGGTCTCCACGCTGGTGTTCGGCGGAGTCGCCACCAACCTCGGCGTCGAGTCCACCGCCCGCGCCGCCGGCGACCTCGGTTACGGCCTCGTCTTGGTCGAGGACGCCATGGCCGCCCTCACCGCTCCCGAACACGAGGCCGCCGTGAAGCTGAACTTCCCGCGCCTGGGGACCGTCGTCACGGCCTCGGAGGTGCATTTCGCCAAGGGGCGAGCGGGGATCACGTAAAGCCCTTTGCCCGCGAGTGAGCCGAAGGGGCACGCCCAGCCGCCACGCGCTCGCAGACGAAGACGCTGCTGTGGCGGCTCTTCGCGCGGAGCGCTTGGCGCCCCGGAGGCGAACCGAGCGCTGAAAAACACAGCGGGGCCCCTCCGGCGCAGGGGGCGCTCCCCGCCGGGTCGGGGCCCCGCCGCCGTGTCGCGGGGAGACCGGTCAGCCCTGGGCGGCCGCGGTCCGCAGAGCGATGCGGTGCTCGCCCGCGTACACGTTCATGGAGGCGCCCCGGAGGAAGCCGACGAGGGTGAGGTTCGACTCGGCGGCCAGGTCCACGGCCAGCGAGGACGGGGCCGAGACCGCCGCCAGCATCGGGATGCCCGCCATCACCGCCTTCTGGGCCAGCTCGAAGGACGCCCGGCCCGAGACCAGCAGCACCGTGCGGGAGAGCGGCAGCGAGCCGTTCTGCAGGGCGCGGCCGACCAGCTTGTCGACCGCGTTGTGCCGGCCCACGTCCTCCCGGATGTCGAGCAGCTCGCCGTCCTCGGTGAACAGGGCCGCCGCGTGCAGGCCCCCGGTCCGGTCGAAGACCCGTTGCGCCGCGCGAAGCCGGTCGGGGAGGCTCGCGAGGAGTTCGGGTTCGAGCCGCACCGGGGGAGTCGTGTCGCCCGCCGTGTCGTCGATCGTCCAGCGGGCCGTCGTACGGACCGCGTCCAGGCTCGCCTTGCCGCACAGGCCGCAGGACGAGGTCGTGTAGACGTTGCGTTCGAGCGTGATGTCGGGAATGACGACGCCGGGCGCCGTCTTCACGTCGACGATGTTGTACGTGTTCGAGCCGTCCACCGTGGCGCCGGCGCAGTACACGATGTTCTGCAACTCGTCGGCCGCGCCCAGAACCCCCTCGCTGACCAGGAAGCCCGCCGCGAGCGCGAAGTCGTCGCCCGGGGTGCGCATCGTGATCGCGAGGGGTTTTCCGTTGAGGCGGATCTCCAGTGGTTCCTCGGCGACGAGCGTGTCCGGGCGGGTGGAGACCGCCCCGTCCCGGATGCGGATCACCTTGCGTCGTTCCGTGACTCGTCCCATGTCCTGATCAGTCCCGGTTCTGTACGTGCTGGTAGCCGAAGCGGCCCTTGATGCAGAGATTGCCGTGGGTCACCGGGTTGTCGTGCGGAGAGGTGACCTTCACGATCTCATTGTCCTGCACGTGCAGGGTGAGGTTGCAGCCCACTCCGCAGTACGCGCACACCGTGGTCGTCTCGGTCTGCGCCGACTCGTCCCACGTGCCCGCCGCCCGCATGTCGAACTCCGACTTGAAGGACAGCGCTCCCGTCGGGCACACCTCGATGCAGTTTCCGCAGTACACACACGCGGACTCGGTCAGCGGCCCGTCGTGCTCGACCGCGATCCGGGCGTCGAAGCCCCGCCCGACCACCGAGATCGCGAAGGTGTTCTGCCACTGGTCGCCACAGGCGTCCACGCACTTGTAGCAGAGGATGCACTTGTCGTAGTCGCGGACGTACAGGTCGTTGTCGACCTTCGGTTCCTCGTTGAGGCGTGCCGCGTCCGGGCCGAAGCGGTCGGGCTTCGCCTCGTACTCCTTGAGCCACTCGGCGACCTGCGGTGTGGTCGACAAGTCGACGGAGGACGCGAGGAGTTCGAGGACGATCTTGCGGCTGTGCCGGGCGCGCTCGGTGTCGGTACGGACCTCCATGCCCGCCTCGGCCTTGCGGGAGCAGGCGGGGACGAGCGTGCGGGCTCCCTCGACCTCGACGACGCACACACGGCAGGCGTTCTTCGGCGTGAGGGTGTCGCCCTGGCAGAGCGTCGGCACGTCCTTGCCGGCGGCCCGGCAGGCGTCGAGGATGGTCGATCCCTCGGGGACCCGTACGGGCTCCTCGTCCAGGGTGAACTCGAGCAGACGGCGGGGAACCCCCAGCGATATCACGGTCATTCGTACGCCCCCAGACGGTCGATGGCGGATTCCACGGCATTCCACGCGGTCTGTCCGAGACCGCAGATCGAGGCGTCCCGCATGGCACGGCCCACCTCGCGAAGCAGCGCGATGTCGCCGGCCGCCTCCGCACCCGTCCGCTCGGCGATGCGATGCAGGGCCTCCTCCTGGCGCACGGTGCCGACCCGGCACGGCACGCACTGCCCGCACGACTCGTCGCGGAAGAACTCGGCGATCCGGAGCAGCAGGCGGGGCAGCGGCACGGTGTCGTCGAAGGCCAGCACGACACCCGAGCCGAGCGTCGTGCCCGCCTCCCGCGTGCCCTCGAAGGTGAGCGGGATGTCCAGCTCGTCGGGGCGTACGAAACCACCGGCCGCGCCGCCGAGCAGCACCGCGCGCAGTCGCTCGCGTACGCCCGCCAGCTCCAGCAGCTCGCCGAGCGTCGCGCCGAACGGCAGCTCGTAGATGCCGGGCCGGTCCACGCTTCCCGACACGCAGAACAGCTTCGGGCCCGTGGACTTCCCGGTGCCGATCGCCGCGTACGCGGGCGCCCCCATCGTGAGGACGGGCAGCACGTTGACGAGCGTCTCGACGTTGTTCTCGGCGGTGGGTTTGCCGAACAAACCCTTCTCCACGGGGAAGGGCGGTTTGGAACGCGGCTCTCCTCTGTACCCCTCTATCGAGTTGAAGAGGGCGGTCTCCTCACCGCAGATGTACGCGCCCGCGCCCCGCCGGATCTCGATGTCGAAGGCATATCCCTGGCCGAGGACGTCGTCCCCGAGCAGCCCACGCGCGCGTGCCTGCCCGATGGCGTGCTCCAGACGCTGGAGAGCCCGGGGGTACTCGCCGCGCAGGTAGAGGTATCCCTTGTGCGCGCCGACCGCGTACCCCGCGATCGTCATCGCCTCTACGAGGGAGTACGGATCGCCCTCCATGACGACCCGGTCCTTGAACGTGCCCGGCTCGGACTCGTCGGCGTTGCAGACGAGGTAGTGCGGATGGTCCGGCTGTGAGGCCGTGGCCTGCCATTTGCGGCCGGTGGGGAAGGCGGCGCCGCCGCGTCCGACCAGGCCCGCGTCGGTGACCTCGCGGATGACCCCGGCGGGGCCGATCGCGAAGGCCTGCCGCAGGGCGGTGTAGCCGCCGTGTGCCCGGTAGTCGTCGAGCGACGCCGGATCGACCACGCCGACGCGGCTCAACAGCACCAGAGACGAGTCTCCGGCCTGCGGGACCGCCATCGCCGCGGGCGGCTCCTCCGGCGCCGAGTCGGGCGCGCTGCCCGCGAGCACGGCCGACTCGACCGTCGCGGGCGCCGACACCGCCGTACGCACCGGATCCCCGGCCTTGACCGCGAGCGCCGCCGGGGCCCTCTCGCACAGGCCCAGACAGGGGCTGCGCTCGACGCTGACACCGCTGCCGAGGCCGAGCCGGGCCTCGACGCCGGCGCAGAGTTCACTCGCGCCCGCAGCCGCGCACGCGAGGTCCGTGCAGACGTGGAGAACTGTCGCCGGGCGCGGCTTCACGGAGAACATCGCGTAGAAGGTGGCGACCCCGTACGCCTCCGCCGGTGGCACGGTCAGCCGGCGGCACAGATAGTCGAGTGCGCCCTCGCTGATCCAGCCGATCCGGTCGTTGACGGCGTGCAGCCCCGGCAACAGCAGGTCACGGCGTTCCCGGGCCTCGCGGCCGCCGCGTGCCCACCTGAGGTCGGCGTCGGAACGGTCGGCGCCCTCCCACGAAGACTCCGGAGGACCGAGCAGCGCGTCGACCGCCGCCCGCTCCTCGTCCGTCGGCTTGCTGTCGCCGAAGTGCAGATCCACTTACGTCACCTCACTTGAATCGCAACCGGCAGCTTCTCGATCCGGATCGCCGACGCCTTGAACTCCGCCGTACCGGCGATCGGGCAGTTCTCCTCGATCGTCAGCTGGTTGGTGTCCACCTCGTCGGGAAAATGCATGGTCATGAACGCGAGCCCGGGCCGCAGCGCCGGATCGATCCACACCGGGGCCCTCACCGAGCCGCGCCGTGAGGAGATCTGGACCTCCTCACCGACCACCACGCCGTAGTGCTCGGCGTCCTCCGGGCACAGCTCGACGTACTCGCCGCGCCGCAGCGGCGAGGCGAAACTGCCGCTCTGCACACCGGTGTTGTACGAGTCCAGACGCCGCCCGGTGGTCAGACGGATCGGGTACTCCTCGTCCGTCAGATCGACGGGCGGGTCGTGCTGGACGATCCCGAAGGGCGCGAGACGGCCGCGCTCGGCGGGGTCGGACGACCACAACCGGCCGTGCAGATACGTCGGTTCGAGCTTGTCCGGGTCCGGGCACGGCCACTGGATGCCCTGGTGCTCCGCCAGGCGCTCGTACGTCATCCCGTAGTGGTCCGGCGACACCGACCGCAGCTCGTTCCATACGGATTCGGAGTCCGCGTACTTCCACTCGTGGCCGAGCCGGGCGGCGAGGTCGCAGAGGATGTCGATGTCCTCGCGGGCCTCACCGGGCGGGGTGACCGCCCGTCGCACCCGCTGAACTCGCCGTTCACTGTTGGTGGTCGTGCCGTCCGTCTCGGCCCACCCGGCGGTCGCGGGCAGCACGACGTCGGCCAGCTCGGCGGTCTTGGTGAGGAAGATGTCCTGGACCACGAGGAAGTCGAGCGCGCGCAGCCGCCGTACGGCCTGCTCGCTGTCGGCCTCCGACTGCGCCGGGTTCTCGCCGATGCAGTAGACGGCCCTGAGCGTGCCCTCCTCCATGGCCTCGAACATCTCCGTCAGGTTCAGCCCGTAGTGCGGCTGGATGACGGTGTCCCACGCGGACTCGAACTTCAGCCGCGCGTCCGGGTCGAGGACGTCCTGGAAGCCCGGCAGACGGTTCGGGATGGCACCCATGTCACCGCCGCCCTGCACGTTGTTCTGGCCGCGCAGGGGCTGCAACCCCGAGCCGAAACGCCCCACATGGCCGGTCAGGAGGGACAGGTTGATGAGCGCGCGCACGTTGTCCGTGCCGTTGTGGTGCTCCGTGATGCCGAGCGTCCAGCACAGCTGGGCGCGCTCGGCCCGGGCGTAGGCGTGCGCCAACTCCCTTATCGCGGCAGCCGGTACGCCCGTCACCTTCTCGGCGAGCGACAGGGTCCAGGGCTCGACGAGCTGCTTGTACTCCTCGAAGCCGGTCGTCGCCCGTTCGACGAAGGCGTCGTTCGCCAGCCCCGAGTGGATGATCTCGCGGCCGATCGCGTGGGCCATCGGGATGTCCGTGCCGACGTTCAGGCCCAGCCAGCTCTCGGCCCACTCGGCCGTTGACGTGCGGCGCGGATCGACCGCGTACATCCGTGCCCCGTTCCTGATCCCCTTCAGTACGTGCTGGAAGAAGATCGGGTGCGCGAAACGGGCGTTGGAGCCCCACATCACGATGAGGTCGGTGTGCTCGACCTCCCCGTACGAGGAGGTCCCGCCGCCCGAGCCGAACGCGGCCGACAGACCCGCCACGCTCGGCGCGTGACAGGTGCGGTTGCAGGAGTCGACGTTGTTGGTGCCCATCACGACGCGCGCGAACTTCTGCGCCACGTAGTTCATCTCGTTCGTGGCGCGGGCGCAGGAGAACATGCCGAACGCGTCGCGATTCACGTCCAGGCCCCGGGCGGCGCGGTCGAGCGCCTCGTCCCAGGTGGCGCGGCGGAACGGCTCGTCCCGGGAGTCACGGACGAGGGGGTGCGTAAGTCGGGTGTAGGTCTTGGGAGTTCGGTCGCGTTTCCTCATACGGCGGTCCTCAGGAAAGTCCTCGTGGATGTCCTCATGCGGCGGTCCTCAGGGCGAGCAGGTCCGAAATGGCGTGGACGGTGCGGAGCGTGGGCACCGGGACGTCGGTGATCTCCGCCAGCTCGACGACGGCCGCGAGCAGGACGTCGAGTTCGAGCGGCTTGCCGCGCTCCAGGTCCTGGAGAGTGGAGGTGCGGTGGTCGCCGACGCGCTCCGCGCCGGCCAGCCTCCGCTCGATGGAGACGCCCACCTCGCAGCCCAGTGCCTCGGCGACCGCGAGCGTCTCGGCCATCATGATCTCGATGACCTTGCGTGTGCCGCCGTGCAGGCACATCTGGCGCATGGTGGCGCGGGCCAGGGCGCTGATGGGGTTGAAGGAGATGTTGCCGAGCAGCTTGAGCCAGATGTCGTTGCGCAGATCCGGCTCGACGGGGCATTTGAGCCCGCCCGCGACCATGGCGTCGCTGAACGCCGTACAGCGCGCCGAGACCGAGCGGTCGGGCTCGCCGACGGAGAACCGGGTGCCTTCGAGATGGCGTACAACTCCCGGTCCCGCCAGCTCGGTTGCCGCGTAGACGACGCAACCGATGGCCCGGGAGGGCGCGAGCACCGCACTGACCGCGCCGTCCGGGTCCACGCTCTCGACACGGTGGCCGTCGTGCGGGCCGCCGTGCCGGTGGAAGTACCACCAGGGGATGCCGTTCTGGGCGGCGATCACCGCCGTCGTGTCGTTCAGGAGAGGCTCGATCAGCGGCCCGCACGTCGCGTACGAGTTGGCCTTCAGGCCCAGGAAGACGAAGTCGACCGGGCCGACCTCGGCCGGGTCGGCGGTGGCGTGGGCCCGTGCGGTGAAGTCGCCGCGCGGGCTGAGCACTCGCACTCCGTGCTGCCTCATGGCCGCGAGATGCGGTCCACGGGCGATGAGGTGCACGTCGGCGCCGGCGCGATGCAGCGCGGCTCCGACGTAGGCGCCGATCGCACCGGCGCCGAGAACTGCCACTTTCACTTGGGGGGCTCCGTTCGGTCGAGGGTACCGAGGAGTTGCTGAGCTGCACTGATCAGTGTTGAACTGTGTCGACTGAATATTGTCTACAGTATGGGAGTTGGGGCAGCAAGGGTTCGCGCAGCACCTGGAACACACTCGGGGCCGCGCCCGGGGATCGCCGAAGGGCGGGTCCGGAGTTCGCTGAGTGTCGCGCCCCGAACACCCTTGGTAGAGCTGTCGAGTTCGGCCCCGAAATGCCGTTCGTCGGACCGAACCGACCGTTCGCCGCACCCTGGATACCGTTTACCGCACACGGCGTGCGCGTCTGTGTGGCCGCCTTCCCAACCGAGTGACCGCTTCCTTATCGTCCGGGATCATGAGTCCCCCCATAGCGCCACCCGGCTGGAGCCGTTGGCTGGTACCTCCCGCGGCCCTTTCGGTGCACCTCTCGATCGGACAGGCCTATGCCTGGTCCGTGTTCAAACCGTCCCTGGAGTCCGCGCTCGACCTCAGCGGCACCCAGAGCGCCCTCCCCTTCCAGCTCGGCATCGTGATGCTCGGCCTGTCCGCCGCGTTCGGCGGCACGCTCGTGGAGCGCAACGGGCCGCGCTGGGCGATGACGGTCGCCCTGATCTGCTTCTCGTCGGGCTTCCTGCTGTCCGCGCTCGGCGCCGCCACCGAGCAGTACTGGCTGATCGTGTTCGGCTACGGCTTCGTCGGCGGGATCGGCCTCGGCATCGGCTACATCTCGCCCGTCTCGACCCTCATCAAGTGGTTCCCGGACAGGCCCGGCATGGCCACCGGCATCGCCATCATGGGCTTCGGCGGCGGCGCGCTGATCGCCTCACCGTGGTCCGCGCAGATGCTGGAGTCCTTCGGCTCCGACAACACCGGCATCGCGCAGGCCTTCCTCGTGCACGGCCTGACGTACGCCGTCTTCATGTTGCTCGGCGTACTGCTCGTGCGCGTGCCACGCCCCGCGAAGACCGCCGCCGACGGCGGCCCGGCGCCGCTCGAAGGGGTCCAGGTCTCCGCGAACAGTGCCATCCGAACTCCCCAGTTCTGGTGCCTGTGGGTCGTGCTCTGCATGAACGTGACCGCCGGCATCGGCATCCTGGAGAAGGCCGCCCCGATGATCACGGACTTCTTCGCGGACACCTCGACACCAGTCTCGGCGTCGGCGGCGGCCGGATTCGTCGCACTGCTCTCGGCGGCCAACATGCTGGGCCGCATCGGCTGGTCGTCGACGTCCGACCTGATCGGACGCAAGAACATCTACCGCGTCTACCTGGGCGTCGGCGCGTTGATGTACGCCCTCATCGCCTGGGTCGGGGACTCCTCGAAGCCGCTGTTCATCATCTGCGCGCTGGTGATCCTCTCCTTCTACGGCGGCGGCTTCGCGACCATCCCCGCCTACCTCAAGGACCTCTTCGGGACCTACCAGGTCGGCGCGATCCACGGGCGGCTGCTCACCGCCTGGTCGACCGCCGGCGTCCTCGGACCGCTGATCGTCAACTGGATCGCGGACCGGCAGGAGGAGGCGGGCAAGTCCGGCGAGTCCCTCTACGGCCTGTCACTGATCATCATGATCGGGCTGCTCGTGGTCGGTTTCGTCGCCAACGAGTTCGTCCGTCCCGTCCACGCCCGTCACCACATCCCCGCCCAGAGGGAGGCCGCCGATGTCCACGAGCGACAGCAGTCTGCCTGACAGCAGCCCGCCCGACAGCAGTCCGCCCGGCCGCGCCGGGCTGATCGCCTTCGCCTGGGTCTGGGTGGGAGCGCCGCTGGCGTATGGTCTGTACGAACTCGTACGGAAGGCCACCCAGCTGTTCACGGGGTAGGTGCTCGGACTTCCGAGGGTCTGACGGAAGCCGACAAGGGTGGCGCGCCATTCCTGTGACTTTACGTGTCCTCGTACCCGTGAGTACCTGATCAGACTGGTGAGTCCCGTTACCCAGGCAACAAGGGGGACCGCCCATGACCGGCTCACGCATCGCCGCCGTCGGCCACTATCAGCCCGCCAAGGTTCTCACCAACGAGGACCTGGCGGAGCTGGTCGACACCAGCGACGAGTGGATCACGAGCCGGGTGGGCATCCGTACGCGCCACATCGCCGGGCCGGACGAACCGGTCGACGAGCTGGCCGCGCACGCCGCGGCGAAGGCCCTCGCGTCGGCCGGTCTCGTCCCCGAGGACATCGACCTCGTCCTGGTGGCCACCTCCACCGCGATCGACCGCTCGCCGAACATGGCCGCCCGGGTCGCCGCCCGGCTCGGCATCCCGTCGGCGGCCACCATGGACCTCAACGTCGTCTGCGCGGGCTTCACGCACGCGCTGGCCACCGCCGACCACGCCGTACGCGCCGGTGGCGCGACCCGGGTGCTCGTCATCGGCGCCGACAAGATGTCCGACGTGGCCGACTGGACGGACCGCACGACCTGCGTGCTCGTCGGGGACGGGGCGGGGGCCGCGGTCGTCGAGGCCGCCGAGGAGCCCGGCATCGGGCCCGTGCTCTGGGGCTCCGTGCCCGAGATGGGGAACGCGGTACGGATCGAGGGCGTCCCTTCGCGGTTCGCGCAGGAGGGCCAGAGCGTCTACCGGTGGGCGACCACCCGGCTGCCGGCCATCGCCCGCCAGGCCTGCGAGCGCGCCGGCCTCGTCCCCGAGGACCTCGCCGCGGTCGTACTGCACCAGGCCAACCTGCGGATCATCGAGCCCCTCGCCGGGAAGATCGGCGCCGTGAACGCCGTCGTCGCACGCGATGTCGTCGAGTCCGGCAACACCTCCGCCGCCAGCATCCCGCTCGCGCTGTCCAAGCTCGTCGAACGCGGAGAGATCTCCACCGGCGACCCGGTGCTCCTCTTCGGCTTCGGTGGCAATCTCTCGTACGCGGGGCAGGTCGTCCGCTGCCCGTGACCTGGGCGTATTGCGTGGTGTGACGAGGCCAACTCCCCCTCAGCCTGGTCATTGTGCGCCGTAGACTGTAGACGAAAGACAATTGATACTGGCTTTCCGGCTGCCGTGCTGTCGTCGTCAATGCCGCAGACGCCGCCGCTGCCCAGGAGGGGGACCGCGATGTTGTCGACCGGGCTGCCACAGGGATCGGTGCCCAAGCTCGAACGGCCGGGCCCCTTGCGGGACCGTGTCTACGAGGCGCTGCTTGAACTCATCACGACCCGCGCCCTGCAGCCCGGCCAGCACCTGGTGGAGAGCGAACTCGCCGGACACCTCGGGGTCTCCCGGCAGCCCGTGCGCGAGGCCCTGCAGCGGCTGAACACCGAGGGCTGGGTCGATCTGCGGCCCGCGCAGGGCGCGTTCGTGCACGAGCCGACGGAGGCGGAGGCGGATCAACTCCTCACCGTTCGCACGCTGTTGGAGGCCGAGGCCGCCAGGCTCGCGGCGGCCAACGCGGGCAGCACCGGCATCAGCGCGCTGGAGGAGCTGTGCGCCGAGGGCGAGCGGGCGGTCGGCGCCGACGACGTGGACGGGGCGGTGGCGATGAACGCCCGCTTCCACGCGAAGGTCATGGAGCTGGCGGGCAACGCCGTCCTCGCCGAGCTGGCCGCGCAGGTCGACCGACGCGTCCGCTGGTACTACACGCCGGTCGCCCGCCAGCGCGGCCGCCAGTCCTGGATCGAGCACCGGGATCTGATCGCCGCGATCTCGGCCCGAGACGAACAGCGCGCGACCGAGATCATGCGCGCGCACACCGAGCACACGCGCAGGACGTATCACGCGCGTCCGCGCGACTAGCTCCGCTGGGCACGGTGATGATCTGCGGGCCGGTGGGGGCTGGTCGCTCCCCCACTCGCGGCTGCGCTCGAGCGGGGGGACCCCCATCGCGGCGGAGCCGCACATCGATACAGCCCCGCGCCCCTATGGGGCGCGGCTCGTAAGACCGTCAGAACGCGTCGGCGTGCTCCAGCGCCCACTCCCGGAACGTGCGCGGTGACCGGCCCGTGACCTCCTCGACCGTCGGCAGGACCTGGGACTCGTCCAGGATTCCGTCGGCGAAGAAGCGGAGGAAAGCGGTGGCGTACGGAGCCGGGAAGGCGGCCCCCAGCGCCTCGCGCGTCTCCTCGTCCGTGAGCCCGACGGTACGCAGTTCACGGCCCAGGACCTCGCCGAGGACTGCGACGCGATCGGCGGGCAGCAGGGACTGAGGCCCCGTCAGGGTGTGGATGCTGCCCTCGTGTTCGGGCCCCGGCGAGAGCAGGGCGCGGGCGGCGACCTGGGCGATGTCGTACGGGTCGATGTCCGCCGTGCGGACGCCGGGAAACGGCACGCGTACCTCGTCGCCCTTGCGGATCTGGTCCGCGAGCGACAGCGCGTTGGCCATGAAGCTCACGGGCCGCAGAAAAGTCCAGGCGAGTCCGGACGCGCGCACCCCGTCCTCCGCCGCCCGCAGATAGCTGGTGACCGCGTTGTCGTCGTCGACCTCCGCCGACTTGCCGGAGAGCATCACGACTCGCTCGACACCCGCCGCCCTCGCGTCGGCGAGGATCGCCTGCTGCCCCTCGTACCCCGGCATCAGGAACAGAGCGCGTACTCCGTCGAGCGCGCCCCGCACCGTCTCCGGGCGGTTCAGGTCACCGGCCACCGCCTCGGCGCCCTGCGGTAATCCGGTCGAAGCGCCGGCCCGGCTCAGCGCGCGCACCGGCTCACCCGCGGCGGCCACCGCGCGCACCACTCCGGCCCCCACGTTCCCCGTGGCACCCGTCACCAGAATCATGAGCTCCCCCTCATCGGCCCCGGGCCACGGCGACCGGGGGCACCCGCCCATCCTGCTGTGCGAATCCCCGTCCGACCACCCTCCCGACTCGCTTTGTCCTCTGAGTGGAAGAAGTCGTCGGTAATTCGTGCGCAACTTCTTCCCAGCTTCGGCAGCCGCTGCTACGTTCCCCTCGAAAGCCAACGACGGCGGTGCCGATTAGGCGGGGAGGGGCTCGTGAGACGTATGACGGCGCGACCCGGAAACGCCCATCAGGCACGGCTGCTCAGGCTGTTGCGTGACGGCGGACCCAACTCGCGGGCGCAACTGGGCGATCAGGTCGACCTCTCACGGTCCAAGCTGGCGGTGGAGGTCGAACGGCTCCTGGAGACGGGCCTCGTGGTCGCCGACGGACTCGCCGCCTCGCGCGGTGGCCGCCGCTCCCACAACATCCGTCTCGCTCCGGCCCTGCGTTTCCTCGGCGTCGACATCGGCGCCACGTCGGTCGATGTGGCCGTCACCAACGCGGAGCTGGAGGTTCTCGGCCACATCAACCAGCCCATGGACGTACGCGAGGGCCCGGTCGCGGTCTTCGAGCAAGTCCTGTCCATGGCAGCGAAGTTGAAGGCCTCGGGGCTGGCGGAAGGCTTCGACGGCGCGGGGATCGGGGTCCCCGGACCGGTGCGCTTCCCCGAAGGCGTGCCAGTGGCGCCTCCGATCATGCCGGGCTGGGACGGATTCCCGGTGCGCGAGGCGCTGAGCCAGGACCTCGGCTGCCCCGTCATGGTCGACAACGACGTGAACCTGATGGCGATGGGGGAGCAGCACGCGGGCGTGGCCCGTTCCGTGGGCGACTTCCTCTGCGTCAAGATCGGTACCGGCATCGGCTGCGGGATCGTCGTCGGCGGTGAGGTCTACCGCGGTACGACGGGCAGCGCGGGCGACATCGGACACATCCAGGCCGTGCCCGACGGCCGTCCGTGCGCCTGCGGCAACCGGGGCTGCCTGGAGGCCCACTTCAGCGGCGCGGCACTCGCCCGCGACGCCATGGAAGCCGCCCAGCAGGGGCTTTCCCAAGAACTCGCGGCACGCCTCGAGGCGGCAGGCACCCTGAGTGCCGTCGACGTCGCCACCGCGGCAGCCGCGGGCGACGCCACCGCGCTCGATCTCATCCGTGAGGGCGGCAACCGCACCGGCCAGGTCATCGCCGGACTCGTCAGCTTCTTCAATCCGGGCCTGGTGGTGATCGGCGGTGGGGTGACCGGTATCGGCCACACCCTGCTCGCCGCGATCCGCACTCAGGTCTATCGCCAGTCGCTGCCTCTCGCGACCGGCAATCTGCCCATCGTCCTGGGGGAGTTGGGACCCACCGCCGGAGTCATCGGCGCGGCCCGGCTCATCAGCGACCACCTGTTCTCACCCGCGTAACACCGCTCCGGAGCCGAAACAGCGCCACAGCTCTACACCTCCATAGATATATATCCCTGTAAAGCACCCCCTGATCCGCCCTGCCGCACCACGCCCTGCCCTGAATCCGGCCCGCACGCCGAGGGGAACCGTCATGGCACCTGAACCACCGCTGCTCACCATGTCCGGCATCACCAAGTCGTTCCCCGGAGTCCGGGCCCTCGACGGTGTCGACCTCGACGTCCAGGCCGGCGAAGTGCACTGCCTGCTCGGCCAGAACGGCGCCGGGAAGTCCACCCTCATCAAGGTCCTGGCCGGCGCCCACCAGCCGGACGACGGCACGATCGGCTGGCGCGGCGAGCAGGTCACGCTCCGCTCGCCCATCGCCGCGATGCGCCTGGGCATCGCCACCATCTACCAGGAACTCGACCTGGTCGAAGGCCTGTCGGTGGCCGAGAACGTCTACCTCGGCCATGAACCGACGGCCGCCGGATTCGTCGTACGCGGAAAGGACGCGAAGGCCTCAACAGCCTCCCTTCTCAAGCGACTTGGGCACTCGGAGATCGATCCGGCCCGGCTCGTCGGCGAGTTGTCCGCCGCCCAGCAGCAGATCGTGTCCATGGCACGGGCGCTCTCCCACGACGTACGCCTCATCGTCATGGACGAGCCCTCCGCGGCCCTCGACCCCGACGAGGTCGACAACCTCTTCCGCATCGTCGGTGACCTCACCGCGGACGGCGTCGCCGTCGTCTACATCTCGCACCGCCTGGAGGAGATCCGCCGCATCGGCGACCGGGTGACCGTGCTCAAGGACGGGCGGGCGGTGGCGGGCGGGCTGCCCGCGAAGTCGACGCCGACCCGAGAGGTCGTCGCGCTGATGACGGGGCGGAACGTCGAGTACGTCTTCCCCGACCGCCCGGTGCGCGACGCGCTGCCCGAGCCGGTCCTGGAGGTCAAAGGCCTCGCCCGCGACGGCGAGTTCGCGCCACTCGACCTCACCCTGCGGCCCGGTGAGATCGTCGGCCTCGCGGGACTCGTCGGCTCCGGCCGCTCCGAGATCCTGGAGACCATCTACGGAGCACGCAAGCCGAGCGCGGGCCACGTCCTGGTCGACGGGCGCCGGTTGAGGCCGGGCAGTGTCCGCGCCGCCGTCCGCGCCGGACTCGGACTGGCGCCGGAGGAGCGCAAGGCGCAGGCCCTGCTGATGCTGGAGTCCGTCACCCGGAACGTGTCGGTGTCCTCCATGTCCCGCTTCTCGTACGGGGGTTGGCTCGACCGGAGCGCCGAGCGCGACGCGGCGCGCAAGGCGACGCGCGAGCTGTCGCTGCGCCCCGACAACCCGTCCGCGCTCATCCGCACCCTCTCAGGCGGCAACCAGCAGAAGGCCGTCCTGGCCCGCTGGCTGCTGCGCGGCTGCCGGGTGCTGCTCCTCGACGAACCGACCCGTGGCGTCGACGTCGGCGCCCGCGCCGAGCTGTACGCCGTCATCCGCCGCCTGGCCGACGACGGCCTGGCCGTGCTGATGGTCTCCAGCGAAGTGCCCGAAGTCCTCGGCCTCGCCGACCGCGTCCTGGTGCTCCGCGAGGGCCACATCGTCCACACGGCGCCGGCCCGGGAGCTCGACGAACACCGCGTACTCGACCTCGTGATGGAAGGAAGCCCGGTGGCCACTGAAGGGAGTCCGGCGTCATGACGCAGCCCGTATCGCCGCCCAGGGACGACACCCACAAGGTGTCACCGTCGGCGGAACCCAGCCCGTGGCGGGCGGTCGTGGCCCGCGCCGACGTCCGCACCCTCTCCCTGCTCGGCGTGCTCGCCGTCCTGATCCTCATCGGAGGCATCACCAAGCCCGACGAGTTCCTCGACACCCGCAACCTCCAACTCGTCCTCACCCAGGCCTCGGTGATCGGTGTCGTCACCGTCGGCATGACCTTCGTCATCATCTCCGGAGGCATCGACCTGTCCGTCGGCGCGATCGTCGCGCTCGCCTCGGTGTGGGCGACGACCGTCGCCACCCAGGACTTCGGCTTCGTCGGCATCCTCTTCACGGCGGTGCTCGTGGGCGTCGGCTGCGGCCTCGTCAACGGGGTGCTGATCGCGTACGGCGCCATCGTGCCGTTCATCGCGACACTCGCCATGCTCGCCTCGGCCCGCGGTCTCGCCCTGCAGATCACCGACGGCAACACCCAGGTCGTCACCGTCGACGGCATCCTCGACCTCGGGGAGCGCGACTCCTACGTCCTCGGCATTCCGCCGCTCGTCATGGTGTTCGCGGTCGTGACGATCATCGGCTGGCTCGTGCTCAACCGCACCACCTTCGGGCGGCGCACGGTCGCCGTCGGCGGCAACGCGGAGGCGGCCCGGCTCGCCGGCATCGACGTACGCCGCCAGCGGCTGTACCTCTACCTGCTCTCCGGGCTGTGCTGCGGCATCGCGGCATTCCTGCTGATCATCCTGTCCGGCTCGGGCCAGAACACCAACGGCAACCTGTACGAACTCGACGCCATCGCCGCCGCGATCATCGGCGGCACCCTGCTCACCGGGGGACGCGGCACCATCGTCGGCTCGGTGCTCGGCGTCCTGATCTTCACCACGATCACCAACATCTTCGCCCTGAACAACCTGCAGAGCGACGTCCAGCAGATCGCCAAGGGCGCGATCATCGTCGCCGCCGTGCTCGTCCAGCGCCGTACCGCAAGCACGACTTGAGGAAAGGGTTCACCGCCATGCCAGAGCTCACGAGCCGCAGAGGACTGCTCTTCGGGACCGCCGCCGTCGGGGCCGGTGTCCTCCTCACAGGTTGCACCAGCAATGAATCCGACGACGAGCCGGCCTCGAACGACCAGCCGGCCGCCGACGACAAGCCCGGCAAGCAGGTCACCATCGGCTTCGCGGGCCCGCAGGCCGACCACGGCTGGCTCAACGCGATCAACGACAACGCCAAGAACCGCGCCAAGAAGTACAAGGACGTGACGCTGGAGATCACCGAGGGCTCCAACGACACCGCCGCGCAGATCGGCCAGATCGAGACGCTGATCAACAAGAAGGTCGACGTCCTGGTGGTGCTGCCGGCCGACGGCAAGGCGCTCACCCAGGTCGGCCTGCAGGCGATGCGCGCGGGCATCCCCGTCGTCAACCTCGACCGGATCTTCAACTCCCCGCAGGCGTACCGCTGCTGGATCGGCGGCGACAACTACGGCATGGGCCTCAACGCCGGCCACTACATCGGCGAGAAGCTCAAGGACAAGAAGAACGCCCGGGTCATCGAACTCGCCGGACTCGACAACCTGGAGCTCACCCAGCAGCGCACGCAGGGCTTCGACGCGGCCCTCAAGAACTACCCGAACATCAAGAAGGTCGCCCGGCAGGCCGCCGACTTCACCGTCGAGTCGGGACAGGCCAAGATGTCCCAACTCCTGCAGGCCCAGTCGAACTTCGACGCCCTGTGGAACCACGACGACGACCAGGGAGTCGGCGCCCTGCGCGCCATCGAGCAGGCCGGACGCGACGACTTCCTGATGGTCGGCGGAGCCGGTGCGCTGTCCGCCATGCAGGCCATCGAGTCGGACAACAGCGTCCTCAAGGCCACCGTCCTCTACCCGCCCACCATGGCCGCGTCCGCGATCGACCTCGCCCGCGCCCTCGGCCAGGGCAAGGGCGTCGGCGGCCTCGCCGAGTTCGAGATCCCGGCGTCCCTGACGCTCTACTCGGCGGTCGTCGACAAGGAGAACGTCGAGCAGTACATGCCCACCGGCTTCAAGTGATGCGTGCCGCTCCCAGGGCCTGCCCGCGGGTCAGGCCCTACCCCCCACACCGCGCCACGACGACGAGGAGGACCTCCGCATGGGACAGCCGCACCAGGGCGACGAGGCAGGCAAGCGCCCGCTGGGCGTGGGCATGGTCGGATACGCGTTCATGGGCGCCGCCCACTCCCAGGGCTGGCGCACCGTGGGCCGCGTCTTCGACCTGCCACGCCGACCGGTCCTCGCCGCCGTCTGCGGCCGTGACGGACAGGCCGTACGGGCCGCGGCCGACCGGCTCGGCTGGGCGGCCGCCGAGACCGACTGGCGGGCCCTGATCGCCCGCGACGATGTCGATCTCGTCGACATCTGCACACCCGGCGACAGCCACGCCGAGATCGCCCTCGCCGCGCTGGCCGCGGGCAAGCACGTGCTGTGCGAGAAGCCCCTCGCCAACACGGTCGAGGAGGCCGCGGCGATGACCGAGGCCGCCGAAGCCGCAGCCAAGCGCGGCCAGGTGTCGATGGTCGGCTTCAACTACCGCCGCCTGCCCGCCACTTCGCTCGCCCGGAAGATGGTCGCCGAGGGTCGCCTCGGCACCCTGCGGCATGTACGGGTGACGTACCTTCAGGACTGGCTGGTGGACCCCGAGTTCCCGCTTACCTGGCGGCTGCGCAAGGAGGCGGCCGGCTCGGGCGCCCTCGGCGACCTGGGCGCGCACATCGTCGACCTCGCCCAGTACCTGGCGGGCGAGCAGGTGGTGGGGGTGTCGGCGCTCACCGAGACCTTCGTACGGGAGAGGCCGCTGCTCACCGGCGCGTCCAGCGGTCTCTCGGCGGCCGGCGGCAGCGACTCCGGGGCCGTCACGGTCGACGACGCCGCCCTGTTCACCGGCCGGTTCGCCTCCGGCGCCCTCGCCTCCTTCGAGGCCACCCGGTACGCCACCGGCCGCAAGAACTCCCTGCGCATCGAACTCAACGGTGAACACGGCTCCTTGGCCTTCGACCTGGAGCGCCTCAACGAGCTCTCGTACCACGACGGCCGGGAACCCGGTACGCACGCGGGCTTCCGCCGCATCCTCGTCACCGAACCCGACCACCCCTACCTGGAGGCCTGGTGGCCGCCCGGTCACGGCCTCGGCTACGAGCACACCTTCGTCCATCAGGCCCGCGACCTGGTGCACGCCGTCGCGGACGGCCGGCAGCCCCTGCCCTCCTTCGCCGACGGTCTCCAGGTACAGCGCGTCCTCGCGGCGGTCGAGGAGAGCGCCGAGAAGAACTCCGCCTACACCCCCGCCGCCAGCTGAGGAGGGCCAGTCCCATGCCGCGCAACTTCACGCTCTTCACCGGCCAGTGGGCCGACCTCCCCCTGGAAGAGGTCTGCCGACTCGCCCGCGACTTCGGCTACGACGGGCTCGAACTCGCCTGCTGGGGCGACCACTTCGAGGTCGACAAGGCCCTCGCGGACTCCACATACCTCGACTCCCGACGCGAGCTGCTCGACAAGTACGGCCTCAAGTGCTGGGCGATCTCCAACCACCTGGTCGGCCAGGCCGTCTGCGACGCCATCATCGACGAACGCCACCAGGCGATCCTGCCGGCCCGCATCTGGGGTGACGGCGAGGCGGAGGGCGTACGGCAGCGGGCGGCGGCCGAGATCGCCGACACCGCGCGTGCCGCGGCCGCCTTCGGAGTCGACACCGTCATCGGCTTCACGGGCTCCGCGATCTGGCACCTGGTCGCGATGTTCCCGCCCGCTCCCGAGTCGATGATCGAGCGCGGCTACGACGACTTCGCCATGCGCTGGAACCCCATCCTCGACGTCTTCGACACCGAGGGCGTGCGGTTCGCGCACGAGGTCCACCCCAGCGAGATCGCGTACGACTACTGGACAACTCAGCGCGCCCTTGAGGCAGTTGACCACCGTCCGGCCTTCGGGCTGAACTTCGATCCCTCGCACTTCGTCTGGCAGGACCTCGACCCGGTCGGCTTCCTGTGGGACTTCCGCGACCGGATCTACCACGTCGACTGCAAGGAAGCGCGCAAGCGCCTCGACGGCCGCAACGGACGCCTCGGCTCGCACCTCCCGTGGGGCGACCCGCGCCGCGGCTGGGACTTCGTGTCCGCGGGCCACGGCGACGTCCCCTGGGAGGACGTGTTCCGGATGCTGCGCTCCATCGACTACAAGGGCCCCATCTCGGTCGAGTGGGAGGACGCGGGCATGGACCGCCTCCAGGGCGCACCCGAGGCACTCACCCGACTGAAGGCGTACGACTTCGAGCCGCCGTCGGCGTCCTTCGACGCCGCGTTCGGCGGCAACGACTAGCCACCCTCCTCGCAGAGTCTCCGGGGTGACGGCGCACCCCGGCGTAACGCACCCGCATGTACAACTGGCCCCATTCTGGAGGCAACCCGTGCACGCGAACGACCCCACCAGCACCAACAGAACCGAGAGTCACAGACGACGCCCGAGACTCCGACTCCGCAAGGCGCTCGCTCTGCTGACCGGAGCGCTCCTCGCGGGCGCGTCGCTCACCCTCGCCACACCGCCGGCGGGCGCCGCTGACGCCGCCCCGGGCGCCGCGCCCGCCGCGGCACCGGCCGCCGAGGACTTCCAGCAGGTCACCCTCGCCAAGGGCGAACCCGAGACCGGTGAGCCCATGTCGCTGGCCGTCCTCCCGGACCGCTCGGTCCTGCACACCTCTCGCGACGGCGAACTGCGCGTCACCGACGCCGCCGGCAACACGAAACTCGCGGGCAAGCTCGACGTCTACTCGCACGACGAGGAAGGCCTGCAGGGTGTCGGCATCGACCCCGGCTTCGCCGACAACCGCTTCATCTACCTCTACTACGCCCCGCCGCTGGACACCCCGGCGGGCGACGCCCCCGAGACTGGCACCGCGGCCGACTTCGCGCCCTTCGACGGCGTCAACCGGCTCTCCCGCTTCGTCCTGAAGGCGGACGGCACCCTCGACAACGCCAGCGAGAAGAAGATCCTCGACGTCCCGGCCACCCGCGGCATCTGCTGCCACGTCGGCGGCGACATCGACTTCGACGCGCAAGGGAACCTCTACCTGTCGACCGGTGACGACTCCAACCCGTTCCAGTCGGACGGCTACACGCCCATCGACGAGCGCGCCAACCGCAACCCCGTCTTCGACGCCCAGCGCACCTCGGGCAACACCAACGACCTGCGCGGCAAGATCCTGCGCATCAAGGTGAACGCCGACGGCTCGTACTCGGTCCCGGACGGCAACCTCTTCGCGCCCGGCACGGACAAGACGAAGCCCGAGATCTACGCGATGGGCTTCCGCAACCCGTTCCGCTTCAGCGTCGACAAGGCGACCGGCATCCTGTACGTGGGTGACTACGGGCCGGACGCCGGCGCCGCCAGCGCCACGCGCGGCCCCGCCGGCCAGGTCGAGTTCGCCCGCGTCACCAAGCCCGGCAACTTCGGCTGGCCGTACTGCACCGGTGACAACGACGCCTACATCGACTACGACTTCGCGACCGGCACCTCAGGCTCCGCCTTCGACTGCGCCGCCCCGAAGAACACCTCGCCCAACAACACCGGCCTGACGGATCTGCCGCCGGCCGAGACCGCCTGGATTCCGTACGACGGCGCGTCCGTCCCGGAGTTCGGCGACGGTTCCGAGTCCCCGATGGGCGGACCGGTCTACCACTACGACGCGGCGCTCGACTCGCCGGTCAAGTTCCCCGAGGCGTACGACGGTGACTTCTTCGCCGGGGAGTTCGGCCGACGCTGGATCAAGCGGATCTCGTCGGACGACAGCGGCACCGTGCAGTCCATCAGCGACGTGCCGTGGACCGGCACGCAGATCATGGACATGGAGTTCGGACCGGACGGTGCGCTGTACGTCCTCGACTACGGCATCTCGTGGTTCGGCGGCGACGAGTACTCGGGTCTGTACCGGATCGAGAACGCGACCGACGGCCACTCGCCCGTGCCGCAGGCCGCGGCCGACCGTACGTCGGGACAGGCGCCGCTGCGAGTGAAGTTCTCCTCCGCGGGCACGACGGACGCCGACGGTGACGCCCTCACGTACAGCTGGGACTTCGGCGACGGCGGTAAGTCGACCTCGGCGAACCCCACGTACAAGTACAAGAAGAACGGCACCTACACGGCGACGCTGACGGCCAAGGACACCACCGGACGCACGGGCAGCGCGAGTGTGCGGATCGTCGTCGGGAACACCGCGCCGAAGGTGACGCTGGAACTCCCGGGCGACGGGCAGCTGTTCAGCTTCGGTGACGCCATCCCGTTCAAGGTGAAGGTGACGGACCCGGAGGACGGCGCGATCGACTGCGCGAAGGTGAAGGTCACCTTCGTTCTCGGCCACGACAGCCACGGCCACCCGGTGACCTCGGCGAACGGCTGCTCCGGCACCATCCAGACCAGTGCCGACGGCGGCCACGACGAGGACGCCAACATCTTCGGTGTCCTCGACGCGGAGTACACCGACGGCGGAGGCGGCGGCCAGGAGGCGCTCACCACGCACGACCAGAGTGTCGTCCAGCCCAAGCACCGGCAGGCCGAGCACTACGGCAAGTCCCAGGGCGTCTCGATCATCACGAAGACCACCGCACACGGCGGCAAGACCGTCGGTGACGTCAACAACGGCGACTGGATCTCCTTCGAGCCGTATGTCCTGAGCAACGCCAAGAAGATCACCGCCCGGATCGCCTCCGGCGGCACCGGCGGCAAGCTCGAGATCCGCGCGGGCTCGCCCACCGGCCGTCTGCTCGGCAGCGCGACCGTCCCGGTCACCGGCGGCTGGGACACCTTCCAGGACGTCAGCGCCGATCTGAAAGGTGCGCCGCGCGGCACGACCACCCTCTACCTCGTCTTCAAGGGGAGCGGGACCGGGGCGCTGTACGACGTGGACGACTTCACCTTCACGACTCGCTGAGGGAGGTGTGCGATGAGATCAACTGGCCGAACGGTGACCGCTGTTGTCGGCGCCGCCCTGCTCATCGGGTGTGTGTCGGGACCCGCGGCCTCGAAGGGGTCCGCTGAATCCTCGGGATCGGCTGAGTCCTCTGGATCGGCTGAATCGTCCAAAGGGGAGCGGGTCCTGGTGTTCTCCAAGACCGCCGGGTTCCGGCACGACTCCATCCCCGAGGGGATCGCCGCGGTGAAGGAACTGGGCACCGCGGGCGGATTCGCGGTGGACGCGACCGAGGACGGAGCCGCCTTCACCTCGCGCAACCTGGCCCGGTACGACGCCGTGGTGTTCCTCTCCACGACGGGAGACGTGCTCAACGACGCCCAGCAGCGGGCGTTCGAGGGCTACATCAAGCGCGGCGGCGGTTACGTGGGCATCCACGCGGCCGCCGACACCGAGTACGACTGGGAGTTCTACGGCGGCCTCGCCGGCGCGTACTTCCAGTCGCACCCGGCGATCCAGCCGGCGCGGATCGAGGTCGAGGACCGGGCACACCCGGCCACCTCACACCTCGAGGAGTCCTGGAACCGTACGGACGAGTGGTACAACTACCGCTCCAATCCCCGGGACCGGGCCCATGTCCTGGCCTCGCTCGACGAGTCGTCGTACAGCGGCGGCACGATGAGCGGCGACCATCCGATCGCCTGGTGCCAGGAGTACCGGGGCGGCCGCGCCTTCTACACCGGCAGCGGTCACACCAAGGAGTCGTTCGCCGACCCCGCCTTCCGGCAGCACCTGCTGGGCGGGATCAGCTGGGCGACCGGTGCGGCGCAGGCCGACTGCCGGCCGGAGAACGGGTACACGCCGCTCTTCGACGGGACGGCCGAGTCGTTGTCGGACTGGAAGCAGGCGGGGCCGGGTTCGTTCTCGCTCTCGGACGACGGAACGCTCACGTCGTCCGGTGGCCTGGGCATGCTCTGGTACGCCGCAGGCGCCGACGACGCAGATGACGGCGGTGGCTTCGGCTCGTACTCGTTGAAGCTCGACTGGAAGATGGCGAGCGCCTCCGGTGACGACAACTCCGGTGTGTTCGTGGGCTTCCCGGCCTCCGACGACCCGTGGTCGGCCGTCAACAACGGGTACGAGATCCAGATCGACGCCACGGACGCGGCAGACCGCACGACCGGGTCCGTGTACAGCTTCCAGTCCGCCGACATCAAGAAGCGCGACCGTGCGCTGAACCCGCCGGGGGAGTGGAACACGTACGAGATCCGCGTGGAGGGCGAACGGCTCCGCGTCTGGCTCAACGGCGTGAAGATCAACGATTTCACCAACACCGATCCGGCGCGGAGCCTGCGCGACGGCCATGTCGGCATCCAGAACCACGGGGCCGACGACCAGGTGTCCTTCCGTGACATCCGGATCAAGGAACTGCCGGCGCGAGCGGCCGCGCAGGGCGATTGAGCGACGGCGGGCGGGGGACGCCGGACCTCCGCCCGCCGTCTTATCCCTTTCCGTCTTGTCCCTTTCTGGCTTGTCTCTCTACTTCTCTCTACTTCTCTGTCCCTTCCTTCTGTCTCTTTCTGTCTTGTCCCTTTTGGCTCGCGTACGACAAGGAGGCTGCCCATGTCCGCGTCCCCTTCTGCGCCCCGGGTGGGGGTGTGGCTGATCGGAGCCCGCGGCTCTGTCGCCACCACGGCCGTCGCGGGCTGCGCCGCGGTGACCGCCGGGCTGCACCCGCCGACGGGCATGGTCACCGAGACCTCTGCTTTTGCCGACTGCGGCCTGCCCCCGCTGTCCTCTCTCGTCTTCGGCGGCCATGACGTGGTGGACTGCCCGCTGCCGAAGCGGGCGGAGTCGCTGGCCGCCGGTGGAGTCCTGCCGCCCGGTCTGCCCTCGGCGGTGAACGCCGAACTGGCCGCCGCCGACCGGGAGATCATGCTCGGCGGTCCCCGGCCCGGCGACGCACGAGGCGAAGACGAACTGGTCGAGGCCCTGGCCTCCGACATACGCGACTTCATCCGCCGGAGCGGTCTGGCCCGGGCGGTCGTGGTGAACGTGGCATCCACGGAACCCGTGCCCGCCGGCGCGCTCCTCCCGGCCAGCTCCCTGTACGCGGCGGCCGCGCTGCGGGCCGACTGCCCGTACGTCAACTTCACCCCGTCCACGGGTCTGCACCACCCGGCGCTCGCGTCAGCGGCCGCGTCGTCCGGGCTGCCGTACGCGGGGCGTGACGGCAAGACCGGCCAGACGCTGCTGCGGTCGGTCCTCGGCCCGATGTTCGCGCAGCGCGCCCTGGCGGTCCGGGCATGGTCCGGTACGAACCTGCTGGGCGGCGGCGACGGCGCGGCCCTCGCGGACCCGGGGGCGGCGGCCGCGAAGAACGCCGGCAAGGAACGCGTCCTCGCCGACACCCTCGGCACGGTCCCAGAGGGCGAGGTCCACATTGACGACGTACCGACGCTCGGCGACTGGAAGACGGCCTGGGACCACATCGCCTTCGACGGCTTCCTCGGCACGCGGATGGTCCTGCAGACGACCTGGCAGGGCTGCGACTCTTCCCTTGCGGCGCCGCTGATCCTGGACCTGGCGCGGCTGGTGGCCCGCGCCCACGAGGTGGGCCTGTCGGGTCCCCTGAGCGAACTGGGCTTCTACTTCAAGGACCCGGTGGGGGAGGGGCCTGCGGCTCTGGGCGAGCAGTACGTGGAGCTGGTGGGGTTCGCGGGGCGGTTGCGGCAGGGATCTGGGGAGCCGGACACGCGGGGGATTTCGGGAGAGCGGCGATGAGGGGGCCGCGAGGTCTTCTGGGGTTCCGGGGTCTGCGGGGTTTGAGAGACCTGAGGGGTCTGAGGGACGTGAGGGCTCTGAGGGGTCTGAGGGGGCGAACGGCAGCGGACGGCGACCGTCTCGCCGCACCGGGCCGTCTTGCTGCACCGGGCCAGAATTCCGCACCGGGCCAGCTTTCCGCGCCGGGCCAGAATTCCGCGCCGGATCAGCTTTCCGCACCGAATGAGAAGGACGTGGGTCAGACATCGCGTGAGGAGAGCCCGGGACCGCGCGAAGTGAAGTCGGGGCCGAACCCCTGGGTGGAACTGCTCCGCCTCCCCGCCCTTTTCACGGTCCCCGGCGACGCACTCGCGGGAGCCGCCGCGGCCGGGGCACGCCCGACCCACCGCACCCTGCTGGCCATCGCCTCCTCCCTCTGCCTGTACGAGGCGGGCATGGCCCTCAACGACTGGGCCGACCGCACGGAGGACGCCGTGGACCGCCCACACCGCCCCCTGCCCTCGGGCCGTATCAAACCGCCCGCGGCTCTGGCAGCGGCCGGAGGCCTGACGGCGGCGGGCCTGGCCCTGGCGTCCCGAGCGGGCCGACGACCATTCGCGGTCGCCGGCGCACTGGCCGCCACGGTCTGGTCGTACGACCTGATCCTCAAGCGCACGCCCGCGGGCCCTCTCGCGATGGCCACAGCCCGCGCCCTGGACCTCCTCCTCGGGGCTGCGGTCACCAACGGTGATACCCGTAGGGCATTACCCTCCGCCCTGACCCTGGGCACCCACACCCTGGCCATCACCACCGTCTCCCGCCACGAAACCCAGGGGGGCTCCCCCTGGGCCCCGTTGACGGCACTGGCAACGACGACGGCACTGACCTGGGCGATCACACACGCTGACCAGGCACGGGACCAAGCGCACCACCCGCTGACCGCCCGGCCGGAGACCCACGCCGCAACACCGGCTCACCGGCCGGCCACTCGCGCCACCACGCCGACTCCCCACCGGGAGGCAGGCGCCGCCGCGCCGAGTCCTCAACGGGGGGCAGGCGCCGCCGCGCCGAGTCCTCAACGGGGGGCAGGCGCCGCCGCGCCGAGTCCTCAACGGGGGGCAGGCGCCGCCGCGCCGAGTCCTCACCGGGAGGCAGGCGCCACGACGCCGACTTCCAGCTCCGAGGCGCGCGTGCCCACGTGGGTTCCGGGAACCACGGCCCGCGCCTCTGCGCAGAGGTCCGCGGCCGCTGCCCTCGCCTCCACGCCGACCTTCAGGCCTGGCACCCGCGCTGTCATGGTGACGCCCAGGTCCGAGGCCCGCGTCGCACGGAGAGGTCCCGTGTCCCATCGACTCCTGGCATCGCGGCCCCCCGCAACCGCCCCCGCAACTGTCCTCGCTCCCGCTCCCACTCCCGCCCGGAGCGAAGTCGCCCTGCGCACAGCACTTGCCGCCGTCTACGCCGCGACCGCCGCCCGCCCCCTCTTCCACGCCGCCCTCAACCCGTCACCCCCACTCACCCAACGAGCCGTCGGAGGTGGCATCCGAGCCATGATCCCCCTACAGGCCGCCCTCGCCGCCCGCTCCGGCGCCCCCGTCACGGCTCTGCTGACAGCCGCACTCGCCCCGGCCGCCCGTAAGTTCAGCCGAAAGGTGAGCCTGACGTGACCTCTCAGCCGAGCCGTCCCTCCATTCCCAGCCCTCTCAGCGCTCCTGGGCCTGCGCCAACCACTCACCCCCTCCGCTACGCCTACGGCACCAACGGCCTGACCGACCTCCGCCTGGACGACGCGCTCTCCCTCCTCGCCGACCTCGGCTACGAAGGCATAGGCCTGACTCTCGACCACATGCATCTGGACCCGCTCGCCCCCGATCTAGCGGCCCGCACCCGCAGGCTCGCTCACAGGCTGGGCGAGCTCGGCCTGGGCGTCACCATCGAGACCGGCGCCCGCTACGTACTCGACCCGAGGCGCAAGCACGCCCCCTCACTGCTCGACCCGAACCCCGACGAACGAGCCCGCCGCGTCGACCTGCTCATCCGAGCCGTCCACATCGCCGCCGACCTCGGCGCCCACGCAGTGCACTGCTTCAGCGGCATCCTCCCGAAGGCCATGGACGCGGCAGCGGACAAGGCAGCCGCGGGCGCGGACATGGCAGTCGCGGGCGCGGACATGGCAGTCGCGGGCGCGGATGTCGCCCAGATGGAAGCGGAGGCGGACCAGGAAATCAACAAGGACACGGCCTGGAAGCGCCTCGCCGAGACCCTCATCCCCGTCCTCGATGCCGCCACCGCCGCCGGAATCCCCCTCGCCATCGAACCCGAACCGGGCCACCTCCTCGCCACCCTCGCCGACTTCCACCACCTCCGAACCGCACTCGGCAGCCCCGACGTCCTCGGTCTCACCCTCGACATCGGCCACTGCCAGTGCCTCGAACCCCTGTCACCCGCCGACTGCGTACGTGCCGCCGCCCCCTGGCTGCGACACGTCCAGATCGAGGACATGCGACGCGGCATCCACGAACACCTCCCTTTCGGCGACGGAGAGATCGACTTCCCACCGGTGCTCGAAGCTCTGGCCGCCGCCCGCTACCAGGGCCTGATCACCGTCGAACTGCCTCGCCACTCCCACGCCGGCCCGCAACTCGCCGAAGAATCCCTCCTCTTCCTCCACCACGCGGCCGCGGCCGTCCACTCCCAAGATGCCGACCAGCCGCCGCCCCCCGGCGAGGGCACCGTCGCCCCCGAAGGGAGAACCCCGTGAATCACCTACACGACGCCCCCGGCACCCCGACGGAAGCCCCGCCCACCCTGGCGGCCCTGCACGCCGGCCTCAACGCCCGGCTCGACGGCGCCGCCCGCGCCTGGCTGGACCGGGCCCTCGACGAGGCGGCCGCCCACTCGGGCATCCACGGACCCATCTCTGTCTGGGAGCTGCGGATCGCCGAGGCGGGCCGCCGCTGCGGACCCGAGTACGCCGACACGGCCCGCATGCTCCTCCTGCACGCCGCCCAGGCCGACGCCGACACCCTCGCGCGTGTCTACCGCCAGGGCACCGCCGCCGAACGCCGCGCCGTCCTCCAGGCACTGCCCCACCTCGTGCCGGGCCCCGACGCCCTGCCGATCGTCGAGGACGCCCTGCGTACCAACGACACCCGGCTGGTGGCCGCCGCCGTCGGCCCGTACGCCGCCCGGCACCTGGACGCCCACAACTGGCGGCACGCCGTCCTGAAGTGCCTGTTCACCGGAGTCCCCGTCGACGCCGTGGCCGACCTGCCCCGCCGTGCCCGCGCCGACGCCGAACTCGCCCGCATGCTCGGCGACTACGCCGACGAACGCACCGCCGCGGACCGTCCCGTACCCCCCGACCTGCACCGCGTCCTGGCCTTGACCGAGCACCCGGCCACCCCGTCCGGCCCCGATGGCACATCCGGCACCGACGGCAAGGAGTCCTGATGCGCATCTTCGACCCCCACATCCACATGACGTCACGGACCACCGACGACTACGAGGCCATGTACGCCGCCGGTGTCCGAGCTGTCGTCGAACCCTCCTTCTGGCTCGGCCAGCCCCGCACCTCACCCGCCTCCTTTCTCGACTACTTCGACTCCCTACTCGGCTGGGAACCCTTCCGCGCCGCCCAGTACGGCATCGCCCACCACTGCACCCTCGCCCTCAACCCCAAGGAGGCCAACGACCCCCGCTGCGCCCCTGTCCTCGACGAACTGCCCCGCTATCTCGTCAAGGACCACGTCGTGGCCGTCGGCGAGATCGGCTACGACTCGATGACCCCGGCCGAGGACACCGCGCTCGCCGTCCAGCTCCAGCTCGCCGCCGAGCACGAACTGCCCGCCCTCGTCCACACCCCGCACCGCGACAAGCTGGCGGGCCTGCGCCGCACCCTCGACGTCGTCCGGGAGTCCGCGCTGCCTCCGGACCGTGTCCTGGTCGACCACCTCAACGAGACCACGGTCAAGGAAGCCAAGGACGGCGGCTGCTGGCTCGGCTTCTCCGTCTATCCGGACACCAAGATGGACGAGGAGCGGATGGTCACGGTCCTGCGGGCGTATGGACCCGAGAAGGTCCTGGTCAACTCCGCCGCCGACTGGGGCAGAAGCGACCCGCTCAAGACCCGCAAGGTGGGCGACGCCCTGCTGGCGGCAGGTTTCACCGACGACGACGTCGACCAGGTGCTGTGGCGCAACCCTGTCGCGTTCTACGGGCTCAGTGGCCGCCTCGACCTCGAGGTCGCCGGCACGGATGCCACCCACGAGGGCAACTCCATCCTCCGCGGCGCCCCGAAGACCGACCCGAAGACCGACCCGGCGACAACGGAGGTGTGACCCATGCGCTTCCGCCACCCCGACGGCTCCACCGTCCACCTCGCCTACTGCACCAACGTCCACCCCGCCGAAACCCTCGACGGCGTCCTCGCCCAGCTCCGCGACCACTGCGAACCCGTACGCAAACGCCTCGGCCGAGACCGGCTCGGGATCGGCCTGTGGCTGGCCAAGGACGCCGCCCACGCCCTTGTCACCGACCCGTCCGCCCTGCGTCGACTGCGCACCGAACTCGACGGCCGCGGCCTCGAAGTCGTCACCCTCAACGGATTCCCGTACGAAGGGTTCGGCGCCGACGAGGTCAAGTACCGCGTGTACAAGCCGGACTGGGCCGACGCCGAGCGACTCACCCACACCACCGCTCTCGCCCGCGTCCTCGCCGGGCTTCTCCCGGACGACGTCACCGAGGGCACCATCTCCACCCTGCCGCTCGCCTGGCGCACCGCGTATGACGACACCCGGGCAGCCCAGGCCCGCACGGCCCTCACCACTCTCGCCGAACGTCTCGACGCGCTGGAGGAGCTGACCGGCCGCTCCATCCGCATCGGCCTGGAGCCGGAGCCCGGCTGCACCGTCGAAACCACGGCCGACGCCATCGCCCCGCTCACCGCGATCGGCCACGACCGCGTCGGCGTCTGCCTCGACACCTGCCATCTCGCCACCTCCTTCGAAGATCCGCACACCGCCCTGGACGCGCTGACCACCGCACGCGTCCCCGTCGTCAAGTCCCAGCTCTCAGCCGCACTGCACGCCGAACACCCCCATCTCCCCGAAGTCCGCGAGGCCCTCGCCGCCTTCGACGAACCCCGCTTCCTGCACCAGACCCGCACCCTCACCGCCGCCGGACTGCGCGGTACCGACGATCTCGGCGAGGCCCTCAAGGAAGACGCGATGCCCGACGCGTCCCCGTGGCGCGCCCACTTCCACGTCCCCCTGCACGCGGCCCCCGCCGCACCACTCACCTCCACGCTCCCCGTACTCAAGGACACGCTGACCCGGCTGGTCGGCGGCCCGCACCCGCTCACCCGCCATCTGGAGGTCGAGACCTACACCTGGCAGGCCCTCCCGACCGAGCTGCGCCCACGCGCCCGCCCCCAGCTCGCCGACGGCATCGCCGCAGAACTCACTCTCGCCCGCGACCTGTTGACGGACCTCGGCCTGAAAGAACTCCCATGAGCACCCACGAGAACCTGAGCCCTCGCGGGACCCCGGGGGCGCCGGTCGGCACCGACAAGGCCGCGGATCCCACCCCGCTCCTCGTCCTGGACGTCGTCGGCCTCACCCCCCGTCTCCTCGACCACATGCCGCGTCTCAAGGCCCTCGCCCAGACCGGCTCGCGAGCCCACCTCGGCACAGTCCTGCCCGCGGTCACCTGCGCCGCCCAGTCCACCTTCCTCACCGGCACCCACCCCGCCGAGCACGGCATCGTCGGCAACGGCTGGTACTTCCGCGAACTCGGCGACGTACTCCTGTGGCGCCAGCACAACGGCCTGGTGTCCGGAGACAAACTGTGGGACGCCGCCCGGCGCGCGCACCCCGGCTACACGGTCGCCAATATCTGCTGGTGGTACGCCATGGGCGCCGACACCGACATCACCATCACCCCTCGTCCGATCTACTACTCCGACGGCCGCAAGGAACCCGACTGCTACACCCGGCCCCCGGCCCTGCACGACGAACTCACCGAGAAATTCGGCACGTTCCCGCTGTTCCACTTCTGGGGCCCCGGCGCCGACCTCGTCTCCAGCCGCTGGATCATCGACGCGACCCGCCACATCAACCGCACCCGCCACCCGGACCTGACCCTCTGCTACCTCCCCCATCTCGACTACGACCTGCAGCGCTTCGGCCCCGACGACCCGCGCTCCTTACAAGCGGCCGCCGATCTGGATTCGGCCATGGCTCCCCTCCTCGACGACGCGCAAGCCGAAGGACGCACAGTCGTCGCCCTGTCCGAGTACGGCATCACCCGCGCGGACCGCCCCGTCGACATCAACCGCGCACTGCGCCGCGCCGGACTTCTCGAGGTGCACACGCAGGACGGCATGGAGTACCTCGACCCGATGGCCTCACGAGCTTTCGCGGTCGCCGACCACCAGATCGCCCACGTCTACGTACGCCGCCCCGAGGACTTGGAGGCCACGAGAGCGGCGCTCGCCGACCTGCCCGGTATCGAGCAACTCCTCGACGACGAGGGCAAGAAGACCCATCACCTCGACCATCCGCGCTCCGGCGAACTCGTCGCCGTCGCGGAGCCGGACGCCTGGTTCACGTACTACTACTGGCTCGACGACGCCCGCGCGCCCGACTTCGCGCAGCTCGTCGAGATCCACCGCAAACCCGGCTACGACCCGGTCGAGCTCTTCATGGATCCACTCGACCCGTACGTCAAGGTCAAGGCCGCGGGCGCACTGGCCCGCAAGAAGCTCGGCATGCGCTACCGCATGGCGGTCGTGCCTCTCGATCCCTCACCTATTCGCGGCAGCCACGGCCGCCTTCCCCTGAGCGACGACGAAGGTCCGCTCATCATCTGCTCCACCCCCCGCGCTGTCGGCGACCGTGTCGCGGCCACCGATGTGAAAGCACTGCTGCTCCAACTCGCCGGTCTCAACTGACCGTCCATGACCGGCGGACCTCGGCCCGCCGGCCCCTCACAGGCCCGTCTCTTCCGACTGGTCACAAGTGAAGCACTCACCACTGACAACGCCCTCCGACAACGAGGAGTTCCAGGCATGAGCCGCACCAGCCGCACCGCCTTCACGGCCTCCACCAGCAAGAACGACGACCCCGAACTCACCCACCGCCTCAGCAGACGAGGCATGCTCGGCGTGGCCGCCGGCGCCACCGCGGCCGCCCTGCTCGGCACCGCCGCCACCCCCGCCGCGGCCGCCGAAGCGGGCCGGGGCCGCCCCGTCCTGCCGCCCGGTCGGCTCGGTATCCAGCTGTACAGCCTGCGTGACAAGGTCTCCACGCTCGGATTCGCCCCCGTCTTCGCCGAGTTGGCGAAGTACGGCTACGACGAGGTCGAGTTCGCCGGATACACCCAGGGCTCGGCGGGCCCCATCACGCTCGCCCAGCTCAAGCGGCTGGCCCGCGACCACGGCCTGAACCCCATAGGCAGCCACGTCGGCTACTACTCCAGCGACCCGAACGCGTACACCTTCGCCCAGAACCTCACCAAGGTCCTCGACGATGCCCAGGCCCTCGGCCTCAAGCACATCGGCACCGCGTCGGGACCCTTCCGCTACGGCGACACGGTGGACGCCTGGAAGCGCGCGGCCGAGGAGTTCAACACCTACGGCGCGGCGGCCAAGAAGCGCGGCATGAAGTTCTACCAGCACAACCACGCCGAGGAGTTCTCCTTCGCCTCGGACCGCCCCGGCGTACGTCTCTACGACGTGCTGCTCGCCGAGACCGACCCCGATCTGGTCTATCTGGAGATGGACATCTACTGGGCGTTCGCCGGCCAGTTCCGCTTCTCCAAGCAGGTCGACGGCACCCCCGCCCCCTTCGATCCGCTGCGATACGTACTGAAGCAGCCCGCGCGCTATCCGCTCTTCCACGTCAAGGACGGCATCCGCGACGAATCCGTCCGCGACGGCTACCGGATGGTGGACGTCGGTGACGGCGACATCGACTACAAGGAGTTCATCTCGAAGGTCACCAAGCGCACTCCCGGCGGGCGCCACTACCACCACTGGCAGGCCGAACACGACAACCCCGTAGAGTCCTTCGCCTTCGCCCGCAAGTCCAGCGAGCACCTGCACTCGCTGCGGGAGAGGTGCGGCGACTGACAACTTCGTACACATACGGTCGGCCCTGGATCCGCGCATTCCAGGGCCGACCGTTGCGCGCTCAGCCCAGATCGGAGGGGTGGGCGCGCTCTGCAGTTCATCGGCGGATCACACCTACCCGACCTCTGTGAAGGTCTTCCAGTTGGAGCAGTCGACTGGACTCTCGTCGCTTGCGCCGTCCACCCGACAGATCCTCATCCGGTGCGCGAAGGCGCTCAGAACGTCGACGTTGTTGATTACGGTGTAGCTCCCCGCGCCACCGCCGTTGTACTTGGTTGCGAAGAAGTGCCAACGATCGTTGTAGAACCGTTCTACGTACGCCCGCACGCCGTGATCATCCGCACGGTGGTCCCAGACTTCGAAGTCATCTCCGTTGTCTATGAAATTCAGCTGAGCGAGGAGTGTTCCACTCGAACTGCGCAGCGTAACCGAATAGTCATCGGCATGGGCTGAATTGGCACCTGTGATCATCAACATCGCAGCCGCCAAGGTGACTGCCGCCACCTGTCTTATTCTTGGCGTGAAGTTCCTCCGTTTCGAAGCTTTTACCGTAACGGAAGGGTACTTTTGGCCGCGGGTTAGTGGACCCACTTCCGTGATTTTTGAGCCTTATGTGAGATTGCATTTATGATCCAATTTCTTTATCTTTCTCGACCTGTGAGGGCGGGTAATTTCAGTGGCAACTGATGGGCGGGGTCGAGCTGTGCACCTCATCGCTGCGGTCTCTGTTCGGCAGGCGCCCAGGACGGGACCGCCCGGGTCTCAGAGGCCCGGGCGGTCCAGGTTTCCGTGTGTCACTCCGCTCGGTCCGGCCCGTCGACCACCTCGCGGCTGATCGGCTGCGGATTGGGCGAGATGCTGCCCTTGTGGGGACGTCCCGGCGGGTGGAGGAACAACGCCACGAAGCCGGCGAAGAACGAGATGCAGCCGGCGAGGATGAAGGCGCCGTTGAGCCCCCAGGCATCGACGACCATGAAGCCCATACCCGCGCCCAGACCGGAGACGAGCTTGGAGCTGTAGACCATGCCGTAGTTGGTCGCGTTGTTGTTCTCCCCGAAGTAGTCCGCGGTCATGGCCGCGAACATCGGGAAGATTGCGCCGCCGCCGAAGCCGGAGATCGCGGAGAAGATCAGGAACAGTGGCAGGTTCTTGATCTCGGCGGACCAGATTATGCCGAACTGGGCGGCGCCCAGGATGACACAGACGTAGATCAGACACTGCTTGCGGCCGTAGAGGTCGGAGAGCCAGCCGATGACACCGCGCCCGGTGCCGTTGACGATCGCCTTGAGTGACATGGCGGTGGCCACGATCCCGCCGGCGAAGCCCGCGTGCTCGCCGATATCGATCTGGAAGGAAATACCGAAGATGTTCACGCCGGAGGTGCACGCCAGACAGAACCACATCAGTGCCACCCGGCCGGTCTTCCAGGCCTCCAAGGGGGTGTACTGGCGGACGGCCGGTGGGTTCTTCTCCAGCGCACGGCGGGCGCGCGGGTCATCCGGCGGGTTCAGCGGGTCGATATCGGCGGGCCACCAGTTCTTCGGTGGGTCCATGAAGAAGTAGCCTGCGACGGCCACGACCGCGGCGAGGAAGACACCGACCGAGACCAGGACGACCTTGAAGTTGGAGATGTCCATCACGGTGGTGAACAGGAAGACGAAGGGCACCGAGCCGTAAGCAAAGCCCCCGTTGACGAAGCCGGTCTTGCCGCCCTTGCGTTCCGGATACCACTTGCCGACCATGTTGACGCAGGTGGCGTACACCATGCCCGCGCCCATACCGCTGAACACACCGAAGCCGACGAGTGCGAGTGCGACGTTCGGCGCGTAGGCCAGCGAGAGATAGCCCATCAGTGTCCCGCCCGCGCCGAGCATCATCGCCCAACGGGCCGGCAGCTTGCCGGTTTCACGCAGCCTTCCCGCCGGAAAGGCGACCGCGGCCTGACAGAAGACCCAGGCCGTGAGCATCCAGTAGATGTTCTGGCTGGACCAGTGGTGCGCGTCGTGCAGTGTGTCCTCGGCGGACGCGAACGCGTACTCCGCCGAACTGATGCCCATCATGCCCACCCAGGGCAGGATGACCATCCACTTGCGTTTGCGGCCCATGATGTCGATATCGGTCTCGCCGATCCGGTACATCCGGCCGTTGGCGTCCGTCACCTCCCTGTAGGGGACGGGGGTGGAGATGTCTGTTGTCGCCATTTCGATCGAACCCCTTGCGTCGAAGAAGCTGGCCAGCGCCCCCTGTCCGTACTTCTCGTGCCGGGGCCCGCGGAGAGCGGTCACCGCAGGCCCCGTGGTTCGAGCTCTCTCAGCTCATCGACCGCCCCCCAACAACCCGGCCGCACGCGCCCAGCGATACTTCGCGCCGAGCACGGCCACCGGCTTCTCGGTTGTGTACGGGTACGCCACGACGCCCCGCTCGAAGAGGTACTGGCAGGCCTCCTCGACCTCGACGTCGCCCGCTAGGGACGCCACGACGGGCTTCTCGATCCCGCGCTCCCGGAATTCGGCCACCACGCGCGCGGTGAGCTCGGCGAAGACCATGGGAGGGGTCACGATGGTGTGCCAGTAGCCCAGGACGAGCGAGTGGATCCGCGGGTCCTCCAGGCCGAGCCGGATCGTGGCCTCGTATGTCGACGGCGGCTCGCCGCCCGTGATGTCCACCGGGTTGCCGGCGGCCCCGAAGGGCGGGATGAACTTCCGGAAGGAGGCGTCCAGGTCCGGAGGGATCTCCATCAGGGAGAGGCCGTTGTCGGTCACCGCGTCGGACAGCAGGACGCCACTGCCGCCCGCGCCCGTGATGATCACGATGTTGTCGCCCTGCGGAGTCGGCAGCACCGGCAACGCGCGCGCGTACTCCAGCATTTCGTTGAGACCGGGGGCCCTGATGACACCGGCCTGCTTCAGGATGTCCTCGTACACGGCGTCGTCGCCCGCGAGCGCGCCCGTGTGCGAACCCGCGGCCTTGGCTCCGGCCGCCGTACGACCCGCCTTCAGGACGACCACCGGCTTCTTGGGGACGGTCGCCCGTGCGGCCTCGACGAAAGCGCGCCCGTCCTTGAGGTCCTCCAAGTGCATGGCGATGCACTGGGTGTTGGGGTCCTCACCGAACCAGGTCAGCAGATCGTCCTCGTCCAGGTCCGACTTGTTGCCGAGCCCCACGATCGCCGAAACACCTGTCTTCGTAGTGCGTGCGAAGCCCAGGATGGCCATCCCTATGCCACCGGACTGCGAGGTGAGCGCGACGCCGCCTTTCACGTCGTACGGCGTGCAGAACGTGGCGCACAGGTCCTGCCACGTCGAGTAGTAGCCGTAGATGTTCGGCCCGAGCAGCCGGACGCCGTATCGCTCGCCGATGGCCACGATCTCGTCCTGGAGTTCCTGCTCACCGGTCTCCGCGAACCCGGACGGGATCAGTACGGCGTTGGGGATCCCCTTGCGTCCCACCTCCTCCAGGGCCGAGGCCACGAACTTGGCGGGGATAGCGAAGACCGCCACATCCACCTCACCGGGAACGTCGGTGACACTCTTGTACGCCTTGCGGCCGAGAATGTCATCGGCCTTGGGATTCACCGGGTGGATCTCTCCGGAGAAGCCGCCGTCGATGAGGTTGCGCATCACTGAGTTGCCGATCTTGCCCGACTCGTTGGAAGCCCCGATCACGGCGACCGACGAGGGCTGCATCAGCCGGCGCATCGACGTGAGGATCTCCTCGCGCGTGTACTTGCGCCGCTCCTTGGGCACCGAGTCGGCGAGGATCACGCGGATGTCCGCCGCGACCGCCCCCTCCGGAGTGGCGATCACCGGGTTGAGGTCGACCTCGGCGATCTCCGGGAAGTCCGCTACGAGTTCGGACACCCGACGGATCTGCTCGGCGATCGCCCATCGATCCACCGGCGGAGCGCCGCGCACCCCGCGCAGGATCTCCGCGGCCCGGATCGAGTCCAGCATCGACAGGGCCTCGTCCGCGTCCACGGGCGCCAGCCGGAAGGTGACGTCCTTCAGGACCTCGACGAGGACACCACCGAGCCCGAAGGCCACGACCTTCCCGAACGTCGGGTCGGTCACCGCGCCGACGATGACCTCCTGCCCCTGGGGGAGCAGTTCCTGCACCTGTACGCCCTCGATCCGGGCGTCCGGCGCGTACGCGCGCGCGTTGTCGATGATTTTGTGGAACGCGGCCCGTACGTCGGTGGCGCCCTCCACACCGACGATCACGCCGCCCGCGTCGGTCTTGTGGAGGATGTCCGGGGAGACGATCTTCATTACGACGGGCCCGCCGAAGCGTGCCGCGTACGCCACCGCCTCCTCGACGTCGGTCGCCAACTCCTCGCCGGGGACGGCGATCGCGTACGCGTCGGCGATCACCTTGCCCTCGGGCGCGGTCAGCGCGGTCCGCCCCTCGGCCCGCACGGCTTCGAGGAGCGTGCGCACCCTGAGCACCCGGTCTTCGGCCATCAATCAGATCACTCCGTTCGACTTGAGCAGGCGCAGCTCTTCGTCACCGAGACCGAGCTCGCCGACGTACACCTCTTCGTTGTGCTCGCCGAGCAGCGGCGAACTGGCCACGTCCACGGGGGAGTCGGAGAGTTTCAGCGGGCTGCCCACGGTGACGAAGTCGCCGCGCTCCGGGTGGGGCACCGTCACGACCATCTCGTTGGCGACCAGCGACGCGTCCTCGATGATCTCCCTGGTGGACAGGATCGGGCCGCACGGGATGTTGTGGGTGTTGAGCCTCTCCAGGACCTCCCACTTGGGGAGCGTGGATGACCACTCCTCAATGAGCTGGAACATCTTGTTGAGCTGCGGAAGCCGTGCCTCCGGCGTCGCCCACTCGGGGTCATCGGCCAGCTCCGGCCGGCCGATGAGCTCGGTGATCGGCTTCCAGCCGACGGGCTGCACGATGACGTACACGTAGTCGTTGGGCCCGCCCGGCGCGCACTTGACCGCCCAGCCGGGCTGGCCGCCGCCGGACGCGTTGCCGGACCTGGGAACTTCGTCGCCGAAGTCGTCGTTGGGATATTCAGCGAGCGGCCCATGGGCCAGGCGCTGCTGGTCGCGCAACTTCACCCGGCAGAGGTTGAGCACGGCATGCTGCATGGCCACGTTGACCCGCTGACCACGCCCGGTGCTCTCCCGCTGGAACAGCGCCGCGAGAATCCCCGCCACGGCGTGGATGCCCGTGCCAGAGTCCCCGATCTGGGCCCCCGTCGCCAGCGGCGGCCCGTCCTCGAAACCGGTGGTCGACATCGACCCGCCCATGGCCTGAGCGACGACCTCGTACGCCTTGAAGTTGGTGTACGGGCCGTCCCCGAACCCCTTGATGGAGGCATAGACGATCCGTGGATTGATCTCCTGGATGCGGTCCCAGGTGAAGCCCATGCGGTCGACCGCGCCCGGTCCGAAGTTCTCGACCATGACGTCCGAGCGCCGGATCAGCTCGGTGAGGATCTCCTTGCCGCGCTCGGTCTTGGTGTTCAGGGTGATGCTCCGCTTGTTGCAGTTGAGCATCGTGAAGTAGAGGGAGTCGACATCCGGAAGGTCGCGCAGCTGCTTGCGCGTGATGTCTCCGGTCGGCGCCTCCAGCTTGACGACGTCCGCGCCGAGCCAGGCGAGGAGTTGTGTCGCCGACGGCCCGGACTGGACGTGCGTCATGTCGAGGACGCGGATGCCTTCGAGAGCCTTGGTCGAGGTCGCCGGCGTCGTTGCCGTCGGTATCGTCGCTGTCATCGGGGCCACCTCACTTGTACATCGTCTGGTTCATGGTTCCGGGGGCGTACGCGTCCGGGTCGACCCAGACGTTGATCAGCGAGGGCTTGCCCGACTCGCGGGCGCGCTGGAGGGCGGGGCCGATGTCGGCGGGATCGCGGACCTCCTCGCCGTAACCGCCCAGCATCTGGGCGAACTTGTCGTAGTGGACGTCGCCGAGAGTGTTGCCGACCCGCTCGCGCTCCAGGCCGTACTTGGCGGCCTGGCCGTAACGGATCTGGTTCATCGAGGAGTTGTTGCCGACGATGCCGACGAAGGGGAGGTTGTAGCGGACGAGGGTCTCGAAGTCCCAGCCGGTGAGGGAGAAGGCGCCGTCTCCGAAGAGGGCGACTACTTCCTTGTCGGGCCGCGCCTGCTTGGCCGCGAGCACGAAGGGCACGCCGACGCCGAGCGTGCCGAGCGGGCCCGGGTCCATCCAGTGGCCCGGCGACTTGGGCTGTACGACCTGACCGGAGAAGGTGACGATGTCACCGCCGTCGCCGATGTAGATCGAGTCCTCGGTGAGGAAGTCGTTGATCTCGCTGACCAGCCGGTACGGGTGGATCGGTGAGGCGTCCGACTTCAGGTTGGGCAGCCGCTTCTCGATCGCCGTCTGCTCGGCGGCCCGCAGCTCGTCGAGCCACTCCTTGCGCTTCGACGCGCCGCCGTTGATGCGCCCGGAGGCGGCTTCGGTCACCGACTTCAGGACGAGGCCCGCGTCGCCGACGATCCCCAGGTCGATGTCCCGGTTCTTGCCTACGGTCCGGTAGTCGAGGTCGATCTGCACGACGGTCGCGTCCGACGACAGCCGCTTGCCGTAGCCCATGCGGAAGTCGAAGGGCGTGCCGACGATGACGATCACGTCGGCATTGGAGAACGCGTACCGGCGCGAGAGCTGGAAGTGGTGCGCGTCCCCGGGCGGCAGGGTGCCGCGGCCGGCGCCGTTCATGTAGGCGGGGATGTTGAGGGTGCGTACGAGGTCGATGGCCGCCTCGGTGCCGCGGGTCGTCCACACTTGGCTGCCCAGCAGGATCGCGGGCTTCTCGGCGTGCACGAGGAGGTCGGCGAGCTTCTCGATCGCCTCGGGGTCACCGGCCGAGCGGGTCGAGGCCCGGTACTGGCCGGCGGCGGGGACCCGGGCCTTCTCGACCGGCACCTTGGCGTCCAGTACATCGCGCGGTATCTCCAGGAAGGACGGTCCGGGAGCACCGTGGTAGCACTCGCGGAACGCCATCGACACCATGTCGGCTGCGCGGGCGGTGTCAGGCACGGTCGCCGCGAACTTGGTGATCGGCGTCATCATGTCGACGTGCGGCAGGTCCTGAAGGGACCCCATCTTGTGTTGCGTGTGGGCGCCTTGCCCGCCGATGAGCAGCATCGGGGACTCCGCGCGGAAGGCGTTGGCGACACCCGTCACGGCGTCGGTCGTGCCGGGACCGGCGGTGACGACCGCGCAGCCGGGCTTGCCGGTGATGCGCGCGTAGCCGTCGGCGGCGTGGGCGGCGACCTGTTCGTGGCGAACGTCGACGACCTCTATGCCTTCGTCGACGCAGCCGTCGTAGATGTCGATGATGTGGCCGCCGCAGAGCGTGTAGATGACCTCCACACCCTCCGCTTTGAGTGCCTTGGCGACCAGGTGCCCACCGGAGATGAGGTTCTGGCTGTTGTCGTCGGGCATGGCGAAGTCCTGTCCCTTCGTAGGGGATTGGGCGCGCTCCAGTGCAGCTCAGACGGTGTGCGCGCACTGCTCGTGGATGCCGTCGCGGTACATTGCATACAGTCGACGAATACTGTATGAAGCTTGTTATCCCGCATCCGGTGGGTGGTGTCCAGGGGGCGTGCGGCACTTTTAAGTCAGGAGCCGAGATGGACCTGTTCGAGCACCAGGCAAGGGAACTCTTCGAGGAACACGGCATCTTGGTGCCGAGGGCGGAGGTCACCGACTCGCCCAAGGAGGCACGCGAGATCGCCCGCAGGCTCGGCGGCCGCGTCGTCGTCAAGGCGCAGGTGAAGACCGGCGGGCGCGGCAAGGCGGGCGGCGTGAAACTCGCTGCAGATCCGGCCGCCACCGAACTGACGGCACGCCAGATCCTCGGTATGGACATCAAGGGCCACACGGTCGGCAAGGTGATGCTGGCCCAACCGGTCGACATCGAGAGCGAGTTCTACATCAGTTACGTACTCGACCGCGCCGCCGGCCGTTTCCTCGCGATCGCCTCGGCCGAGGGCGGCATGGACATCGAGGAAGTGGCCGCCACCCGGCCGGACGCCGTGGCACGCGTCCACATCGACCCGGCCGAGGGCGTCACCTCGGCGAAGGCGACCGAGATCGCCGAGGCCGCGGGCCTGCCCCCGCAGACCGTCGACGTCCTGGTCAGGCTCTGGGACGTACTGATCCGGGAGGACGCCGTCCTCGTCGAGGTGAACCCCCTTGTCCGTACGGCCCAGGGGCAGATCCTCGCCCTCGACGGCAAGGTCACGCTCGACGACAACGCCCGCTTCCGTCAGGCGCGTTGGGGCGACCAGGAGTCCGCGCACGACGACCCGCTGGAGGCGGCCGCCGCGGCCAAGGGCCTCAACTACGTGAAGCTGGACGGCGAGGTCGGCATCATCGGCAACGGCGCGGGCCTCGTCATGTCGACCCTCGACGTGGTCGCGGGCTGCGGCGCGCGACCCGCCAACTTCCTTGACATCGGCGGGGGCGCCTCCGCCCAGATCATGGCCGACGGCCTCTCCGTCATCCTCTCCGACCCGGCCGTGAAGTCGGTCTTCGTGAACGTCTTCGGCGGCATCACCGCCTGCGACGCGGTCGCCGACGGCATCGTGCAGGCCCTGGACACCGTCCAGCTGACCAAACCCCTGGTCGTCCGCCTCGACGGAAACAACGCCGTACGCGGCCGCACGATCCTCGACGACCGAGCCCACCCGCTGGTCCAGCAGGCCACCACCATGGACGGCGCCGCGCGCCGCGCCGCCCAACTCGCCAACGCCATCTGAAGGAGCGGGACATGGCCATCTACCTGACCAAGGAGAGCAAGGTCCTCGTCCAGGGCATGACCGGCGGCGAGGGCATGAAGCACACCCGGCGCATGCTCGCGGCGGGCACCAATGTCGTGGGCGGCGTCAACCCCCGCAAGGCAGGCCAGAGCGTCGACTTCGACGACCGGGCCGTCCCCGTCTTCGGCTCCGTACGCGACGGCATCGAGGCGACCGGCGCCGACGTGAGCGTCGTCTTCGTCCCGCCCGCCTTCGCCAAAGCCGCGGTTGTGGAAGCCGCCGACGCCGGGATCGGACTCGCCGTCGTCATCACGGAGGGCATCCCGGTCCACGACTCGGTCGCCTTCCACGCCTACGCCACCGCCAAAGGCACCCGCATCATCGGCCCCAACTGCCCCGGCCTGATCACCCCAGGCCAGTCCAACGCGGGCATCATCCCCGCCGACATCACCAAGCCCGGCCGCATCGGTCTGGTGTCCAAGTCGGGGACGCTCACGTACCAACTCATGTACGAACTCCGCGACATCGGTTTCTCGACATGCGTGGGCATCGGCGGCGACCCGGTCGTCGGCACCACGCACATCGACTGCCTGGCAGCTTTCCAGGACGACCCCGACACCGAACTCATCGTCCTCATCGGGGAGATCGGCGGCGACGCCGAGGAACGCGCCGCCGCGTACGTCCGCGAGCACGTCACCAAGCCCGTGATCGGCTACATCGCCGGTTTCACCGCGCCCGAGGGCAAGACGATGGGCCACGCGGGAGCGATCGTGTCCGGCTCGTCCGGTACCGCACAGGCGAAGAAGGAAGCGCTGGAGGCGGCCGGTGTACGCGTGGGCGGCACACCGACCGAGACGGCGAAACTCGTTCTGGCGCTCCTCGAAGAAGGTCGCTGAGCACCCTCGAAGCGGAGCGTGACGTCACTCATAGTTGACGCGAGGTGACTGTCGAGCGGGACATTCGCTCGCTACGTTCCCTCACCACCTTCCTTCCCTACGTACGTGACCACGTGTCCCTACGCAGGGAAGCCGAGCCGTGCAATTCCCTCCCTCCCTCCCACCCGTCGCCCACCACCACCCCTCCAAGGAAGGCCCTCCGGGCCCTTTCTTTCTCGACTGTGCACCGAGAGCGGAGAAACCCGAATGGCATCACCAACCCTCACCCTCAAGTCCCACACCTCCTGGACCGACGCCTGGCAGCGCTGCCTCGCGGTAGCGCCCGAGGCGTTCCAGGACGACCGTGTCCTCAACCTCTGGGGCGCCGCCTGGCAGGCGGACGGCCGGGCCCTGCCCGCCACCAGCCCCGTCGACGGCAGTCCCATCGCGGGCCCGCCGCGGCTGGACGGCGCCACGGCCCACCAGGCCGTGCGCGCCTCGCTCGACTACCACCGCGCCTGGCGTCACGTACCTCTGGAAGAGCGCCGCGCCCGCGTCGCCGCCACCCTCGACGCGCTCACTCAGCACCGCGAACTGCTCGCCCTCCTCCTCGTCTGGGAGATCGGCAAGCCCTGGCGGCTCGCGCAGGCCGACGTCGACCGGGCCATCGACGGCGTGCGCTGGTACGTCGACGGAATGGAGCCCATGCTCGAGGGCCGGACCCCGCTCGACGGGCCCGTGTCCAACATCGCGAGCTGGAACTACCCGATGAGCGTGCTCGTTCACGCATTGCTGGTACAGGCACTGGCAGGCAACGCGGTCATCGCCAAGACCCCGACCGACGGCGGCGTCGCGTGTCTGACCCTGGCCTGTGCGCTCGCCGCACGCGAAGGGATTCCCGTCACCCTCGTCAGCGGCAGCGGGGGCGAGCTGTCGGAGGCGCTCGTGCGCGCGCCCGAGGTCGGCTGCGTCTCCTTCGTCGGCGGCCGGGACACGGGTGCCGCGGTGGCCACGGCCGTCGCCGACCTGGGCAAGCGACACGTACTCGAGCAGGAAGGACTCAACACCTGGGGCATCTGGAACTACACCGACTGGGACACGCTGACGGCGGCCATCCCGAAGCTCTTCGACTACGGCAAGCAGCGCTGCACGGCCTACCCGCGCTTCGTCGTACAGCGTGAGCTGTTCGACGAGTTCCTCGCCGCGTACCTGCCGGCCGTCCGCACCCTGCGCGTCGGCCACCCGCTCGCCGTCGAGCAACCGGACGACCCGTACCCGCAGCTGGACTTCGGACCCGTGATCAACGCGGCCAAGGCGAAGGACCTCCACGACCAGGTCGCCGAGGCCATCGACCGCGGCGCCGTCCCAGTACACCGCGGCAAGTTCGGTGACGCCCGCTTCCTGCCCGGCCAGGACACGGCGGCGTACGTCCAGCCGGTCACGCTGCTCAACCCGCCCCCATCCTCCCCACTCCACCACGCGGAGCCCTTCGGCCCGGTCGACACCATCGTCCTGGTCGACACCGAGGCCGAGCTGCTCGCCGCCATGAACGCGTCGAACGGCGCGCTCGTCGCCACCCTGTCCACGGACGACGAGGCCACGTACAGCCGACTGTCCCCGCAGATCCGTGCGTTCAAGGTCGGCCACGGGAATCCCCGCTCCCGGGGCGACCGGGACGAGCTCTTCGGCGGCTTCGGCGCGTCGTGGCGCGGCGCGTTCGTGGGCGGCGAGCTGCTGGTGCGTGCGGTGACTCAGGGGCCGGCGGGGGAGCGGTTGCCGGGGAACTTCCCCGACTACCACCTGATGCCGTGACCGCGGCCCGGACTGTGACCGCGGATCGGGCCCTCACCGACGAGGTTCACGGTGTGGTCAAGGCTCACGGGGTGACCGTGTAACTCCGTAGGTCGAAGGTCTGGCCCAGGGCGTTGGTGGGCGTCACCGTCACCGCGGTGCCGTCCACTGACACCTTCGGGAGGCGATACGCCTGCGCGCCCTCTGCCGGGCGGGCGCGACCCCGCAGACCGAGCCGCGGTTGCGGCTGATGGGACCGGCCGAGGGCCGCCCGGACACCACGCGAAGGTGCGAGAACGAACCACTCCATGGACCCGCCGTGTCGATCAAGCCACTCACAGTGAACGCCGAAGTGTGTCGCTTCCTGGCCTCACGTAGGCCCGCTGCAGCCAGGAAACGCAGGTGAAGGGCACCTCGAAAGCTTGGTATTGTTGTCCATGTCGCCGCGGGGAACACCCCCGGCCAGGCGGCAGACACCTAGTCCGGGTGGCGGAATGGCAGACGCGCTAGCTTGAGGTGCTAGTGCCCTTTATCGGGCGTGGGGGTTCAAGTCCCCCCTCGGACACCGACTGGTAGTCCACGGGTTGTCGCAGAGTGCTGGTTGAGATTCATCTCGACCAGCATTTTCTGTTTTCCGGAGTCGTAGGTGAGGGCGAGCCCGAGCTGTCGGTAGATCTCCGCCTTGTCCGCGGCTTCCGCTTGGTGTACGACGGCGGCCAGGTCGCTGATGGAGCGTACGAGCCGGGCGATCTCGTCTCGGGTCATCCGGGCGCCGGGGCCTTGGGCCGTGGTGCGCAGTTCGGCTTCGGCGCGGGCTTTGCGGGCCTGGGTCTCGGCGATCCATTGAGTGGCGAGGGTTGGGTCGGCTCCGGCTTCGAGCGCTGCGCGGTGGGTGGCGAGCTTGGCATCGCAGTCGGCGATCACTGTCCGGGCGGCTTCGGCGGTGCCTTTCTCGTCGCTGGCGGGGGGTGCGGCACCGGCCATCAGGTCGATGGTGTCGTCGAGGCGGTGCGGCAGGAACACTTTGCTCAGCCGGTCGTCGAGCGGTGGGAGGATCCACGTCTCGCGCAGGCAAACGTTGCGGGGGTGCTGGATGTGGTTGGCGAGGGCGTACTCCTCGGGGAAGCGGCATCGGTAGTATGTCAATCCCCTCGCAGCGTGGAGACGATCTATGCAGCCAGTCCCTCGGCGAGGGTGGCTCGGTAGTCACGTTCGTAGTCGATCGGGCTCTTGAACCCGCACACGCTGTGTAGCCGCCTGGAGTTGTAGAAAACGGTGATCCAGGTGGCGATCTTGATGCGTGCCTCGGTGCGGGTGCGGAAGGCATGCCGGTGGACGTACTCGACCTTCAGCACGCTGTTGAACGCCTCGCTCACGGCGTTGTCGAGACATGACCCGACCAAGTCCATGTGGCTTTCCCCCGAAGCCGAGAGACTGATCTTTGCGATCGGGCGGCGGCCAAAGCGGGTAAACTGGCGGACGGCCGCACGAGAGCGTTCTTGGTCACACTTGGACTGCCTTCGTGCGGCCACTCTCATGCCCTGACTGCGGCCTGTGCGCGGAGGGAAAGTCAGGTAAGGGTGGAGACGCCGGGCCCCTAGAATGGCCGGGTGACCGACAATACTCAGCGCCCCACTAGTGGGCCGAACAGCTCCCCTGAACTGCCGACTCAGTACGCGCCGGCCGAGGTAGAGGGGCAGCTGTACGAGCGCTGGGTAGATCGGGGTTACTTCGAGGCCGACGCGAAGAGCGACAAGCCCGCGTACACCATCGTCATCCCGCCGCCGAACGTCACCGGCAGCCTGCACCTCGGGCACGCCTTCGAGCACACGCTGATCGACGCCCTGACCCGCCGCAAGCGCATGCAGGGCTACGAGACGCTGTGGCAGCCCGGCATGGACCACGCCGGCATCGCCACTCAGAACGTGGTCGAACGTGAGCTCGCCAAGGAAGGCAAGTCGCGTCACGACCTGGGCCGTGAGGCTTTCGTCGACCGCGTCTGGCAGTGGAAGGCCGAGTCCGGCGGTCAGATCGCCGGCCAGATGAAGCGCCTCGGCAATGGTGTCGCCTGGAGCCGAGACCGGTTCACGATGGACGAGGGTCTCTCCAGGGCCGTTCAGACCGTCTTCAAGAACATGTTCGATGACGGCCTGATCTACCAGGCCGAGCGCATCATCAACTGGTGCCCGCGCTGTCTGACGGCCATCTCGGACATCGAGGTGGACTACCAGGACGACGACGGCGAGCTCGTCTCCATCCGGTACGGCGAAGGCGACGAGTCCCTTGTCGTGGCGACGACCCGCGCCGAGACGATGCTCGGCGACACTGCTGTCGCGGTCCACCCGGACGACGAGCGGTACGCCTCGCTCATCGGCAAGCAGATCAAGCTGCCGCTCACCGGCCGCACCATCCCGGTTGTCGCAGACACTCACGTCGACCCGGAGTTCGGTACCGGCGCGGTCAAGGTGACGCCCGCGCACGACCCGAACGACTTCGCCATCGGCCAGCGCCACAACCTCGACTCGATCGCGGTTCTCGACGAGCGCGGCGTCATCACGGCCCACGGCCCCTTCCAGGGCCTGGACCGCTTCGAGGCCCGCTCTGCCATCGTCGCCGCCCTGCGCGCCGATGGCCGGATCGTCGCCGAGAAGCGGCCGTACACACATGCCGTCGGCCACTGCTCGCGCTGCAAGACAACGCTGGAACCGCGGCTGTCCATGCAGTGGTGGGTCAAGGTCGACACCCTCGCCAAGGCGGCCGGTGACGCGGTCCGCGACGGCCGGGTGGACATCCACCCCTCCGACATGTCGCAGCGGTACTTCGACTGGGTCGACAACCTCAACGACTGGTGCATCTCCCGCCAGCTGTGGTGGGGCCACCGCATCCCTGTCTGGCACGGCCCGAACGGCGAGACCGTCTGTGTCGGCCCCGACGAGCAACCGCCGGCCGGCGAAGGCTGGACCCAGGACACGGATGTTCTCGACACCTGGTTCTCGTCCGGCCTGTGGCCGTTCTCCACCCTGGGCTGGCCGGAGAACACCGCGGATCTTGCGAAGTTCTATCCGAACTCCGTCCTCGTCACCGGGTACGACCTGATGTTCTTCTGGGTCGCCAGGATGATGATGTTCGGTCTGTACGCCATGGACGGCGAAGTGCCGTTCCGCACCATTGCGTTCCACGGCATGGTCCGCGACGAGTTCGGCAAGAAGATGTCGAAGTCGTTCGGGAACACCGTGAACCCGCTGGACTGGATGGACAAGTACGGCTCGGACGCCGTCCGCTTCACCCTGGCCAAGGGCGCCAACCCCGGTACCGACGTGCCGATCGGCGAGGACTGGGTCCAGGCGTCCCGGAACTTCGCCAACAAGATCTGGAACGCCACGCGCTTCGCGATGATGAACGGCGCCACGATCGAGGGCGATCTGCCGCCTGTCGAGAAGCTCTCGGCCACGGACCGCTGGATTCTGTCGCGGCTCAACAGCGTTGTGGCAGAGGTCGACGCGTACTACGACGACTACCAGTTCGCGAAACTCGCCGACGCGCTGTACCACTTCGCGTGGGACGAGGTCTTCGACTGGTACGTCGAGCTGTCCAAGACCACCTTCTTCGAGGGCGGCGAGCAGGCTGCGGTCTCCGGCCGCGTGCTGGGAGAGGTTCTCGACGTCACCCTTCGCCTCCTGCACCCGGTCATCCCATTCGTCACCGAGACCCTGTGGACGACGCTCACCGGCCGTGAATCCGTCGTGATCGCCGACTGGCCGGCTGACAGCGGATTCCGCGACTCGGCGGCCGAGGCGGAGATCGAGAGCCTCCAGAAGGTGATCACGGAGGTTCGTCGCTTCCGCTCGGACCAGGGCCTTCAGCCGGGTCAGAAGGTGCCGGCCCATTTGGACCTGTCGGGCACGCAGCTCGCCGCCCACGAGGCCGCTATCCGCCAGCTGCTGCGTCTGCTGCCGGAGGGCGATGGTTTCAGCGCTACAGCGACTCTCCCCGTCGCCGGTGCCACGGTCGCGCTCGACCTGTCCGGCACGATCGACGTCGCGGCCGAGCGCAAGCGCCTCGCCAAGGACCTTGCCGCGGCCGAGAAGGAGAAGGCCGAGGCGGAGGCCAAGCTCGGCAACGAGGCGTTCCTGGCGAAGGCCCCGGACAACGTGGTCGACAAGATCCGCACCCGCCTTGCGAAGGCGGAAGAGGACATCGTCCGGCTGCAGAACCAAATCAGCAACCTGCCGCCCGCGTAGAAGCCAGGCCAGCGAAGGAAGCCCCGGACGCATCGTCCGGGGCTTCCTTCGCGAGGCGGACTCTCGCTACGGGATGCCCAGGCACTCGTAGGGGCTCGACAGAGCGAACTCCCGCTGGCGGGCGACCGTCAGTGCCTGTTCGAGGTCGAACTCTGCCATGCGGATCAGGTCGACGAGCCGAGACGGCTTCGAGGCGAGCACGTCGCGCGTGATGGCCTCGGCCGAGTCGGCGCGGTTGAAGTGGTGCCGGAACAGGTCGAGGTTCTTCTCGACTACGAGCAGGGTCATGTCGAACTCGGAGATCTCGGCGTTGGAGACTCGTCGTGTGCGCGAGTGGACCCGGTATTCGTGCAGCGGGCCGGCGATGCACACGATGTTGTTGTGGTCGCCCTCGCGGAAACGCCCGGCGAGGAGGTTCACGGCGAACGCCCAGTCCCCCCACTTCCGTACGTGCGGGTCGTAGAGACCGCCGCGGATGGCGTCGTCTCGGCGACAGACGATCGAGGTGGGCACGTGATGCTTGCGCAGGATCAGCTCCTCGCGGCACGGGTAGGAGGAGATGGTGAGCCCGTCGAAGTCGCCGATCAGGACAGCCGTCTCGGCGGCGAACAACCGGCCAAGCTCTGGGCCATCCTCGACGAGGCGGTACTGCGCCGCACGATCGGCTCGGCCGAGGTCGTGCGCGATCAGCTGCGCAAACTTGGTGGAGGCGAGCGAGCAGCCGAACATCACTGTCTGTCTGCCGCAGACACAGAGAGCGCCAAACACCCAGCCGCCGGTGAGCATGGTCTGGGCGAACGCCGGCTCGATGGCGCTGGTGGCCGAGGCCCTGGGTGCGGTCGTCCCCGGCGTCGCCGGCATCCCCGCCCCCGACAGCCGTCTGCTGGAGGCCGCCCATGGCACCGGTCGGCTGGCGGTGGAGATGGTGTCCGCAGACCGACGGCCGGGCACCTTCCTGACCAAGGCGTCCTTCCACAACGCGATCGTGGCGCTGGCTGCCATCGGCGGCTCGACCAACGCGGTCGTCCACCTCCTGGCGATCGCCGGCCGCCTCGGCATCGACCTGTCGATCGACGACTTCGACCACATCGGCTCACGGGTTCCGGTCCTCGTGGACCTCCTGCCGGCCGGCCGTTTCCTCATGGACGACCTCCACCGCGCCGGGGGCCTGCTCGCCGTCCTGCGCGAGGTCCGTGAACTGCTGGACCCCGACGCGCTGACGGTCACCGGCAAGCCTCTGGTCGATCACCTCGACGACGCCCCGATCTGGGACTCCGAGGTCATCCGCACCCGCGCGAATCCGCTGGTCGCCGAGGGTGGCATCGCCGTCCTGCGGGGGAACCTCGCCCCCGCAGGGGCGCTCATCAAACCCGCGGCGGCCTCCCCGCACCTGCTGCGACACCGCGGCCGGGCGGTCGTCTTCGACAGCATCGAGGACTTCCACGCCCGAATCGACGACCCGGACCTCGACGTCGACGCCGGCTCCGTCCTGGTACTGCGCGGGTGCGGCCCCAAGGGCTACCCGGGCATGCCGGAGGTGGCGAACATGCCGCTGCCCAAGAAACTGCTCGCCCAGGGCGTCCGCGACATGGTTCGCGTCTGCGACGGCCGCATGAGCGGCACCGCCTACGGCACCGTCGTCCTGCACGTGGCGCCGGAGGCCGCGGCCGGCGGGCCGCTCGCGCTCGCGCGGACGGGGGACTTCATCAGCCTCGACGTCGAGGCCCGGCGCATCGACCTCGACATGCCCGCGGGCGAACTCGCCCGCAGGAGCCCCAACGAAGCCACCGTCACCGGCTTCGCCAACCCCCGGCGCGGCTGGGAACGGCTCTACGTCGACCACGTCCTGCAGGCCGATACCGGTGCCGACCTGGACTTCCTCGTCGGCTCCAGCGGTTCGGAGGTGAGCCGTGAATCGCACTGAACGGCGCATCCGGCGTATCCGGCACAGGTACGACACGGCCGAGTCGCCTCTGTAGCGCGAAGCATCGTGGACGAAGGAAAGCCGGTCGGAGGCGCGGGCGGCGACGGTGCCCGTTCCGGCCTACTCCGGCCGGGCCGGCAGCCTGGCGGCGGTGACGAGGTACTTGGCGTCCGCAGGCAGCAGCACGCGGCCGGCCGTTTCGCGGTGGGGCAGGCTGAGTCGGCGTCGGGCGCAGGGAGCGGCAGGGATGCCCTGCGCAGCCGTACGCTCCACGTCTTCGGGTCGGGAAACACAGTGAACCGACACACGTGATCGCGCAGCACCACGCCCTCGCGGAGGGGCGAGAGACCGTCGATGGAACCTCGGACACCGGCAGGAACAGTCACACTCGCAGAGACCTCGCTTCGCGTGGGGCCCTTCGTGCTGCCCGGAATGGGTGCAGAGGCTGCTGAGCCGGTCGCGTATCCGGAGCCTGCGGGGCACGCTGGAAGCAGCCACTCGTGATGCCCGGCCCGCCCGGTGCGGAGACGAGCCTGCATGCCGCTGCACGGGAACAAGGCGAGGTGACCACGCATGTGCCACAGGGTCGTGTCACCACTGCGGCAGGCTTGTCGCGGCCCTCTCGGCGCGGAGCGGAGCGGCGGGCATGACCCGCCTGTCGGACCAGGAGGACCAGGCGAACCGGGAGGACCGGGAGGATCAGGAGAACCGGGAGGACCTGTCGGACCATCGGGTCCGTCTGAGCCGTCCGGCTCACCGGGCGCTCCGGATCCTTCCGGGGCGCCCGATTCTCCGGGTTCCCCGGGTGACGGTCGGCCCGGCAGGAGCGGCAGCGGGAGTCACCCCCGCAGCCGTGGGCACCGGTCGAGGGAACTGGGGCACTTCCTCCACGTCAGGGGCACGCGCGTATGGCGGCGCGGCAAGGAAGTGGAGCTGATGCACCGGGCCATGGGCTTCGCGGCGCTGGGACTGGTGACGTTCGCCCCGCTGCTGATCGTGGTCGCGGCGGCCGCCCCGCTCCAGGAACGCGGCTTCTCCACGTGGGTCGTGGACGGTATGGGGCTGTCCGGGCGCCCGGCCGACGCCGTGCAGGCCCTCTTCGCCGCACCCCGCAAGGTTCTGAGCGCGACCAGTGTCCTGAGCGTGGCGTTGCTCGCGCTCTTCGGCGTGACATTCGCGGGCAGCGTCCAGACCGGTTACGAGAAGGTGTGGGACCTGTCGGCCGGGCGCTGGCACACCGTATGGCGGCGCGTGGTGTGGCTCGTCGCTCTGACGGCCTATCTCTTCGCCGAAGCACAGAGTGGGGCCGCCCTGGGATCGGGAACCCTGCGCTCATGGCTCCGGGCCGGGCTGTCCGCGCTGCTCGGCGTGCTCTTCTTCTGGTGGGGGCAGCGTTTTCTGTTGGGCGGCCGGATTCCCTGGCGTGCCCTCCTGCCGGGCGCCATCGCCACGATGGTGGGGCTGGGCGGCCTGCGTCTGTTCTCTTCCCTCGTGTTCTCCCCGCTCATCGTGAGCAACGCGGTCTCCTACGGTTCGGTCGGCACCGTCCTGGTCGTGACGTCCTGGCTCGTAGGTGTCGGCTTCGTCGTCTTCGGCGGCGCCCTCGTCGGTCGCTACTGGTATCTCCACGAACCGCACAACATTCCCCACCCGCACCCGCACGTCCATCACCGACCCCGCTCACGGAAACGCTGAGGCGCCGTGAACCCGCCTGCTTGACGAAAGTCGTGGCGGGTGGGTTGTGGGCCGTGGGTGGTGACGAACCGCGGCGGCACCGCACGGGACGTGGCTGATGGGCCGCCACCGGCGATGGGCAGTGGCGATGCACGAGCGAGACGCGGTGGCGGACCCTGTGCCGCTCCGCGTGTCCACGTATCCGCCCGGCCCGGAGTGGACACGCGGAGTGGACGAAGATGCGCCGTGCGCAACACCTGGCACCGACTTGGCCGTCGCAGATGATGTGCCGTGGATCTGATGGTGTGGACGTGGCCGTCCGGGCCGGGCGCCCGGCCCGACCGAGCCGCTGCTTTCGGCATGGCGTCAGGCCCGGCTCTACCGCCGAGGCGTGTCGTGGCCAGACGTTCCGCCTGGCCCACCAGCACCTCTCACGGCCTCATGATTCTCACGGCCTCATGACGATTCGCGTACGACGAGCTCGGTGGGAAGCGTGACGTGCCGACGCGGTGCCTCGGGATCGCCGATCTCCTCCAGGAGGATGTGGGCGATCATGCTGCCGATCTCCTCGACGGGCTGACGCACGGTGCTGAGGGGCGGATTGCTGTGCCGGGCGATGATGGAGTCGTCGAATCCGACCACGGCCACGTCGTCGGGGACGCGGCTCCCTTGTCTGCGCAGCTCCGCCAGTGCACCCGCCGCCATGACGTCCGAGGCGACGAACACCGCGTCGAGCTCGGGGACTTGTTCAAGGAGTGAACGCATCGCCGCCTCCCCGCCCTCCTCGGTGAAGTCGCCCGAGGCCACGAGTCGGTCCGTGGCCTCGTGGCCCGCCTGCTCGAGAGCCGAGCGCCAGCCCTGGAGCCTGCTGCGCGCTACGTCCATGTCGAGCGGTCCGCTGATGGTGGCGACGGTCCGCCGCCCCCGGCCGAGGAGGTGGTTGACGGCCGTCGCGGCCCCGCCCGCGTTGTCGGAGTGCACATGGCTGAGTGACTCGTCGGGGGAGCGGCGCCCGGCGAGCACCGTAGGGAGCCCCATGTCCTCCAGCAGCCCCGGCAGCGGATCGTGCTCGTGCACCGAGACCAGGAGAACTCCGTCGACACGCCGCTCCGCCACCGACTTGGTGAGCTGGTCCCGCTCGGCCTGGTCGCGTACGAGCACCAGCTGGAGCTGCGTCCGGGTCTTCGCGAGGGCGGTGCTGACCCCGCGGATTACCGCCGAGAAGTAGGGCTCCGAGCCCAGTCTGCTCTCCGACTCGGGGATCACCAGGGCCACGGAGTTCGTCCTGCTCGTCACCAGCCCGCGGGCAACCGAGTTCGGTACGTAGTCCAGCTCGGCGATGGCGGCGAGCACGGCGGCCCTGGCCTTCTCACTGACGAGCTCGGAGCCGTTGATGACTCGTGAAACCGTGGTGCGTCCGACACCGGCGCGCGCGGCCACGGTTTTGATGGTCGGGCGTTGCCTGCCCCCCATGACGCCTCCCTCACTTCTGCGCTGCCCGGACGGCTCTCACCTGCGCGCATTGTGCCAGACCGGCGCCGGACATCCGCGAGCGTCCGCAGGGTCCAAGCGCGGGGCAGGACATCTTCCCGCAACGAAATGGATTCGACTTCTTGACAGAGCCTTTCGCGGCGGCCAGGCTTCGGGCTCCTGAGTGGGCACGTTCCCATCCCTGTTTGGGAACGTACCCACCGGACAAATCGTGCCTACGGGGCGGACCGTGGGGCTCGAACTCCGGTGCGTCAGCGCCGCCGCTAGGAGGACCAAATGGACAAGTTCCGAAGCAAGTTGCGTACGAGAGTCGTGGCCGCGGTGTCGGCTGCGTCGGCTCTCGGTCTGGTCGTGGGCTGCGGGGGCAGCAGTGACGGGGGGACCGGTGGGGGCAGGGACGGCGACAAGGTCACCATCACCATGGGACTGTTCGGCGTCATGGGCTTCAAGGAGACCGGGCTGCTCGACAAGTACATGAAGGAAAACCCGAACGTCGTCATCAAGGCGGACGTCGCGGGTGACGAGCAGACTTACTACACCGCCCTGCAGACGCACCTGGCCGCCGGCAGCGGGCTGAAGGACATCCAGGGCATAGAGATTGGTAGGGCCAAGGAACTGTCCGACACGCAGAAGGACAAGTTCGTCGATCTGGCCGGCGTGGCCGGGACGGACCACTTCCTTCCGTGGAAGCAGAGCCAGGTCACCACCGCGGACAAGAAGGTCATCGGCCTCGGCACCGACATCGGCCCGATGGCGGTCTGCTACCGCAAGGACCTCTTCGAGCAGGCCGGCCTGCCCACCGAACGCGACGAGGTCGCCAAGCTGTGGGAGGGCGACTGGTCGAAGTACGTCGCCGCGGGCAAGCGGTTCAAGGAGAAGTCGAAGGACGACAAGGTCGCCTTCATGGACAGCTCCAGCGGGCTGTTCAACGCCATGATCTACGGCGACTCCCAGCAGTTCTACGACAAGGAGGGCGAGCTGATCTACGCCACCAACCCTGTCGTGAAGGACGCGTGGAAGCTGGCCTCCGAGGCGGCCACGTCCGATCTGACCGCGAAGCTCCGCCAGTTCCAGCCCGGTTGGGACCCCGGTCTGGCCAACAGCACCTTCGCCAGCACCGTCTGCCCGGCGTGGATGCTCGCGCACATCAGCGAGAAGGCGGGCCCGAAGAACAAGGGCAAGTGGGATGTCGCCAAGGCGCCCAAGGGCGCCAACTGGGGCGGAGCGTTCCTCGGCGTGATGGAGAAGAGCCCCGTCAAGAAGGAGGCGCAGGAGCTCGTGGCCTGGCTCACCGCCCCTGAGCAGCAGGCCTATCTCTTCAAGGAGATCGGCAACTTCCCCTCGTCGCAGACCGCCTTGGAGACACCCGAAGTGGTCGATGCCAAGTCGGACTACTTCAACGGCGCGCCCATCGGGAAGATCTTCGGCGCCGCGGCCCAGGAGATCCCCGACGAGCAGGTGCTCGGCCGCAAGGACGGCACCATCAAGGACATCTTCTCGCAGGGCCTGACCTTGATCGAGGCGCAGAACAAGAGCCCGAACGAGGCGTGGAAGACCACTGACACGCGCATCGAGAAGGCCGCCGGCTGACCTCGGGCCCCATTGCCCATCTCCGCAGAAGCCCGGCGTCCCACGCGCGGCCCGTGTGGGCCGCCGGGCCCCTGCCCGCCTCCCCCAGAGCAGTTTCTGAACCTCCGCCTGCGCCCCGACGCCCGGTGCGCACCCTCGCGGCACGTCGCCGCAGGACAGGTGGCTCCGCCACATGACCTGCAACGCCGCACGCCGAGGGCACGCACCGGCTGTGTCCGACAGCCTCCCCCGCTCTCGGCTTCGCTCGAGCGGGGGGACCCCCATGAGCGGGGGGACCTCCATCGCGGCGGGCGCTGCGCCCCCCGCTCCGCGCGGACGACGGGGTTCAGAAACAGGCTCTCACCCTCCAGGAAGGACGCCTTCCGGTGGCCATTTCCACCTCGACACCCTCAGACGGTGCGCCCGGCACCGCCTCGCCGGCCGGGACCGGCACCGGCACCGGCACCGGCGGGGACGGTCAGCGTCGCCGCACGCTGCTGCACCGTCTCGACGTCCGGGGCGCGCCGTATGCCTTCGTCGCCCCGTTCTTCGTCGTCTTCGCCGCCTTCAGCTTCTACCCGCTCATCTACACCTCGTGGATCTCGCTGCACCGCGTCGAACTGTCGACCCTGAACCTCATGGAGTGGGTCGGCTTCGACAACTACACGGCGCTGTGGGACGACGACCGCTTCTGGAACGCGCTGTTCAACACGTTCACCATCGGCGTCCTGTCGACCGTGCCGCAGTTGCTGATGGCGCTCGGGCTGGCGCACCTGCTCAACTACCGGCTGCGCGGCTCGACGTTCTTCCGCGTCGCCGCCCTGACGCCGTACGCCACGTCGGTCGGTGCCGCGGCCCTCGTGTTCACGATGCTCTTCGAACGCGACTTCGGCATGATCAACTGGATGTTGAGCCTGATCGGTGTCGACAACATCGACTGGGAGAACAACAAGTGGGCCGCGCAGACGGCCATTTCCTCGATCGTCATCTGGCGCTGGACCGGCTACAACGCCCTGCTCTACCTCGCGGCGATGCAGGCGATCCCGCGCGACCGCTACGAAGCCGCGGCCATCGACGGCGCCTCGCGGTGGCAGCAGTTCCTGAAGGTCACCGTCCCCGGCATCCGCTCCACCATCGTGTTCACCATCGTCCTGTCCACGATCGGCGCCACCCAGCTCTTCGGTGAGCCCCTGATCTTCGGCCAGGGCCCGAACGGCATCACCGGGGGAGCGGACAACCAGTACCAGACGCTGGGTCTGCTGCTGTACGAGGAGGGCTGGAAGAACTACCAGATGGGCCGGGCCGCCACGGTCGCCTGGGCGATGTTCCTGGTGCTCATTCTCGTGTTCGTCGTCCAACGAATCGTCAAGCGCGTCCTTGCGCGCAGGGCCTGACCGGGAGATTTCCATGACCACAGACAGCATCCCGGTCCAGGCGGCGGACGCGCGCCCCGGGGTCGCGAAGAAGGCCCGGAAGGACACCCCCTCCGGCGGACGGCGCCCCAGGCTGTTCCGGCACCCGGGTGCCGGACGTCAGCACCACGCGGGGCCCGTCGCCTACATCCTGCTGGGGATCGCGGCGCTGTTCTCGCTCTTCCCGCTCTACTGGACGATGGTGGCGGCGTCGACCGACAACACGCGCGTCACCCAGACGCCTCCGCCGTTCCTGCCGGGACCCCACCTCCTGGAGAACCTCGGCAAGGCCTGGCAGGACGCCGCGCTGGGCAAGGCCATGCTCAACAGCCTGATCGTGGCCGGGGTGATCGCCCTGTCCACGGTGCTGTTCGCCACCCTCGCCGGCTTCGCGTTCGCCAAACTCCGCTTCAAGGGCCGCAACATCCTGCTGATGCTCGTCATCGGCACGATGATGGTGCCGCCCCAGCTCGGCGTCGTACCGCTGTTCATGATGATGACCGAACTGGGCTGGGGCCAGAAGCTGCCCGCCGTCATCTTCCCCACGCTCGTCAGCGCCGTCGGCGTGTTCTTCATGCGGCAGTACCTGTCCGAGGCGCTGCCCGACGAACTCGTCGAGGCCGGGCGGGTGGACGGTGCGCACTCCCTGCGCATCTTCTGGAGCATCGTGCTGCCGATCGCCCGGCCTCCCATGGCCGTGCTGTTCATGATCACTTTCGTGCACGCCTGGAACGACTTCTTCTGGCCGTTCATCGTGCTCGACATGACCAATCCGACGGTCCCCGTAGCGCTCACCCAGCTCAGTGCGGGATACGTGCGCGACCAGTCGCTGATCATGGCAGGCGCGCTGCTCGGCACGCTGCCGCTGCTCGCCCTGTTCATCGTCTTCGGCCGTCAGATCGTCGGCGGAATCATGCAGGGAGCGGTCAAGGGATGAGTGCCGTGCCGTCCCCCTGTTGCCGCGGCCCTTCGACGCCCGCCACCCCGCTTCGCCTCTCCCGCCCCGCAGTACATCTGGAAGGACCCACGTGACTACCGCAACCCGACGTGTCGCGCCCGCCCCGGAGAACACCACCGTCATGAGGTTCCCGCAGGGCTTCACCTGGGGTACGGCGACCGCCGCGTACCAGATCGAGGGTGCCGCCTCCACGGACGGACGCACTCCCTCGATCTGGGACACCTACTCGCACACGCCCGGCAGGGTGCGCAACGGCGACACCGGTGACGTCGCCACCGACCACTACCACCGCTGGCGCGAAGACGTCGAGATCATGGCCGATCTGGGCGTCAGTGCCTACCGGTTCTCCCTGTCGTGGCCGCGCGTGCAGCCGACCGGGCGCGGCCCGGCCGTCGAGAAGGGGCTCGACTTCTATCGCGCCCTGACCGACGCACTGCTGGAAAAGGGCATCGAACCGGTCGTCACCCTCTACCACTGGGACCTGCCGCAGGAGCTGGAGGACGCGGGCGGCTGGCCGGAGCGCGCCACCGCCGACCGGTTCGCCGACTACGCGACGCTGGCGGCCCGTGCGCTGGGGGACCGGGTGAAGACCTGGATCACCCTCAACGAGCCCTGGTGCAGCGCCTTCCTCGGATACGGCTCCGGCGTCCACGCGCCCGGGCGCACCGACCCGGTCGCGGCCCTGCGAGCGGCGCACCACCTCAACCTCGCCCACGGCAAGGCCGTTCAGGCGCTGCGCGCCGAACTGCCCGCCCGCGCACAGGCGTCCATCACACTCAACATTCACCACGTCCGCGCGCTGACCGAGGCAGCCGAGGACCTCGACGCGGCCCGGCGGATCGACGCCCTGGCCAACCGCGTGTTCACCGGCCCTCTGCTGGAAGGCCAATACCCCCAGGACCTTCTCCAGGACACGGCGAGCCTGACCGACTGGTCCTTCGTACGGGACGGCGACACCGCCACGATCCACCAGCCGCTGGACTTCCTGGGCGTCAACTACTACACACCCACGCTCGTTTCCGCCGCCACCGGCGAGGCCAGCCACGGTTCCGACGGTCACGGGATGAGCGAGCACAGCCCCTGGCCGGGCGCCGACGTCGCCTTCCACCGGCCGCCCGGCAGCACCACCGCGATGGGCTGGGCGGTCGACCCCAGCGGCCTGTACGACCTGCTGACGCGGCTCAAGGCGGACTTCCCCGCGATGCCTCTGGTGATCACAGAGAACGGGGCCGCGTTCGACGACTACGTGAACCCGGAGGGCGAGGTGGCCGACCCCGAACGCATCGCCTACCTACACGGCCACCTGTCGGCCGTGCACCGGGCGATCGTGGCCGGTGTCGACGTCCGGGGCTACTTCCTGTGGTCTCTGCTGGACAACTTCGAGTGGGGCTACGGCTACAGCAAGCGCTTCGGGGCCGTCTACGTCGACTACCCGACCGGCAAGCGCATCCCCAAGGCCAGCGCGCGGTGGTACGCCGACCTGGCCCGCACCGGCACATTGCCGGAGGGGAGCGGCGGGAACCGGTGAGCACGGGTGCTCGCGGTGACGGTGGCGTACGCTCCGACGCCGCTGCACGGCGCTTCGGGGACAGATTCAATCCGCCACGCGCATAGGGCAGTTGGCGGAAACTGACCGACGGCCATCCGTTGCGGGCGCGGGACATCCCGCTGTCCCGCGCCCCGCAACGAGTGCAGCACCTGGACACTATCGGCGGCGCCCGCATCGACGGCACGGCACTGGAGTGGAATCGTGCGCCCGGAGGAGAATGCGGGCACCCCGTCACACAATCCCGCGCGCCTGTCCACCAGCCCTGGCCGACGCGTCTCGCCGAGGCGGAGCGTCACGCAGTCGGTGCGGGCGTGCTGACAACTGTCCGTTGCCGCACCGGAGTCGGGTGTGCCGAGCGAGTGCCGGGACCGAAGGCGGCCAGGACGATCGCGCCGGCCGGCCAGGCGCCGGCGATGAAGCAGAAGACGCTCTGACAGCGTGACGCGGCGACCCGCGCCGGTCGACCTGGCGCGGATCCGGAGTGGGGAGACTCCTCAGTCGACGTAGCGCAGGCCCGCGGCCGCGAGCGGTTCGCGCATGCCGTACATGTCGAGGCCGAGTTCGCCCGCGGCGAGCCGCTTGCGCTTCCGCGCCTCGTTCTCCTCTCGGCGGAGGGAGGCCTCGGCGACCTCGGCGACGCGCTCGGCCGGGACGACGACCACGCCGTCCGCGTCCGCGACGACCACATCGCCGGGGCGGACCTGCGCGTTGGCGCAGACGACGGGTACGTTGACCGATCCGAGGGTTGCCTTCACGGTGCCCTTGGAATTGATCGCGCGGCTGAAGACGGGGAAGTCCATGTCCTGGAGTTCGGCCACGTCGCGGCAGCCGCCGTCGATGATCAGCCCCGTACCGCCCCGTGCGCGTACCGAGGTGGCGAGCAGCTCACCGAAGAAACCGTCCTCGCATTCGGTGGTGCAGGCTGCCACCAGGACGTCACCCGGCTGCAGTTGTTCCACGGCCACGTGCATCATCCAGTTGTCGCCCGGCTGGAGCAGCACCGTGACCGCCGGTCCGCAGAGCCTGGCGCCGGGATATACGGGCCGTAGGTAGGGGCGCATCAGACCGCAGCGGCCCATGGCCTCGTGGATCGTGCTGACACCGAAGGGTGCGAGCGCCTCGACGTCCGAGCGGTCCGGGCGTGTGACGGAGCGGTGGACGACTCCGAGTTCGTACATGGTCCTGCTCTTCCTTCCGCGGGTCAGCGGCCCTGGCGTTTCAGCAGGGCGTCCAGGCGGGGGTAGACGGCACGGGCGTTGTGTTCCTGGATCGCGGCCAGGTCGTCCGGGGACAGCCTGGCGGCCTCGGCATAGCGACGGGTGTCGTCGAAGTGGTGGCCGGTGCACGGGTCGACGGAGCGGACGGCGCCGATCATCTCCGAGGCGAAGAGGATGTTCCTGGCGGGGATGACGTCGAAGAGGAGGTCCGAACCGGGCTGGTGGTAGACGCACGTGTCGAAGAAGACGTTGTCCAGGACGTGTTCTTCCAGGGGCGGCCTGCCGAGTGCCGTCGCCAGCCCGCGGAAGCGGCCCCAGTGGTAGGGAACGGCGCCGCCGCCGTGCGGGATGACCAGGCGCAGGGTGGGGAAGTCCGCGAACAGGTCACCCTCTACGAGCTGCATGAACGCCGTGGTGTCGGCGTTGAGATAGTGCGCTCCGGTGGTGTGGAACGCGGGGTTGACGCTCGTACTGACGTGGACCATCGCCGGGATGTCGTACTCCACCATCTTCTCGTAGACGGGGTACCACGAGCGGTCGGTCAGCGGTGGAGCGGTCCAGTGACCGCCCGAGGGGTCGGGGTTGAGGTTCAGGGCGACGGCGCCGTACTCCTCCACGCAGCGGGTGAGTTCCGGTACGCAGGTGGCCGGGTCCACGCCGGGGGACTGCGGGAGCATCGCGGCGGGGACGAAACGCTCCGGGTAGAGGCTGCTGACACGGAAGCAGAGCTCGTTGCAGATGCCCGCCCACTCGGAAGAGGTCCCGAAGTCCCCGATGTGATGCGCCATGAACGACGCGCGGGGCGAGAAGACCGTCATGTCGATGCCGCGTTCGTCCATCAGCCGCAACTGGTTCGCCTCGATGGTCTGGCGCAGCTCGTCGTCACTGATGCGCAGATCGGCGCGAGCCGGGGCGACCGTGGGGTGGGCGAGCCCTTCGATCTGCTGATTGCGCCATGCTTCCAGCGCCGGCGGGGCGGTCGTGTAGTGACCGTGGCAGTCGATGATCATCGCTGTTCCTGTGCGAGGAGCGGAGTTCCTGACCGGTCGCCGGACGTGCGCTGCCCCTTCCGCGCTCCGTCGTCGCGGACGCGGACGTCAGCGGGCTTGCCTGTCGCGGCTCGCACCGTCACTCTCCCTTTGGGTGGCTTGCCTGCGAACCTAACCGCTGACGAAATTGTTGACAATATCTGCGACGATAATTTTTCGCGGAGCACGCAGACGGGACCGCCTTCCTTGAGGCGGGTCCCGTCTGTTCGGCGTTTCGATCCGACTTCGTCTTCTCTTCCTGTTTTGACTCCTCGTTACGACGTGCAGACGTCCTTCAGCTTGTCGGCGGCGGCGTCGATCTTGCTGGAGTCCGGGCTGGTGTCGCCGTTCAGAATGGATTTGTTGTAGTCCGCGACCGCATCGTTGAGCTCGTCGACCGCCTTGTTGACCTCGTTGTTGTCGGTCTTGTCGTCGATCTTTTCCAGGTTCTTGTCGATGGTGTCGATGGATTCGTCGGTCCGCGTGGGGTCCTCCGCCGCGTCCAGGCCGGCCTCATGGATTTCCCTGAGGCTGTCGGAGATCGTGTCGGCGTTCTGGAGGCAGTCCAGCGAGTCGTCGAGGTTCTCGCAGCCGGTGAGGAACGCGGCGGTCAGGGTGACGGCAGCCAGGGCGGTGGCGATGGCGGCGGTACGGCGTCCACGGCGGCGGTTCACGGTCATGGGAAGGGTCCTTTGCTCGATGGGCTTGCTGGACTCGCTGGGCCTGGTGGACTCGCTGGGCTTGGTGGGCTTGGTGGGTGACTGCGGGGGGTTTCGATTTCGAAGTGAAGGAACCGCGTGAGCGACAGCGGCGCGGCGGCGCGGCGGCGCGATGAGTCCGGGTTCGATGGCTACGAGCCGCTGATGGACAGGACGGGCCTCGCAGGGGCGGCCGTGATCCCTTTCGCGCCGTCCACCTTCTCCGCGCCGTCGAGGACGGCACCGGCGGCGGAGCTCGTGGCGAGCCTGCCCACGAAGAACGACCACCGCAGCAGGTTGGCGACGAACGACTTCACACCGGCCGGCAGCGACTTCACGGAACTGTCCTTCTGGATCTGGAGGATCTGGAGGATCTGAGGAGGACCGTGAGGTCCCTCGCGGTCCTCCCCAGATGACCGCGAGGGTTCCTCGCGGTCCGTGGATCTGTTGTGATCTCTGCCGACTACGATCCCGTCGCGGGCTCGCCGCCACGAGGTACCGGCCCCCCAGAGCCATTG
>NZ_JBQQCG010000079.1:0-55840 GCF_052245575.1 Streptomyces sp. 2A115 | reverse complement strand
CCCCCCCCCCCCCCCCCCGCCCCCCGCTACCCCGCCGCCGCCCCCTGATCCCGCACCGCGAGTCTTCGCAGCATCTCCAGCACCCGGTCCCGGGACTCGTCCGCCGCGTCGATGGCTTCCATGCACTGCCAGTACGTCCCCTCGTCGTCCGACGCGGAGGCGATCCCGACGAGCGCGATGCCGACCTCGCCGAGGAGGTTGCCGAGGTCGAAAAGGGCCCGGCGGGCATCGCCGAGTTCGGTGAGCTGGGCCGCGCGTAAGCTCCCCGCGTCGAGTAAAGGCGCGTCCAGAACCCCGCAGCCCCGACCGGCCAGCTCGGTCAACCCCAGCGCCTCGCCGCGCAGTTCGGGAGGCCCGGAGACCGCCACGTAGCTGCCTATCGCCTGGGCGAGGGCCTGCACCTGCCAGGCCTCCGCCATGATCCCGGCAGCATCACTGCTCCCGGCCAGGGAACCCCTGCTCGCGCCGATGAGCCGCACCGCGTCCATGCGCTGCCCCCGTCTGTCCCGACGCGCTCTTCACACGCCTGCCCGAACTCCGCCTGTCCACTACCCAGAGTGAAGTGCCTCGGGACGAAAAGCCAGAGGAAGCCTGAAATCTGTGGACAATGAATTGGATGGGGACAGATCCATGACTCCGGAGAGTGACAAGCTGGGTTCCGAAGTCCTCTTCCGGAAGGCTCAGAGTGCTTCCAGGGACGGTCAGGACTCCTCCCCCACCGGAAACCTTCGTTCATTCCGGTCGATCTTCGCGTCGAGCGCCGCCAGCGGATCGATACCGAGCACCTCGCACAGCTGCAGCAAGTAGGCCAGCACGTCCGCGACTTCGTCCGTCACGCGGGGCGCTCTCTTCGGGTCGTCCATCACTCGGGCCGACTCCTCGGGCGTCAACCACTGGAAGATCTCGACGAGTTCGGACGCCTCGACACTGAGCGCGGCGACGAGGTTCTTGGGCGTGTGATAGGGCTGCCAGTTCCGTGCGGCCGCGAACTCGGCCAGCCTGCGCTGCAGCGTCGCCACATCAAGTTCAGTCACGGCTCCAGGTCTACCACCGTCACCCCGCCCACTCCCGCCGCCCAGGACGCGTCACTCACGGCCCCCACCAGCCGGATGTGCCCGCGCTCGCACATCCGCGCCGCCAGGCGTACGAGCCCCTCCCGCTGTCGTGCGTCCAGATCGCGGTCGAACCCGTCGGCGAGCACGGTCAGCGTCTGCAACGCCGCGGGCACCTCCCCGGCCGGGTCGACCTCCAGCACACCAGGACCCGTGAGCAGCACCAGGGCCAGCGCGAGATACCTCAATTCCCCGTCCCCCAGCAGCCCGAGAGGCGTACGCGGCCCGTCACCCCGGTCGAGCACCGCCCGTACCGTTCCGGCCATCCCGTCGGCCGACCGCTCGGCCAGCACGTCGTGGACCGGACCCACGCACCCCGCGCGCACAGCGTCGACCAGGAGCGCGTGTCGGCGTCCGCACTCCGACCGGGTACGCCACAGCACTTCGGCGAGGTTGTCGCAGCCGCTCAGCAGCCGTCCCGCGCCGAGCGGCACGGCGGTGCGCATGGAGCGGGGCTGCGGGTCACAGGTGAAGACGGACCGCAGGGCGACCACCATCTGCTCGGCGGCGGCGAGGACTTGGCGCTGGCCGTCGGTCTTGCCGGCGACGCGCAGCGGAAGGAGCGCGGTGCCGAGCCGGTCGTCCGGGAGCGGGGCCCGGGTCACCGGGGACGAGCCCCCCGTGTGCCAGGCCGCCTGGACGGCACGCCGGCTCGGGTCACGCAGGGCCGTCTCCAGCAGCGTCCGCCCGCCCGTCGTCAACCGCTCGCCCACGATGCGCAGTTCGGGTTCGGCCTGCACGGCGACATCGAGTCGTACGGGGCCCTCCGGGCCGTCCACCGTGCAGCCGATGCGGAAGCCGCGCCGCCGCTGGGCGTCGGGCCGGGCCCGCTGCGGCACGCAGGCGACCGGGTCCCGGAACACCTCGCCCAGCTCGGCGCCGCCGCCCAGCCGGGCCAGTGCCTCGTACGCCCGCAGGGCACTCGACTTGCCGCTGCCGCTGGGCCCGGCGAAGAGGCTGAGCGGCCCGAGTGGGAACGCGGCGCGGCGGTGCGCGGCGAACGCGGAGAGCCGCAGTTCGGTGACGCTCGGCCGGTCCGGACGTGCCTCGGTCTCCTCGCAGGTCCCGAGAGATGACGCGGTCATATCCGGAGTCATATCCGGAAGGTAGGACTCCCCCTCGGGCCGAACCGTTTCACCCGGGAGACCTTCCTACGATCGAGGGATCCGACCCGGGATCCGACCCAGGGATCGGACCAGGGATCGAACCCAGGAGTCGGAAGGTCGGTCAGGCCCCGGGAATCCCCGCCCCCTCCATCAGGCCCCGCACCTCGGTGCCCGGCGGCGTGAGAAGGAACACGTTCCGGTCGACCCGGTGCATCCCGCTCGCGAGGCCGAAGACGACGCCCGTGCTGAAGTCGAGTACACGCTTGGCGACGTCCGTCTCCGCGCCGGTGAGGTCGAGAAGGACCGGGATGCCGGCCATCAGGGTCTCGGCGACCTCGCGGGCGTCCGCGAAGACGTTGATCCTGAGCACCATGAAACGGCGCCGCGCCTCGGTCTCCGCCTCGGGGATCGACCGGTGGTCGACCGCCGACGGCCAGGCATCACGGCCTCGCAGCGGTACGACCTGGGCGAGCCCTTCCCACTGTTCATCGGTGACGTCGTGGCTGTTCACCGGCTCCCCCCGACCTGACTCGCACTGATTGCCTGCACCGGCCAATTCTTGCGCATGGTCACCCGTTCGGCCCAATAGCGACACGGACCGCAAACCCGATCGTGTATCTCAGAATCACCTTGGGGCTCCCTCACAGCGCCTCGGCGGCGGCTGTGTGACGGGTGTAACGCCTCATGATCGCGTCGCGTGACACAGGCGTAACGGGCAATTCGTACGCTCACGGACCGAGGTTCCGTTCGGAGGAGACGCTCGGAGAAGGCCGGAGAAAGGCAGCGCGTGACCACGACCACCCCCACGACGCAGGTGCGCACGGTCTGCTCGTACTGCGGCGTGGGCTGCGGAATGGTCCTGGACATCGGGATGGGGCCCGACGGGCGGCGTACGGTCCTGAAGGCGTCCGGGGACAAGGCGCACCCCGCGAACTTCGGCCGGCTGTGCACCAAGGGTGCGACCACTGCCGACATGCTCGCCGCTCCGGGGCGGCTGTCCACCGCTCTCGTACGGGACGACCGCGGGGAGGAGCCGGTGCCCGCGTCCGTGGACGCGGCGATCGCCGAGACCGCGCGGCGGCTGCGGGCGATCATCGATGAGTACGGCCCGGACGCCTTCGCCTTCTATGTCTCCGGACAGATGAGCCTGGAGGCCCAGTACCTGGCGAACAAGCTGGCCAAGGGCTTCGTACGGACTAATCAGATCGAGTCCAACTCCCGGCTGTGCATGGCGAGCGCGGGCGCCGGATACAAGCTGTCGCTGGGCGCCGACGGTCCGCCCGGCTCGTACCAGGACTTCGAGAAGGCGGACGTCTTCCTCGTCATCGGCTCGAACATGGCGGACTGCCATCCGATTCTGTTCCTGCGGATGATGGACCGGGTCAAGACGGCGGGCGCGAAGGTGATCGTCGTCGATCCGCGGCGCACGGCGACCGCCGACAAGGCCGATCTGTTCATGAAGATCAAGCCGGGAACGGACCTGGCCCTGCTGAACGGGCTGCTGTATCTGCTCCACGAGAACGGGCACACGGATCCCGACTTCATCGCCGCCCACACCGAGGGCTGGGAGGCGATGCCGGGCTTCCTCGCCGACTACGCGCCCGCCGCCGCCGCCGAGATCACCGGCATCCCGGAGGCCGACATCCGTGAGGCCGCGCAGCTGATCGGCCGAGCGGGTGAGTGGATGAGCCTGTGGACCATGGGCCTCAACCAGTCCACGCACGGCACCTGGAACACGAACGCCCTGGTCAACCTGCATCTCGCGACCGGAGCGATCTGCCGCCCGGGGTCCGGCCCCTTCTCGTTGACCGGGCAGCCCAATGCCATGGGCGGTCGTGAGATGGGGTACATGGGCCCCGGTCTGCCAGGGCAGCGGTCCGTTCTCGTCGACGACGAGCGGGCCTTCGTCGAGGAGCTGTGGGAGCTGCCGCCCCAGACCCTCCGCAAGGACGGGGTCGGGCAGGGCACGGTCGAGATGTTCCAGAAGATGGCGGACGGCGAGATCAAGGCCTGCTGGATCATCTGCACCAATCCCGTCGCCTCGGTGGCCAATCGCAAGACGGTGATCGAAGGGCTCGAGGCGGCCGAGTTCGTCGTCACACAGGACGTCTTCGCCGAGACCGAGACCAACGCGTACGCCGATGTCGTGCTCCCCGGCGCGATGTGGACCGAGACCGAGGGTGTCCTCATCAACAGCGAGCGCAACCTCACGCTCGCACGGCCCGCCGTGGAACCGCCCGGCGAGGCGCTCGCGGACTGGCAGCTGATCGCGCGGGTGGCCTGCGCGATGGGGTACGAGAAGGGGTTCTCGTACGAGAGCGCGGAAGAGGTCTTCGAGGAGATCAAGCGCGCGTGGAATCCGAAGACCGGGTGGGATCTGCGGGGTGTGACGTACGAGCGGCTGCGGGACGTCTCCGTGCAGTGGCCCGCCGCGCGGGAGGACGGGCCCGACCGGAATCCGATCCGGTACGTGGACTCCGGGGTCGGGGACGCGGCGGACAGGGGGCCGGTGTTTCCCACGGCCGGCGGGCGGGCCGTGTTCCATGCTCGGCCGCACATGCCCGCCGCTGAGATGCCCGACGACGACTTTCCCTTCGTACTGAACACCGGACGGCTTCAGCACCAGTGGCACACGCTGACCAAGACGGGGAAGGTCGCCAAGCTCAACAAGCTCAATCCCGGGCCGTTCGTGGAGGTGCACCCGCAGGACGCCGCCGAACTCGGGGTGGCCGACGGCGACCGGGTCGAGGTCGCCTCGCGGCGGGGGCGGGCCGTGCTGCCCGTGGTGGTGACCGACCGGGTTCAGCCCGGGTGTCTCTTCGCTCCGTTCCACTGGAACGATCTGTTCGGGGAGTATCTGAGCGTCAACGCGGTGACCAGTGACGCGGTGGATCCGGTGTCGTTCCAGCCGGAGTTGAAGGTGTGCGCGGTGGCGTTGGCGAGGGTCGCGGGACCGGCTCCGGCTCCGGCTTCGGCTTCGGCTTCGGCTCCGATGGAGTCGAAGCTCGTTGACGCGATCACACCGACGGCTGTCACCCAGAGCCCGGCGGGGAACGTCTTCGGCCTTGAGCCCACCCCGCCGCCCGTTCTCAGCGCCCACGAACGGCAGTACCTCACCGGCTTTCTCGCCGGGCTTCCCGCGGGCGCCCCCGGCGTGCCGGTACTGCCGCCGGACGCTCCGTTCGACCCCGACCACGCTCTGTGGGTGAACGGTGTCCTCGCCGGGATGTACTCCCGCGCGGGCGACACCCCGCAGGTCCCGGCCCCGACCCCGGCCACTCCTCTGCGCGAAGTCGTCGTCCTCTGGGCCTCGCAGACCGGCAACGCCGAGGAGTTCGCGACCGCGGCCGCCGAGCGCCTCGCCGCGACCGGGCACCGGGCGACGCTCGTCGGCATGGACGACGCCGACCCGCGCGCGCTGCCGCCGGGCGCGGACCTGCTGCTGATCACCAGCACGTTCGGCGACGGCGACGCGCCCGACAACGGCTCCGGTTTCTGGGCGGCGCTGGACACGTCCGAGTCGCCGCGCATGGACGGGGTGCGCTATGCCGTACTGGCCCTCGGCGACTCCTCGTACGACGACTTCTGTGGACACGGCCGCCGACTCGACCAGCGGCTGGACGAGTTGGGGGCCGTCCGGCTCGCTCCGCGGACGGACTGCGAGCCGGACTTCGAGCCATCGGCCGAGGCCTGGCTCGACCAGGTGCTCACCGCCCTCGCCCCCGGCGAGGCCCCCGACCGGACACCCGCCGCGCAGCCCGCTCCGAACGCCCTGAGCGCTCCGAACGCCCCGAGCACTCCGAATGCGCCGAACGCCCCGAGCACTCCCAGGCAGAGGAAGCCCGCCCCCGTCACCGCCCGGCTCACCGGCAACCGGCTGCTCAGCCTGCCCGGCGCGGGCAAGGAGGTCCGCCGGTTCACCTTCGACACGCGAGAGAGTGAGACGCCGCTGACCTACGAGGCCGGGGACGCGCTCGGCGTGCGACCGGTCAACTCCCCCGCTCTGGTGCGGGAATGGCTGGAGGTGACCGGACTGGACGCCTCGACCACTCTGGAAGTGAACGGAGTCGGCGAGACCTCCCTCGCCGAGGCGCTGGGACGGCATCTCGACATCACCAGAATCACCTCGGACCTGCTCCGTTTCGTCGCCGAACGCACCGGTGACAACCGGGAGTTGAAGAGGCTGATGCGTCCGGACAACAAGGACGGGCTCGCGAAGTGGAGTTGGGGACGGCAGGCCGTCGACGTGATCGCCGAACACCCTGTGCGGGCGAGCGCCCAGGAATGGGCCGGGATCCTCAAGCCGCTGCAGCCCCGCCTGTACTCCATATCGTCGAGCCCGCTCGTCGACCCGCGTCTCGTGTCGCTGACGGTCTCCGTCGTGCGGTACGAAAACCTCGGCGGACGGGCACGCGGCGGCGTCTGCTCGCCCTTCCTCGCCGACGCCGAACAGGACACTCCGGTGCCGGTGTTCGTGCAGCGCTCCCCGCACTTCAGGCCGCCGGCGGACCCGGCGACACCGATGGTGATGGTCGGGCCCGGCACTGGAGTGGCACCGTTCGTCGGCTTCCTCGACGAGCGGCGGGCGCTCGGCCACCGCGCGCCCAACTGGCTGCTCTTCGGCGAGCAGCACCGGGCCACCGACTTCTACTACGAGGACGAGCTGACCGGCTTCCTCGACGACGGCACCCTCACCCGCCTGGACACGGCGTTCTCCCGCGACCAGCGCGCCAAGGTCTACGTCCAGGACCGGATGCGCGAGCACGGGCCCGAACTGTGGTCCTGGCTCCAGACCGGCGCCCGCTTCTACGTCTGCGGAGACGCCTCCCGCATGGCGAAGGACGTCGACCGGGCGCTGCGGGACATCGCCGTCGCGCACGGCGGCCTGGGCGAGACCGAGGCCGCCGCGTACGTCAAGCAGCTCGCCGCGGAGAAGCGATACGTCCGGGACGTGTACTGATCTCGACCACTCAACTGATATCGACCGCTGAGAGGGGCCCCTTCTCCAAGGGGCAGGCCCTTCTCAGAGAGTCACGCCCGTTTCGGAGGGTCAAGCCGGTTTCAGAGGGTCACGCCGGTTTCAGAGAGTCACCACCGTCGTCTCCGTTGCCTTCACGCTCGTCCATACCGCGGTGCCGTCGGCCAGTCCGAGTTCGGCGGCGGCCTGCGGAGTGATCTCGGCGACCAGGTCGGGCGCCCGGTCCGAGGTGATCAGGACGCGCAGCCGGCTGCCCGAGGCGGTGATCTCCCGTACGGTGCCCGGCCATACGTTGCGGGGGCTGCCGCCGGGCTTGTCCCGGTGTACGGAGACGGCCTCCGGGGCGATGATCGCCAGGGCCTCGGTGCCCTCGGGCAGCGGGTCCGCGATCACCAACTGGCCGTTGCCTTCGGCGAGTTGAAGTCCCCCTGCGATGGCCGTGCCGGGCCAGGCATTGCGGCCGAGCATGCGGGCCACCCAGGGCGAGCGGGGGTGGCGGGTGACTTCGGTGGGGGTGGCGTCCTGGAGTGTACGGCCGTCGTCGAGTACGAGGACGCGGTCGGCCAGGGACACGGCCTCGACCGGGTCGTGCGTGACGATCAGGCAGACTCCGCCGAAGCCGTCGAGGTGGCGGCGCAGAGTGTGGCGTACCTGGGCGCGGGTCGTCTGGTCGAGTGCGGCGAGGGGTTCGTCGAGGAGCAGGAGCCGGGGCCGGGCCGCCAACGCCCTTGCCAGAGCGACGCGTTGGGCCTGGCCGCCGGAGACCTGGGCCGGTTTGCGGTGCGCGAGATGACCGACGCCGAGCCGGTCGAGCCACTCCTGGGCGACCGTCCGGGCCTCGGCCCTGCGCACGCCCTGGGCCCGGAGTCCGTACGCGGTGTTGGCGAGCGCGGTGAGGTGCGGGAAGAGGGCGCCGTCCTGCGGGACCCAGGCGACCCCGCGGCGGTGCGGGGGCAGGCCGGTGACGTCGTTCTCACCGAGGCGGAGACTGGCGTGCGCGCGCGTGGTGAGGCCCAGCAGCGCCCGCAACAGGGTGGTCTTTCCCGCTCCGTTGGGGCCGACCACGGCGATCGTGGTGCCCGGTTCGGCGTCCAGGACGAGCTGGTTGAAGCCGGAGACCTCGGCGTGCAGGGACCAGGGTTCGCTGTCGCTGTCGGGGACGGCCGGTTCCGTACTGACGGGCGCCGGTGAACTGCCGTCCTCCGCAGGGGACTTGGGTACCGCGTACAAGCGCCTGCCGCCCGGTGTCCCCGTGAAGCGGCCGCGCAGGGCGACGAGGACCGCCATGGCGATGGCGAGCAGGAGGAGGGAGACGGAGGTGGCGGCCTCCGGGTTCTCCTGGAGGAGCAGATAGACCTGGAGGGGCAGGGTCTGGGTGGTGCCCGGAAGGTTGCCCGCGAAGGTGATGGTGGCGCCGAACTCGCCGAGGGCACGGGCCCAGGTGAGCGCGGCGCCGGCGATCAGGCCCGGGGCCACCATGGGCAGCGTGACCGTCGCGAAGACCCGTACGGGCGAGGCGCCCAGGGAGGCCGCGGTCTCCTCGTAACTCGGCCGCAGCCCCGCGATCGCCCCCTCGAGGCTGATCACCAGGAAGGGCATCGCGACGAAGGTCGCGGCGAGGACCGCGCCCGAGGTGTGGAACGGCAACGTGATGCCGAAGGTGTCGTCCAGCCAGGGCCCGAGCAGCCCACGCCGGCCGAACGCGAGCAGCAGCGCGACACCGCCGACGGTGGGCGGCAGCACCATCGGCAGCAGCACCAGCGAGCGGACCAGTGCCTTGCCGGGGAACGGCACCCGGGCGAGCAGCCAGGCCAGCGGGACGCCGAGTACGAGGGACAGCCCGAGCGACCAGAAGGAGACCACCAGCGACAGCTTCAGCGCCTGACTGGTGCCGGGGCTGGTCAGATGGTCGCCGAGCTCGCCCCAGCTGGTGCGGGCCAGGATGCCGGCCAGCGGGAGCACCAGGAAGGCGATGCCGAGCAGGGCGGGGAGGGCCAGCGGCATGGGCGTACGGAGGCCACGGGGTTCATGGGGGTCATGGGAGCGGGAGCCACGCGGGCCACGGGAGCGCCTGGTTTCGTGGTTCGGCTCGCTGGGGCGTACGCCTTTCATGATCCGTTACGGCCTCTCGATCCGTTACGCCTTTACGGCTTCTCGAAACCCGCGTCACGCAGGATCTTCTGGGCCTCTTCCGTGGACAGCCAGGTCACGAAGGCCTTGGCCGCCGCGGAGTGGCCGGACTCCTTGAGGGTCGCCGCCGGGTAGGAGGCGATGGCGTTCTGGTCGTCGGGGATCGTGACGGTGTCGACCTTGTCGGTCGCCGTGGCCGCGTCGGTCTTGTAGACGATGCCCGCGTCCGCCTCGCCGAGCTCGACCTTGCTGAGCACCGCCCGGACGCTGGCCTCCTCGGAAACCGGCTTCACGGTGATCCCCTGGGTGTCGAGGACCTGCTCGCTGTAGCGGCCGACCGGGACCTCGGGGGCCGCGAGCACGACCTTCAGCTTGGTGTCGGCGAGGTCCTCGAGGCTTTCGATCTTCTCCGGGTTGCCCTTGTCGGTGACGATGACCAGGCGGTTCTTCGCGATGACGGTCGGGGTGCCGGTGTCGGACCCGAGCCCGTCCATGGTCCTGGTGTCGGCGGTGACGAGCGCGTCGGCGGGGGCACCCTGCTTGACCTGGGCGGCCAGTTCCTGGGACCCGGCGAAGGAGAAGGTCACCTTCGTCCCCGGGTGCTCCTTCTCGTACGCCGCACCCGCGGTCTTGAACACATCGGTCAGCGAGGCCGCGGCCAGCACGGTCAGCTCGGTCTTCGAAGTACCGGCGGCCTCCGCGCCACCGTCCGCGCCGCCGTCGTCGTCACCGCAGGCCGCGAGCGACACGAGCAGGACGGTGGTCAGGGCAGCGGCGGCTGCGCGGCGCCGGGTGATGAGGCGGGTCACCGGGTGGGGCGTGGCGTGAAGCATGGGGTCGGGCATGGCGTGGGGCTCCTGGGATGCGGCCGGCCGGTCGGTCAGGTGCGGTCGATGTGCACGTTGGTCGACTTCACGCGGGCGGTGGCCCGCATACCGACCTCCAGGCCCAGTTCCTCGACGGCCTCCCGGGTCAGCAGGGAGACCAGCCGGTGCGGGCCCGCCTGGATGTCCACCTGGGCCGCGACGTCGCCGAGCTTGATGGCGGTGACGATGCCGGGGAACGCGTTACGGGCCGAGGTGTACGGGGTTTCCTCCTCGCCGGAGCCGCCGGAGCCGCTGGTACCACCCGTGCCGCTCTGTGCGAGCTCGACGGAGAAGGCTGCCAGGTCCCGGCCGTCGATGAGGCGACGGCCGCCCTCGTCACGGTGGGTCGCGACCCGGCCGGCGTCCGCCCAGCGGCGCGTGGTGTCGGGGCTGACGCCCAGCAGGCGTGCCGCCTGACCGATGGTGTAGGACTGCATATGCGACAGATTAAGCCGCTCAGTCTCGCATCTGCAATGTGTCGAGTGATTATCCATGGCAGGTGCGGTTCGGCGGGACAAAGCTTGCCGGCTCGCCGAGAGACCGCGGGCACCAAGACAGACGGCCGCCCCACTGCCCGGCGGGCACGCCATCCCGTCAACGGTCTGGCCTTCCGGCCGACCAGCAGGGGCACGGTCTGACCTCAGAAGTCGATTGCTTCCGGCCTCGAAAGTGCTCACCTACTGGCGGCTACGGCATCGAGTCTCTACGACCGACAGCTCCCATCAGGCCTTGACCTGAACCTCGGATACCTCGGGAGCGGAGTCCGGGGCCGTGCCGGGCTCGGGCGCCGGCTCGGCGGTCCGCTTCGGGACCGGGATGAAGAAGGCGACGATCGCTGCCGCGATGCCCACGCCGCAGCCGATCAGCATGGCGACGCGGAAACCGTCCTCGGAGGGCAGGGCGAAGCCGCCGAAGTTCGTGGTCATCTGGGCGAGCACCACGGCCATCACAGCGGCCGAGACGGAGCTGCCGATGGAGCGCATCAGCGTGTTGAAGCTGTTGGCCGAGGCGGTCTCCGACTGCGGAACCGCGCCCATGATCAGGGCGGGCATCGCACCGTAGGCGAAGCCGACACCCGTGTTGGCGACGATGGTCACGACGAGCAGACCCCAGAGGGAACCGGTGCCGATCATCGGCAGGGAGATGCCGTAGCCGAGGGCGATGACGGCGGCTCCGACGGCCAGGGTGACCCTGGGGCCCTTGGCGGCGGAGAGCTTGGCGCCGATCGGCGACATGACCATCATCATCAGGCCCGCCGGGGCCAACCACAGGCCCATGGCCAGCATCGACTGGCCCAGGCCGTAGCCGGTGGCCTTGGGCAGCTGGAGCAGCTGCGGCACGACGAGGGACTGGGCGTACATCGCGAACCCGATCAGGATCGAGGCCACGTTCGTCATCAGTACCTGCGGACGGGCAGTCACACGCAGGTCGACCAGGGGCTCGGCGGTACGCAGCTCCCACCAGCCCCAGACCAGCAGCAGGACGATCGCGGCGGCGAGCAGTCCGAGCGTGCTGCCGCTGCCCCAGCCCCAGTCGGCACCCTTGGAGACGCCGAGGAGCAGGCAGACCAGGGCGACGCCAAGGCCGAACGCACCGAGCAGGTCGAAGCCGCCCTTGGCGGTGCTCTCATGGCCCGCGGGTACGAAGATCCAGATCAGGGTGGCGACGGCGAGGGCCAGGGCGGCGACGACCCAGAACAGCACGCGCCAGCTGGCGTTCTCGGCGATCGCCGCGGCGAACGGCAGGCCGAGCGCACCACCCACGCCCATGGACGCGCTCATGATCGCGATGGACGAGCCGAGCTTCTCCGCCGGCACGACGTCGCGCAGGAGGCTGATACCGAGGGGCACCACGCCCATGCCGAGGCCCTGCAGACCGCGTCCGGCGATCATCGGGACCACCGAGGAGGACAGGGCGCAGACGACGGAGCCGAGGACGAGCGGCCCCAGGGAGACCAGAAGCATGCGCTTCTTGCCGTACATGTCACCGAGGCGACCGGCGACGGGGGTGATGACGGCCGCCGCGAGCAGCGTGGCGGTGATGACCCACGAAGCGTTCGAGGCGCTGGTGTCGAACAGCCTCGGCAGTTCACCGATCAGCGGCACCACCAGGGTCTGCGTAATCGCGGCGACGATGCCCGCGAAGGCGAGGATGCCGACGACACCGTCGGAGCGGCCTTCGAGCTTGGGTCTTTCCACGGGTACTCCCTCATGCGTTCGCGCTCATGCGCTTGGCGTTCACGTACTGGCGCCCATGTGCTTCCGGACCATGGCGCGCTGCGCCACGCACTGACTTGCACCGTGCAACCGACTTGCCTCATGCAGTCGACTTGCATCGTACATAGAATGTGCATCATGCAAGTCTCATGCATCATACACATCGCACTGGACGTATGTGCGGGAGGTCGCTCCCCCAGCGGGAAGCCAAGCAAGGAGCCGAAGGAGCCCTCGCGTGGACAAGCCGGCAGAGCCCGACAATCCCACCAAGTCCGCCAAGCCCACAGACCTGATCGAATTCGAGGCCACGCTGCTCGGGCGCCACCTGAACCCGCTCACCGCACGCGCACGGGGGCTCCGCGGGCGGCTCGACCGCAGTGCCTGTCTCCTGCTCAGCCGCCTCCAGGCGGAGGGGCCGATGACCATCGGCGGGCTCAGCACCGCCTTCGGCCTGGACGCGTCCACCCTCAACCGGCAGACCGCGGCCATGCTGCGTTCCGGCATCGTCGAGCGCATCCCCGATCCGGACGGGAGAATCGCCCGCAAGTTCGCCGTCACCGCCGAGGGCGAGCGCCGCCTGACCGCGCATCGCGCCGAGAACGTCGACGGACTGGAGAAGGTGATGGCCGACTGGTCGCCGGAGGAGGTGGCTGAGTTCGCCACTCTGCTCAGCCGCCTGAACCGCGACATCGAGCGTTGCGACGGGCGCCCTTGGCCGCGCTCCTAAAGGCCAGGAACGTACGTCCGGCTGTGGCCGCTCCCAGGCGATGCCGTCGACGACCCGCTTGACTTGGACGGGCGGACGGGCGGACGGGCGGACTGGGAAGGGGCGCGGCGGGGTCGACTGCTGACGCGCCCCCGAGTTCATGCCGTCGCGCGATAGCCAGACAGTCAATCAGCCAGACAGACAGCCAGCCAGCCAGTCAGTCAGTCAGTCAGTCGGCGAGCCGGTGCCCGCAGTTCAGCCGTGGTCGACCAGTTGGGCGTGGCCCTTCTGCCGTGCGCAGTGGGCGCAGCAGTAGAACTCCCCGTCCGCCTGCAGCCCGTGTCCCAGGATCCGGCAGCTGCAGTTGTCGCAGATCGGAGCCATTCGCTGGGCCGCGCACTCCAGGCTGTCGAAGACATGGACCGCTCCAGCAGCCCGTACCTCGAAAGCCAACTCGTAGTCGTTTCCGCATACTTCGCACACCGCCATGGGACATCCCTCCATCAGTTTCCCGAGCAGTTTCCCGAGACGGGCGGACCGAGGTCGCGCCGGAACACAACGAGCCTGTGCCCCGGCCTTCCGGCGGCGCAAGGCCACGTGCTCCGTCCGGCGCAGCAGCCGTCTGCTCCGGGAGACAGCCCGTCCGCTCCGGGAGACGCCTACCCGCTGAACGGTCGTGATGCCCAAGTGGACGCTTCGAACGCCCGCGCGGCGCTGACCGCACCGCCGGACGCTACGGCCGTCCGGGACCGCTGACCGCTACGGCCGTACGGGACCTACAGTGAGGGTATGGGCGGCACGGTGACGCTGTTCCTGTGCGGCGATGTGATGCTCGGGCGCGGCGTCGACCAGATCCTCCCGCGCCCCGGCGATCCGGTGCTGCGGGAGGACTACGTCGAGGATGCCCGGTCCTATGTCCGGGCGGTGGAGGCGGTCAACGGCCCGATTCCCGCGCCTGTCGCCCCCTCGTGGCCCTGGGGCGCCGCACTGCGAGTGCTGGAGGAGGCCGCGCCGGACGCCAGGATCATCAATCTGGAGACGGCCGTCACGCGCAGTGACACGTTCGCGGCGGGCAAGGGGATCCACTACCGGATGCACCCGGCCAACGTCCCGGCCCTGGCGGCGGCCCGGCCCGACGTCTGCGTCCTGGCCAACAACCACGTGCTGGACTTCGGCCGCCCGGGCCTCCACGAGACGCTCGGTTCACTGGCCCGCGCGGGCCTGCGGACCGCGGGCGCGGGACGCGACGCCGACGAGGCGTACGCACCCGCCGTCATCCTCCTCGGCCACGGCAGCCGTGTGCTGGTCTTCGCCCTCGGGATGCCGTCCAGCGGCGTCCCGCAGAGTTGGGCGGCGACCGCGGACCTGGCCGGTGTCGCCTACGCCCCGGACGCGTCGGCCGAAACCGCCGCCGCAACGGTCGAGCGCGTGCGGCGGGCGAGGCGCCCGGGCGACATCGTGGTCGTCTCCGTCCACTGGGGCTCCAACTGGGGCTACCGCGTCGCACGGGATCAGACCAGCTTCGCTCACGCCCTGGTAGACGGCGGCGTCGATGTCGTACACGGGCATTCCTCGCACCATCCCCGCCCCGTCGAGGTGTACCGCGACCGGCTGATCCTCTACGGCTGCGGCGACTTCATCGACGACTACGAAGGGATCTCCGGTTACGAGGAGTACCGCGACGACCTTCGACTGGCCCACCTCGTCTCGGTGGAGGCGGACACCGGCCGTCTCGTCGGCCTGCGCATGGTGCCCCTGCGCAGTCGGCGGATGCGGCTGGAGCCCGCGACGGACGAGGACCGCGCCTGGCTGCGGGCAACCCTCACCCGGATCGGCAGCGGCGCGGGCATCGACCTGGAGCCCGACGGTGCGCTGAGACTGATCCATCCCGCCACCGCACCCGCACCCGGGAGCCGGAGCGGCCGATGAACCGTTGGCTGCGGCTGACGCTGCTGGGCGTGGGGGCGATGAACTCGCCACGGTTCGCCCCCGCCGGTCTGCTGCTGCGGTGCGCCGGGTACCGCGTGGCCTTTGACGGCGGACCCGGCGCCGAGCCGCCGCCCGGACGGCTGGACGCCTGGCTGGTCACCGACGAGCAGGCCGAGCTGCGATCCGCCCTGCGCCGGCAGGCCGCCGCGCGGTGCGTCCGGTTGCGGGCCGGTGATCTGGAGCTGGGCCGGGTGCGGGTGCGGTGCCGACCGGTGGCGCACACCTCGCATCCCGCGTACGGCTACCGCATCGAGGCGGGCGGCCTTGCGGTGGTGTGGGCGCCGGAGTTCTGGGAGTTCCCGACCTGGGCCGCGCGGGCGGACCTGATGTTCGCCGAGGCCGCCTCCTGGGACCGGCCGATACGGTTCCGGGGCGGCGTGGGCGGCCATGCCAGCGCACACACGGTCGCCGAGCAGGCCGTACGGCACGGGGTGCGACGGCTGGTCTACGCCCACATCGGCCGGCCCACCCTGCGGGCGATGGACGCCGGGCTGAGGCCACGGACCGGCGAGTGGGGCATCGAGGGGCGCACCTACTCCTTGCGGCTCACCGCGGGTGCCTTACGCCGGAGCGTCAGGTGCCGAGAGCGTCACGCTGAACTACACCCGCGCCGACCGTCAGCTGTACACCTCGGCCTTCGCAGGATCATCGACGCCCCACGAACACGAATCCAACGCATCACCCGAGCGCGATGCTCCACACCGGCGGGCACACCAGAGCGCTGACGCCCCCGAGGCGGCACGGCCCTCGTCTCTGGACCCGCCGGATCACCGGCGCGTCCCCTGTTTCCCTCGTCCCCGCGCGGATAGCGTTCTTCCACCGGAACTCCGGTGACAGGGGGAGAAGTTGGGGTGGCTGGGCAGCCGGGGCGGGGCACGGGCGGGCTCGCTGGAGGACGCGGACGAGCGGCGTCGGCTGTCCACCTTGGATCTCGTGGGCCTCGCGGCCGGCGGTGTCGTGGGCTCCGGGTGGTTGCTGGCCGCCGCTCAGGTCTACTGGGAGGCCGACGAGAACGCCATATGGGCGTGGGTCATCGGCGGTGCGCTGATGCTGCTGATCGCCGCCGTCATGGTCGAACTGGGAATCGCCGCCCCCAAGACGGGCGGGCTGATCTTCCTCCCGCTGCAAGCCGCCGGGCCGCTCCTGGCCACGGTCGCTGCCGCCGGACTGTGGATCGCCTACGCGGCGAACCCGGCGAGCGAGGCGGCGGCCATGGTCCGCGGGCTGGCGTATTGGTTTCCCTCGCTGATGGCGAACGGGGACGACCTGGAACAGGCCAAGGAACTCACGGCCTCGACCCTGGCACAGCCCTACGACCTCTCCGGCACAGGCTGGCTGTGCGCTGTCGCGTTCATGACGCTGATCATGGCGCTCAACCTGCTGCCGCCGCGTCGGCTGATCAGGCTGAACGTCTACGTCACCGTGGTGAAGGTCCTGATCCCGATACTGATCGTCGTCCTCCTCGGGTTCGACTGGTTCGACAAGTTCGGCGAGATCGAGAACTGCACGAGAGAGGACGCCAAGTACTTCAGGGGGGACGCGGAGCGCCCGAGCGATCGCCTGCCGCTGCATCTGGTACTGGGCGGCGCCGTCATCTACGCGTACATCGGTTTCCAGGCCCCGCTCGACTCCGCCGGCAACGTCAAACGGCGCGGCATCGGGGAGGCGGCTCGGCTGCGGTGGGCGGTGTACGGCACCCTCGTCGGCGCGTTCCTGCTGTACACGGCCCTGCAGTGGGTGTTCGGCAAGCACTGCGGCGGGCTCAACACGAACATTCTCGAATCACCGTACGCCCAGTTCGCCACGGGACTTGGAATGCTGTGGCTGGCCTGGTTGATCTTCATGAACGCGGTGCTGTCCCCCATGGGCGCCGGCATCGTCTTCACCCATGCGCTGACCCGTGAGGTCGCCGCGCTGAGCCGCGCTCACCTCACCCACCGGGGACTGCAGACGGCACGCCGGGCCTCGTTCCGCTTCCGGGGTGCCGAGATCGACGCGTACTGGATGATCCTCCTGGTCAACTTCGTCATCGGCCTGACGATGCTCGCCGTGGTGCAGGGCAACTGGGGAAAACTGGTAGCCCTCAACAGCGTGCTGACGTTGGTGGTGTACGCCATGCCTGGTGTCGTCCTGGTGGCACTGAAACGGCCGACGTTCGGGAGAACGCGCCACATGGTGCATCTGGCTCTCTCCTACACCGCGTTCGTCGCGATCGCCGTGGTGATCCACGAGGCGGGATGGGACGACGTGTGGCAGGCCATGGCCGCCGTGGGAATCGGCTCGGCCCTGCTGCTCGGCCTGCCGCGGCTCGCGCGCCTCGACCTGCCTTTCGTGGGGCGCCTGTTGCGGCGCTACGACGCCCGGGACCACATCTCCCGCTTCGCCGCCACACCCCGCGACCCCGCGGTACGGCCCGTGCTGCTGTTCCTCGCGCACCTGTCGGTGCTCGTGCTGTGCACAAGACTGCGGGATGCCCTGGCGAAGCACTACGACAACGTGGACCTGGTGACGCTGCCGATCGTCGCCCTGTCCGCAGCCGTCGTATTCCCCCTGCTCGTCCAGGCCTGCCGCCTCTACATGGAGGCCGTAACCCCCACCCTCCCCACCCCCCGTCAAGAGCCGGAGGCGAAGCCGCCCGTCAGCGCAGGGACTTGATGACCCAGTCGGCCGCCTCGCACTGCCCGGCCGCCCGTAGCTCGGCCACCGCGTCGTCGCGGTGCCCCACGTCCGACCACCGGCCCACGGTGGCCCTCAGCAGCAGCTCCGCGTCCGGCAGCCGCAAGTCCAGCACCCGGCCGACGACCTCGACGACATCGGCCGGAGACACCAACTGCTCGTTCTCCAGGAAGCGTTCGAGCAGAGTCCAGGACACCTGGTGCAGCTCGGCCCGGTCCAGACGTCCCGCGACATCGGCGACCAGCGCGGCGTCGACCCTCAACTCATGGGATGGATCGGAGAGTTCACGGGAGGCGGCGCGTACGGCGACGAAGTGCTTGGCGTCGTGCAGCGCGCCCAGGCAGCCCACGAACCGGTCCCGGTCCGCGTCGGGACGCATGACGGCCATGGCCAGTCGGCGTCCCACCGTGTGCGCGGCCCGGGTCCGGTCACGGCTGCGTTCGACGCGGCCCAGCAGATCCACCAGGTCGGCACCGGAGCGTCCCTCGATCCGTACGGCGGCGGCGTAGCGCAGCAGCCGGGAGCACTCGGGGTCGGCGTCCGCCTCGCGCAGCCAACCGTCCAGCTGCATCAGCTCCTCCAGGGGGCGGGGAGCGACGCCGGGGTCGGCGGCGCCCGCCACGATGTCGGTCAGCAGTTCCCGGGTGGTGCGGGTCAGGGCCGGCTCCTTGTGCCAGGACGCCACGAGCACGGCCAGCTCCTGGACGTTCTTGTGCCCGGCCGCGTATTTCCGCACCAGCGCGCACTTGGCGGGGGACGCCTCGACCTTCGCCAGCAGCGCGCAGAGCTTCACCACGTGACGGGGCAGCGCGGTGCGGCCGATGTGCTCGGCGAGGGCGTCGTGGCCGGCGCCACGCCGGGCGATCAGCCTCGCCACCAGTTGCCGAGTCCCCTCCACCTCGGTCGCGTCCGAGGCGTTCAGCCTCTCCTCGACCCAACACTCCAGTACCCGCCCGGCCGGGCTGAGGTGCTGGAACGCGCCCGCCAGGTCGGCGATCTCCTCGCCCTCCTCGCCCGCCCCGGCGGCACCCGGCGTGCTGTCGGCGATCGCCCGCAAGGTCAGCCCGAGCAGCCGGTCGGCCTCACGGTGGCAGCCCTCGTCGCGGAGCGCGGTGTGCAGCAGCGCCTTGTCGAGGTTGGTGCGACCGGAGCCGGAACCCGCGAACACCTTCACGGTGCGCTTCGCGAGCGCCGACTGCCGCTCCTCGAGAACTCGCACGAACACCGCCACGTCGAACGCCGTGCGCTGGCAGGCCACGTCGTGCACGATGCTCGCGGTGATCGGGGCACGCTCACTGCGGGACTCCGCCTCCTGCTGCATCACGGCCAGCTCGGCGGCCTCCCCGACGGGCCGTGACAGGGCCGCCGTCGCCATCAGCATGACCGCGTCCCGCCGGTCGAAGTGGTGTGCGAGTTCGACCAGTTCGTCGACCGGGCGGCGCAGAGCGAAGGCGTGCAGGGCACGCATGGCCATGGCCTCGCGGTGCTCCTCCCGCATTCTGCGCAGGATCTGTACGAACTGCCGGACCTGAGTCCGGGTCACCCAGGCGTACGCCTCGTTGAGCGACTCGGCCAGGTCCAGCTGGAACAAGTGCTCCGTGCGGCGGGCGGCTTTGGCGCCGTCGGCGCTGTTGGTGCCGGTCATCCGCCGCCCAGCATCGCGGGTTCGATCTCACCCCAGTACCTGACGAAGTCGACCGGGTCGGGCAGCAGTTCGCCGGCTCTCCGGTCGACGCGGCGGGCCAGGTCGCGGCTCTGCTCGTCCCCAGCCTTCAACCGCACCACCACGCGGCCCGCGAGGCCCGGGCGGCGCATCAGATCGGGCAGGCTGCGCTCTCCGTTGAGGAGGAGTTCGCGGACCCACGCGTCGACCGTGTCCAGTGCGCGCGTCCGGGGGCGGCGGCCCTTCGCGTGGTTGGTGAACAGCTGAGCCGCCTCCGACGCGTCGTTCAGCAGCATCCGCGGCGTGTGGTGGACGCCGCACTCCTGCATGCCCTCGTCGATGCCGGCGCGGAGCGCGCCGAGCGTGAGGTCGTCGGGGTGGTCGGGCATGCCCTGCCCCAGTACGTTCAGCAAGTGGCCGCTGAACGGCGTGCAGTCGTCGAGAGGGTGGGGAAGGTTCGCGCAGGCGCCCGCCCACGCGTTGTGGACGTTGCCGCCGACCGCGGTGAGCACGCAGGTGCCCTGGGAGCGGGTGCCGAGCACACCGGGCAGGGCGGACTCGGGGCCGAGGTGGGGCAGCATGCTGGAGTAACAGCAGTCCGCGATCAGCACTTTGAGGCCGGCCTTGCTCTTCCTGATCGCCCGGTACACGTACCAGGCGGACAGCCATGTCCAGGGCTCGTTGATCCGGGAGGAGCCGACCGCGAAGTGGACCTGGCCGCCCGGCACGTCCTGCCAGTACGCGCCGTGCCCGACGTACACCACGAGCAGGGTGTCCTCCGGTCCCTCGGCGGCGGCGGCTGCCTCGTGGAGGGCGCGCATCACGTCGTCCGGGGTCCGCGACTGGTGGGGCTCCAACACCGGGGACCGGGCGGCGGTGCCCCATCGCGGGTCCCGGGCCAACGCGGCCCCGTACGCGCGGGCGCTCGCCTCGATCGTCGGATATCCGTGTATGCCGGAGTCGTCGTCGTACGCCCCGACCCCGACCACCAACGCCCGGGATGCCATGCCCGTCAGCTCCCGTCGGAGTCGTCGGGGCGCTGCGGGGGCTGTGGATCGTGCGGGGGCTGTGGATCGTGCGGGGGCTGTGGGTCCTGCGGAGGCTCCGGGTCCTGCGGGGGCTGTGGGGGCTGCGGAGCCTGTGGGGGCCGGACGACGACGATGGTGACGGACGGCGGGTCGAGCCTCCGGCCCCGCCAGCTGTCGATCGCCAGTTGCGTGGCGACCTGCACCGCGGCCCCGGCAGCACCGCCGAGCACGGCCTGCAGCATCGTCTCGGCGAGACTCCCGTTGAGGGTGCCGTCCCGCCCGGCCGGCTCCAGCCGCCAGGCCAGCCCCGTCGCCTGCCCGAGCTCTTCCAGGAGTTCCGCCGGGTCGTCCAGCCCGACCGGCCCCTCGATCTTCACGGAGATAGTCGCCGTCATGTCTGCCATGCCTCCCCCGCCACGGTGCGCCCTACCCATCCACTCTGCCAGGCCGAACACCGGCATCGCGAGGGCGAACTGGCGCCCGTTACAAGGTCAGTACGCTCCTGATCGCCACCCTCACGCCCCTGGTCGCCGCCTGTTCGGGGTACCTGAATTCCGCCGAGCACTGTGTTCTCACACGAATCCACCGAGCTCCCGAACGGTGCTGACTGAAAGACGATCAGGGTCACGTGCGGTGCCCGGACACGTGACGGGACGTGCTCAGGCGGCCTGTCCGCTCGGTTGGCTGTCTGGCCTCCGCTCGTCGAGGGGGAGCCAGAGGTCAGGACGATCTCTACGCCCATCGGCAGCGGTCAGCGGAGCGTCCAGGCGCTCCCACGCACTGAGGACGGCCTTGTGCGCGTCCGGTTGAAGCTGTCTCCGGATCGCCGCCAGGGCCCGCGAGCTCGTCGAGAAAGGCACCCCGATCGAGACTGTCTGCCGCATCGTCATTCTCGACGAACAGCTCGTGGAGGCGATGACGTCCCACCCCAGGCGTCGCCGGTGAACCAGCCCGCGGGGGCCTTGCTGCCGGGCTGCTGCTTGACGAATTCGACGGTGTCTCTCGGGTCTCCTTGTGCGTGGGCCGGCTGTCCCTAGCGGGCGACGTAGCCGCCGTCCACGGGGAGGGCGACGCCGATGACGAAACCCGCCCCGGGGCTGCACAGCCACAGGACCGCCTGGGCGATCTCCTCGGCGGTGCCGAGGCGGTTGACGGGCTGATTCGCCTCGGCCTCCGCCCGGTCGAGTTCTCCCTTGGCGATCATGTCGCTGACCATGGGGGTGTCGATGGTGCCGGGGCAGACGGCGTTGACGCGGATGCCGCGCGGGGCGTATTCGAGGGCGGCGCTGGTGGTCAGGCCGATGACTCCGTGTTTGGAGGCGTGGTACGAGGCGCGACCGGGGAGGCCGACGAGGCCGCCGAGGGAGGAGCAGTTGACGATGGCTCCGCTGCCCTGGGCGCGCATGTGCCGCAGCTCGTGTTTCATGCAGGCCCAGACACCGCGGAGGTTGATGGCGTTGACGCGGTCGAAGCGTTCGGCGGGTTCGTCGGCGGCGTCGCTGGGCGGGACCTGGATGCCGGCGTTGTTGTAGGCCATGTCGAGGCGGCCGAAGGTCTCCACGGTGCGATCGACCGCGGCGGCGACCTGGTCCTCGTCACTGACGTCGCAGGTGAGGGCGAGGACTTGGTGGCCGGCGTCGGTGAGTTCCTTCGCGGCCGCGTTCAAGGCCGCTTCGTCGATGTCGGTGAGGGCGACGGCGGCTCCGGCCGCGGCGAAGGCGCGGGCGGTCGCCAGGCCCATACCGGCGCCGGCCCCGGTGACGAGGGCGACCTGGCCGGTGAAGTCGTACGTGGGGTTCACGTCGTGGTCTCCATTCGAGTGCAGAGGTGTGGTGGCGCGACTGGTGTCGGAGCTGTCTGGATGGGCTACGGCGGCAGGGTGCCTTGCCGCGCCGCGGTCAGACGATCTGGCCGCCGTCGACGACCAGGGCGTGGCCGGTGGTGAAGACGCCCGTGGCGCGGGTGGCTTCGTGCGGGCCTGCGGCGGCGGTGGCGACGACGAAGCCGACGGACCAGAACGCTCCGGTGGCCACGGCCGTGACGACGCGGGCGATGAGGACGATCGTGGAGGACGTGCTGAGCGCGGCGACCAGATGTCCGAGCCAGAACACGGACAGGGCCAGGATCAGCGTCAGGCGTTGCGGAAGGCGCATTGTCGCCATGGCCATGGTCGGTGCGCCGACGATCACGCCGATGGCGAACGCGGTGATCAGCAGCCCGGCGTGGGAGGTTCCATGAGCCGAACCGGACAAAAAGGGGAGGATCTCCTCCCCCTTCTTGCGGGGCCTCCCGTGAGGGGCGAGCGGTGGGGCGGGTCAGGGCGCGGCTTGGATGGTGATCCGGTCGGCCCCGGCAAGTCGGTCGGCGTCGGCGTCGATGTGGCCGAGGATGAGCAGGTCGGCGTTGGCGGAGTCGCCGTCGCGGTAGAAGAGTGCCAAGTTGCCCCAGGGCGCGTAGTAGGTCAGGTCGCCGGCCTTCGGCGCGCGCGGCTCGGGAGCGCCCGAGGTGGTCAGCCTGCGCGGCAGGTCGGCGATCCGCTCCGTCTGGTGAAAGTCCTCCAGATCCAGGGAGAGCGGGAGCAGTTCGGCGAAGTCACCGGCAGCCGGACTGTCGTTCAAGGCGGCGTCGACGGGGCGGCCGTCGAGGGTGACCCGGATGTCCATGGCGGTGTTCCTGTCGGACGGTGTGGTGCGTGCCTCGGCCGTCGGTGTCTGCTGCCGGGCGGAGGATGCGGCGGATGTCTTGTGCGGGGAGGCCGACGAGGTGTCGCCGCAGGCCGCCGCGGCCAGCAGGACAGTGGTGGCCATGGAGGCGCGGGCGAGAGCGCGAAGGGCTGCCGAGTTCACGGGGGCGTCCTGTGGCTGGTCGGGCAGGGGCTCGGAGTAGTGGCGGAAGCCGTCCCGCTTGACGTGGATGTCGTACAGGCGCTGAGCCAGCACGTCGGGGCCGTTGTGCTCGGCGTCGGGCCGGATGGCTCCGGGGATGATCAGCTGCGCGGCGTGGATGTTCTCCGGGGCGAGCGCGTCGTGGAGCGTGCGGGCGTAGGCACTTTCGGCGGCGAAGGCGATCGAGGTGCCGGCGACCTTCGGGTTGGGTCGTACGGCGCTGGAGCCGTTGACGAACAGCAGGGTGCCGCGGCCGAGGGCGCGCATGCCGGGCAGGACGGCGTTCACGCAGGTGACGGGGCCCTTGACGGAGAAGGCGAGCGGGGCGTCCAGATCGTCCGCGCTGGTGTCCAGGACCGGCTTCATGAAGTCGGCGCGCGGCACCGGGCTGTACTGGAGGATCTCGATGGGCCCCAGGTCGGCCGCGGCCGCGTACAGGGCCGCGGTCAGGGACTCGATGTCGAGGACGTCGGCCGTGTAGCCGCGGGCCTGGAGGTCGTCACGGGCGAGGTCGGCCGTCAGGCCGTCCAGCTTCTCCGCGTCCCGGGCGATGAGGGCGATGGTGTGGCCGGCGGCTCCGAAGCGGCGGGCGGTGGCGAGCCCGAGGCCCGGGCCGGCGCCGACGAGGGCGAAGGTCGTCATGGTCGGTCCTTGTGTGAGCCGGGGTGGTTGCCGGTCCTGTGGCCGCACCGCCTGGGTGCGGCCCCGGTGTGGACGCGTTTGCGGTCAGGGCTTGAGGAGGGCCTTGACGGCGCGGCGCTCGTCCATGGCCCGGTAACCCTCGGCGACCTGGTCCAGGGGCAGGGTGAGGTCGAAGACCTTGCCCGGGTTGATCCGGCCGGACAGGACCCGGTCGATGAGGTCGGGCAGGTAGCGGCGCACGGGGGCGGGGCCGCCGCGCATGCCGACGTGGGAGAAGAACAGCTCCTGGCCGTCGATCGCCACGTCGTGCGGGACGCCGACGAAGCCGACGTTGCCGCCGGGGCGGGTGGAGTGCAGGGCCTGCCGCATGGACTCGGCGGTGCCGACGCACTCCAGCACGGAGTCGGCGCCGATGCCGCCGGTGAGGTGCTTGACACGGGCGATGCCTTCGTCGCCGCGTTCGCTGATGATGTCGGTGGCGCCGAATTCGAGGGCGAGCTTCTGGCGGGAGTCGTGGCGGCTCATGGCGATGATCCGCTCGGCGCCGAGTTCCTTCGCGGCGATGACACCGCACAGGCCGACGGCTCCGTCGCCGACCACGACGGCCGTCGAGCCGGGCTTGACCTCGGCGGCGAGGGCGGCGTACCAGCCGGTGCCCATCACGTCGGAGACGGCGAGCAGGCTCGGTACCAGTTCGGCGTCCGGGTGCTCGTCGGTGGCGACGAGGGTGCCGTGGGCGTTGGGGATGCGCACGTAGTCGGCCTGGCAGGTGCTCATGAACTCGCGGTGCAGACAGGAGGACTGCCAGCCGCCCAGGCAGTTCACGCAGGTATTGTCGGAGGTGGCGAAGGAGCCGACCACGAACTGACCCGGCCTGACGTTGGTGACCTCGCTGCCGACCTCCTCGACGATGCCGACGTACTCGTGCCCCATCGGATGGGGCACGGCCACCGGCTCCGCGCCGCGGTAGGGCCACAGGTCCGAGCCACACACGCAGGTGGCGACCGTGCGGATCACCGCGTCTGTCGGATTGATGATCTTCGGGTCGTCGAGGTTCTCGAAGCGCACGTCGCCGGGGGCGTAGATGACTGCTCCGCGCATGGGGTGTTTCCTTCGGTGCGGGGATCGGTGAGCCGCAGCCGGGCTCGGGCTCGACTGCTCGATGTCGAGCCTCACACCCGAGGGCAGACGCGAAAAGCGGAGAAATTCATCCCGGGAGGGGAACATCCTGGGAGTAAAATGTCCCCCCTTTCACGGGTGAAATCGGTGTCATGCTGGGAAGCATGACCGCCAACGTCCCCCTCAATGAGCTGGGAGAATTCCTCAAAAAGCGCCGCTCGGAGCTGAGTCCACGCACGGTCGGACTGCCCGAGAGCGACCGGCCCCGCCGGGTGGAGGGGCTGCGCCGCGAGGAGGTCGCCCAGCTGGCCAGCATCAGCACCGACTACTACACCCGGCTCGAGCAGGGCCGCATGCAGGCATCCGCACCGGTGCTGGACGTCCTCGCCCGCGTACTCCATCTCGACGACGACGAGCGGGGCTACCTCTTCCAGCTCGCGGGCAAGACCACCACCCGCACCCGGCGGCGCGGCCGGCAGACGGTCCAGCCGCAGCTGCAGCGAGTCCTGGACGACCTCACCGCCACCCCCGCCATCGTGCAGGGCAGGCGCGGGGACATCCTGGCCTGGAACGCGCTGGCCGCCGCCCTGGTCACCGACTTCTCCCGGGTCCCGGAAAAGCACCGCAACTACCCGCGACTCATCTTCACGGATCCGGCCATGCGCCCCCTGTACGCCGACTGGAACACCTCCGCCCAGATCGCCGTGGCACAACTGCGCATGGAGGCCGCGAAGTATCCGCAGGACCCGCGCCTGATCGAGCTGGTCGGTGAACTGTCCATGCGGGACAAGCAGTTCGCCCGCTGGTGGGGCGAGCACCACGTCGCCGCCCGAACCGTGGGCACGAAAACCCTCAACCATCCCGTCGTCGGCGAACTCGTCCTCGACTGGGACACCCTCACCGCCAACACCGACCCCGACCAGCACCTGACCGTCTGGACCGCCGCCCCCGGCTCCCCCACCCACGAACGCCTGCGCATCCTCGCCTCCTGGGCCGCAGACCAGGACCTGCCGGCCTCCTCCCCCGCCGGCTGACCACGACGGACCCCCGCTATGGAGCGGCCGGTGGATCGTGCCTGCGCCTGGCGATTCCGTCGACCGGCTTGCCAAGCCTCAGCAAGGCTCATCGGACCAGGTCAGGAACGCGCTTGCGTATTTCCCGTCCGGAGCCAGCCGTCCCCAAGTGGAACGGAGAGATCAGGTTGAGCGGATTTCGGCATCCTGCCTGGCGGCCGTGCTCCTGTCCTCGCGTTCCTGTGCGAAGGCGGCGCTGAGTTCACCCGTCACCTCGTTCATGGTGAAGGGCTCGCCGCACCCTTCACACACGGTGCCGCTCAGGCCCACCTCGCGCCCGCAGGTCTTGTGGAGGTGATGGACGGCAATCCCTTCCCCGGGCTCCTTGCACCACGTCTCGCCCCAGGCCCGCAGGGCGAGCAGCACCGAGGCGAAGGCCTCGCCCTTGGCGGTCAGGTGGTACTCGTAGCGGCGGGGCTCGTTGTCGATGGCCGACGGGCTGCACCTCGAACGCTCCGAGTTCCTCGCCTCCCTGCCGCAGCCGAAGGCGCAGGAACTCATGAAGGGCTACCTGCGCGACACCGCGGAGAACGGTGAGCTGCCGCTGTATCAGCCCGGCGGCTATGCCGCCGCCCTCCAGCGCGGAGACGCCGCGACAGGCAAAGAGGAAGTGACCGCATGACACACAAGGCGGCCACGAAGTTCAGCCGGCGCACCGTGCAGTTCACCTCGGGTCACTCGTACCGCTCGGCCTGGCTGTACGGGCCGGACACCGCCTCCGCCGCGCCCGTGCCGGTGGTCGTGATGGGGCACGGCCTCGGCGCCACCCGGGAGATGGGGCTGGCGCCCTACGCCGAACGATTTGCCGCCATCGGGCTGGCGGTGCTCGTATTCACTTACCGCAGTCTCGGCGACAGCGACAGCGACGGCGAACCGCGCCAGGTCTTGTCCATGACCAGACAACTGGCCGACTGGGACGCCGCCCTCGATTACGCGGCCAATCTCCCCGAAGCCGACCGGGAACGGGTCGCGGCGTGGGGCAGTTCGCTCGGCGGGGCCACGCCATCGCCGTCGCCGCCCGGCATCCAGAACTGCGTGCCGCGGTAGCCCAGTGCCCCTTCACCGACGGGCCGGCTTCGGCCGGCGCGCTCGGAATACGGGAGACCCTGGTCCTGGCGGGCGTCCTGACCCGCGACTTCCTCGCAGCGGCGCGCAGGAATGAGCCGGTCACCGTCCCGGTTGCGGCAGCGCACGGTCAACTGGGTCTGATGACCGCACCCGACGCGCTGCCGGGAATGCCGGCGTTGGTCACCGACGACTACGAGTGGGTCAACCGCGCCGCGGCCCCGCAGTTTGATCAGCGGCCCGGGAGAGACCCCGTCCGAGATCAACAGAAATCCAAGTCGGCTTGGGCACTTGACGTGTTGCATGCAACACATCACACTCAACCCATTCGTACGGATCGGACAACAAGGACAACAAGGAGGTCCGATGGCGCCGACCAAAGTGCATGTCCTGGACTGCGGGGCCATGAGTTGCGATTTGTCCTGGCTGCTGCTGAAGCCGGGCCGCACCATGCGCTCCCGCGCCGACCGCGACCGGCCGGTCGAGTGGTATCCCTGCACGACCCACGCCGTTCTCGTGGAGACACCGGAAGGCACACTGCTCTGGGACACCAGCTGCCCGCGCGACTGGGAGACCCGGTGGGAACCGACCGGGCTGCAGGAGTTCTTCCCCTACGACCAGGTGAGTGACGATCAGTACCTCGACGCCCAGTTGGGCCGGCTCGGCGTAAGCCCCGAGCGGCTGGACTACGTCGTGCTGTCACACCTTCACTTCGACCACGCCGGGAACGTGAACATGTTCGCCGGCACCGGCGCGCGGCTGGTGTGCCACTCGGAAGAACAGAAGTGGGCCTTCGGCTACGAGGGCGCCTTCAACGGGGCACACCTGAAGGCGGATTACGAGGGACTCGACTTCGAGACCGTCTCGGGCGACACCGAGATCCTTCCGGGGGTCACCCTGATCGAGGCCCCGGGGCACACACCGGGGACCATGGCGATGAAGGTGGACCTGCCGGAGACCGGTTCGATGATCTTCACGTCGGACGCCGTCTACATGGGCGACTCCTACGGCCCCCCTGCCACACCGGCGGCCATCGTCAACGACCTGTCGGCCTGGTACGGCTCGGTCGAGAAGATCCGAGGCCTGGCCGAGCAGTCGAACGCCCAGGTGGTCTTCGGCCATGACGCCGAGCAGTTGCGCTCCATGCGCCGGGCCCCGGACGGCTACTACTCATGATTCCGGACACGTCCACGGAGACGGTTTTCACCTACGGCTCGCCAGCCCTGAAGTTCGGGGCGGGAGCCAGCGACGAGATCGGGTTCGATCTGGCCCGCCTGGGGGCCAAGCGGGTCCTGATCGTCACCGATCCCCAGATCGCCGCCACCGGGCACCCTCAGCGGGTCGCCGAACAGATGGCGAAGTTCGGTGTCGAAGCCCACGTGTTCGACGGCGTACACGTCGAGCCCACGGACGCCAGCCTGCGGCAGGCCATCGACCATGCCCGAGGTTCGGGGCCCTGGGACGCGTTCGTGGCCGTCGGCGGCGGTTCCAGCATCGACACCGCCAAGGCCGTCAACCTGCTCACCACCAACACCGGTGAGCTGATGGACTACATCAACGCGCCCGTGGGCGCTGCCAAGGCGCCCGCCCAACCGCTCAAGCCGCTGGTGGCGGTGCCCACCACGACCGGTACCGGTTCGGAGAGCACCACCATCTGCGTGCTGGACGTGCTCGCACTGAAGGTGAAGACCGGCATCAGTCACGCCTGGCTGCGGCCCACGCTGGCGGTCGTCGACCCGGCGCTCACGGTCACCCAACCCCCCGAGGTCACCGCTGCGTCCGGGATGGACATCCTCTGCCACGCGCTGGAGAGCTACACCGCTCGACCGTACGACTCCTACGACCGCAAGACTCCCGAGCAGCGGGTGCCCTACTGCGGTGCCAACCCCATCTCCGACATGTGGTCCGAGCAGGCCCTCCGACTGCTGTGCCGCTCGTTCCGGTCGGCGGTGCGCGACGGCGAGAACGTGGCGGCGCGCGTGGACATGGCACTGGCCGCGACGATGGCCGGACTGGGGTTCGGCAATGCCGGAGTCCACATCCCGCACGCCAACGCCTATCCGATCGCCGGGCGGGTCAAGGAGTTCCGGCCGCCCGGCTACGCGGTGCACGAGCCGATGGTGCCCCATGGCATGTCGGTGTCGCTCACCGCACCGGAGGCGTTCAGGTTCACCTTCTCCGCCCGGCCGGAACGGCACGTGCGCGCCGCCGAGTTGCTTGACCCGACCGCCGCCAGGCCGAAGGACCTCGCCGACTTCCTGCCCGCCATGCTGACGGAGCTCATGCAGGACATCGGCATCCCGAACGGTATCGGCGGCGTCGGTTACACCACGTCGGACGTCCCCGACCTGGTCGAGGGGGCGATGAAGCAGCAGAGGCTGCTCGCCACCGCTCCCCGGCCGGTCACGGACGAGGACATCGAGCGGATCCTCGTCCGCTCGCTGGACAACTGGTGAGGCGGCCATGGCCATCTACGATCTGAAGTGTCCGTCCGGCCACCGCCACGAGGTCATCCAGTCCTTCACCGCGCCCCTGCCCGACTGCCCGGTCTGCGGAGCGCCGACGTCCAAGGTTCCCAGCGTCTTCGGTCTCGCGGGCGCCGCGAAGCTGCCGCCGTCCGCGGAGTCGATGCCACAGACCTGGCGTGGCACCTACGAAGGCGATCGGGACTACGTGACCCACCTGCGGCGCACAGCCGAGGCCCGCCGGCGTCTGGAGGACGCCCACCCGGAGCTGGCCGGCGACCGCCGGCCGATCGTGGCACACGAGGGACGTTTCGAGCAGCGACCGCTGCGGGCCGGCGACCCGGTGCCCGGCGTGGGCGCTGGAGAAACCCACGTCCACAGCCACCCCCACACCCAGACTCACGGCCACGGCCACGGCCACACGCATGGTCCCGGCCACACGCACGGTCAGCCACCCGGCCAGGGCGGCGAACCCACCCCACCCCCGAGCCTGTGACCGGTCGCGCACAGCCCGACGACCGATCTCCCCCACGTGGCCGCCAGTGCAGCGGACTCTGACAGCGGGCGCCCCGTCCTTGGCCACCCCCGCCCCTGGGACGCACTGCTTGCCCACATCAAAGGCCCCCCACGAGACATCAGGAGCCCCCTCGGACATGCACACGGTCGAGATGGATCCGAAGGAGGTGGTCGCCGCCCTGCGCGCGGCGGGCGTGACGGAGGTGGACGCCTCGACGCGCCGGAGAGCCGAATACGCGACCGACGCCTCGCTGTACCGGGTCGTACCCGCCGCCGTCGCCTTCCCGAGGGGGGCCGATGACGTGGCGGCCGCCTTGGCGGTATGCCACGATCTGGGCGTCCCCCTGACGGCACGGGGCGCCGGCACGTCGATCGCCGGCAACGCCGTGGGCAGCGGCGTGGTGCTGGACTTCTCCCGGCACCTGACCCGCATCCGCGACGTGGACGCCGGGTCCAGGACGGCTGTGGTCGAACCGGGCGTCGTACTCGACGATCTCCAGCGGGCCGCGGGCGCCCACGGACTGCGTTTCGGTCCCGACCCCTCGACGCACAGCCGCTGCACGATCGGCGGCATGATCGGCAACAACGCCTGCGGTTCACGCGCTCTGGGCTACGGCCGCACCGCCGACAACGTCGTCGAACTGGACGTGCTCACCGGTGGCGGCGAGCGACTCACCGCCGTCCGATCCGCCGACCCGCGTTCCTCCCCGACGCTGTCGGCACTGCACGAGGTGGTGCGCGCCAACCTCGCAACCATCCGTACCGAGTTCGGCCGGTTCGGCAGGCAGGTCTCCGGTTACTCCCTGGAACACCTGCTGCCGGAGCGCGGATTCGACGTGGCGCGCGCACTGGTCGGCACCGAGGGCTCGTGCGGAGTGCTGCTCGGCGCCACAGTCCGGCTGGTGCAGGTCCCGGCGCGGACCTCCCTGGTCGTCCTCGGCTACCCGGATCTGGCGTCGGCCGCCGACGCCGTCCCGCGCATCCTCACGCACTCGCCCGTCGCGGTGGAGGGGCTGGACGCCCGCATCGTGGACGTTGTACGCGCCCGGCGCGGTGACGGGGCGGTGCCACCGCTGCCCGAGGGGCGCGGCTGGCTCTTCGTCGAACTGTCCGACGACGACGAGAGCGCCCTCGCCGTGCGGCAGTCCGCCGTGGTGGCGGCGGACACGGGTGCGAGCGGTCACCGAATCATCACCGACCCGGCGCAGGCCGCCGCGCTGTGGCGGATCAGAGAGGACGGCGCCGGACTGGCCGCCCGCTCACAACGCGGCCGTGCCGCGCACGCCGGCTGGGAGGACGCCGCCGTCCCGCCGGAGCGGCTCGGTGCCTATCTCCGCGAGTTCGAGGCTCTGCTCACCGATCACGAGCTGACCGGTACACCGTATGGGCATTTCGGTGACGGCTGCGTGCACGTCCGTATCGACTTCCCCCTGACCGAGCCGCGCGGTCCGGCGGTCTTCAGAGAGTTCCTGCTCGAGGCGGCCAAGCTGGTGGCCCGGTACGGCGGTTCCCTGTCCGGCGAACACGGGGACGGGCGGGCCCGGGGCGAGTTGCTGCCGTTGATGTACTCCTCAGCGGCCCTGAGGGCGGTCAGCGCCGTCAAGGACGTGTTCGACCCGGCCGGCGTCCTGAACCCCGGGGTCATCGTGCGTCCCCGCCCGCTCGACGCCGATCTGCGGACCCCGGCGGCCCACTCGATCCGCACCGACCTGGCTTTCGGCTACCGGGAGGACGCCGGGGATTTCACCGCCGCGGTTCACCGCTGCACCGGAGTGGGCAAGTGCCGCGCCGATCCGACGGGGGACGGTGAGGTGATGTGCCCCTCCTACCGGGCCACCCGGGACGAGAAGGACTCCACGCGGGGCCGCGCGCGAGTGCTGCAGGAGATGGCGGTCGGCTCACTGGTGCCCGACTGGCGGGCGCCGGCCGTACGCGAGGCGCTGGATCTGTGCCTGGCGTGCAAGGGCTGCGCGTCGGACTGCCCGACCGGCGTCGACATGGCCATGTACAAGGCCGAGGCCCTCTACCAGGCATATCGTCATCGTCCACGACCGCCGGCGCACTACGCGCTGGGAAGCCTGCCGACCTGGTCGCGGCTCGCCTCCCTCGCGCCGGGACTGGTCAACCGTGCCATGTCCGGTCCGCTGGCCGCACCGGGCAAGCGCATGGCGGGAGTGGACCCGCGCCGCGATGTGCCGCCGTTCGCCCGCCAGACCTTCCGGCGCTGGTTCAGCGAGCACCGGCGCGAACGCGGTCGCGTCGGCGACCCGGGCGATCCGGTGCTCCTGTGGGTCGACACGTTCACCGACCACTTCACCCCGCAGGTGGGCATCGCCGCCGTACGGGTGCTGGAGCATGCCGGATTCGCGGTCCGCATTCCCCGCAAGAAGCTGTGCTGCGGCCTGACCTGGATCTCCACCGGCCGTCTGGACACGGCACGGCGGATACTGCGCCGGTCTGTGGCGGAGCTGCGTCCGCTGGTCGCGGACGGCATACCCGTGGTGGGCCTGGAACCGTCGTGCACCGCCGTCTTCCGCTCCGACGCCCTCGAACTGCTCGGTGGTGATCCCGCCGCACAGGAGGTGGCGGGTGGCGTCCGGACGCTCGCCGAGCACCTCGCCCCGCGCGCCGGGTGGGAACCACCGAACCTGGACGGCGTGCGTGTGGTCGCCCAGCCGCACTGCCACCAGCATGCCGTCATGGGCTGGGAGCACGACCGCGAGTTGCTCACAAGGGCTGGGAGCACGGTACGGAGAGTCGGGGGCTGCTGCGGACAGGCCGGGAACTTCGGCGCCGAACGCGGCCACTACGACGTCAGCGTTGCCATCGCCGAGAGCGCCCTGCTGCCGGCCGTACGCGAAGCGGGTCCCGACGCCGTGGTGTTGACCGACGGGTTCTCCTGCCGCACTCAGCTGTCCGACCTCGGAGCCCGCGAGGGTGTCCACCTGGCCGAACTTCTCGCATCCCGCCTCGAGTGATGCGGCTCGGGCTGCGCGCTCACGTCAACACCGGCCCGGGCATGTCACACGTAACATGTCAGGTGCGGCGTAGCGAGGCGCCGGGAGTACGAGCGAGCAGGAGGCCCAGGGTGCGGGAGATCGCCGGTAACGCGAATCTGAGTACGCAGATCGCCGAGGTGGTCAAGGAAGCGATAGTCACCGGAGAAATGCGGCCAGGTGAGCTGTACTCCGTCAGCCAACTCGCGGACCGGCTGAACGTCTCCCGTACCCCGGCACGCGAGGCGCTGCTGGGACTGGCCGATCTCGGCCTGGTGCGGATCGAGCGCAACCGCGGCTTCAGGGTCGTGCGGCGCGAGCCCCGCCAGATCGCCGAGGTCTTCCACCTGCGTCTGTTGCTGGAGGTGCCCGCCGCCCGACTGGCGGCCCAGCACGTCGATCCCGCCCTGATCGACGGCCTGCGGCGGGAACTGGCGGACATGGGTGCGGCGGCAGCCGACCACGACGAAGCCCGCTTCATGGCCCACGATCGAGCCTTCCACGCGCACATCCTCACCGCCGGGGGCAACTCGCTGCTCGTCACGACAGTCGCCAATCTGCGCGACACCATCGCCACGGTCGGCGCCTCCACCGTCGACCGCACCCGCTCACTCGCCGACATCGCCGCCGAGCACCTGCCCATCCTCGACGCGCTCGCCGATCGCGACCCGGCCGCGGCCGCCGAGGCGATGCGACGGCACGTGGCGCACACCGGAGAACTCCTTCTGGCCCAGGTCGCAGCCGAGAACGGCCGGCATCTGGCACCCGACGAGGCGGAACTCATCCGCGGCACACAGGACAAGGCCAAGGAGTGAGCCGCCGCCGAGGTCCCCTGCTTCCATCCGGCCGTGGGTGACCCCTTCGGGGGGCGGTGACGTCCACAGTGCGCCCTCGTGACCGCCGTGCGCCACCTGGCGCTGACGCACCATCAGGTGGCTCGGTGACCGATGATCTCCCCGCAACGATGACTGTGATGAGCTGCGCGAGCACCCCCACGACTCGTCACACCTGGACCATTGACCTGACCCTATGAGGGCTGGGGCTTCCCTTCGTGGTGCGTTCGGAGCACCCTGCTGGTGGGGAGCCGAGTCCGGGACACCGTGTCCGGGTGCGGTCGATATGCCGGCGACGTCGAGGGAACCGGGCGCGCGCAGGCCGGGTCTGGTCGGGTAGTCGTGGTAGCCCTTGCCGGTCGCCACTGTGTGATGGCGGCGTCGGTCTCCGGAATGCGGCCTGCGCCGTAGAGGTACGAGTGCCGGCCTCCCGGGAGCACCACGGTCGCCGTGTCGATTCCGGCGTCCTTGACGCGGGCGGCGAACTCCTCGTCCTCGCCGGTCAGGACCTCGTACGTTCCTCATGGCGCGGGAGCCGGAAGGCGTCACCTTTCGGGAGGTGGACCCGGTGGCGTCCGGGGATCTGGTGCGAACCGGTCGACGCCGACACCGACTACGTCCTCCTGCACCAGGACCGGTATGGCCGGGGTTTGTCAGGCGGTGTGGGTGGGGTAGTCGGTGTAGCCGGCCTCGCCGCCGCCGTAGAAGGTCTCGGGATCGGGGGTGTTGACGGGCGCGCCGGTGCGTACGCGCTCGACGAGGTCGGGGTTGGCGAGGGCCATCGTGCCGACGGTGATGATGTCGGCGATGCCGTCCTGGACGTCCTTGGCGCGGGTGGCGATGTCGGTGCCGGCCCGGCAGGTCAAAGGCCCTTCGCGACAGGCTCAAGAATCGCCACGCACTCCACGTGCGAGGTCATCGGAAACAGATCGAACGCCCGCAACGTCCGCACCCGATACCCGCCCTCACGGAAATACCCCAAGTCCCGCGCCAACGCCGCCGGATCACACGCGACATAAGCGATCTTGCGTGCCCCCAGCGAAGCCAGATGCTGGACCGTCTTCTTGCCGGCGCCCGCGCGGGGCGGGTCGAGGACGATGATGTCGACCTCGGTGATGCCGGTGCGCGGGAGGACCGCCTCGACCTTGCCCTGTTCGATGCGGACGCGGTCGAACGCGGCGAGGTTGTGCCGGGCGTCCTCCACCGAACGCTTGCCGGACTCGATGCCGAGGACCGCGCCCTTCTCGCCGATCCGGTCCGCGAGCGCGCCCGCGAACAGGCCGACTCCGCAGTACAGGTCCAGCGCCATGTCGCCCTTGCGCGGGAGCAGGCCCTGCATGACCGCCTTCATCAGCGTGTCCGCGGCCTTCGGGTGGACTTGCCAGAAGCCGCCGCTGCCGACACGGTAGGTGCGGTCGTCGGCGCGCTCGCGGACGAAGGCGCGGCCGTGGACGCGGTGGATACCGCCGTCGTGCTCTTCGACGCGCATGACGGAGACGGGCTTGTCGAGCTCGACGAGGGGCAGTCGGGCGCCCGGCTTGGGCTCGAGGATCACCATGCGGTCCTGCGAACCCGTCGCCGCGATCGCCTCGACCGACGCCATGCCGGCCCAGTCACGCTGCTCGATGCCCAGCTCGCTGACGCCCGGCGCCGCGATCATGCAGTGCTCGATCGGCTCGACCTCGTGCGAACGGTGGCGCCGCAGACCGGCGTTGCCGTCCTCGTCCACCGCGTACTGCACGCGCGTACGCCACGCGGGCACCTCACCTGGGGGCAGCTTGTCGCCCTCGGCCGGCATCACCGTGCCGTCCCAGCCGGCCTCCTCCGGGGTGAGGCCCGCGAGCCGCTTGAGCTGCTCGGCGATGACCTCGCCCTTGAGGCGGCGCTGCGCACCCGGCTTGGCGTGCTGCCAGTCGCAGCCGCCGCAGCGCCCCGGGCCCGCGTACGGACAAGGAGCCTCGACCCGGTCCTTGGACGGGTCCAGGATCTCGACCGCGTCCGCCCGCAGGAAGCGCGAGTCCTCCTCGCCCTCCGTGACCCGGGCGACGACCCGCTCGCCGGGCAGCGCGTGCCGGACGAAGAGGACCTGGCCCTCGGTCGTACGGGCGATGCAGTGGCCGCCATGGGCCACGGGGCCGATCTCGACCTCGTACTCCTCCCCCACCAGCGATTTCTTCGGTTCTTCCTGCATGGCGGGGTAACTCCAAATGCGAAAAGGGGAACGGCCGGACAACAGCCCACCAGTCTACGTGGACGCCACCCGACCGCTTACCACAAGTCCGTCAGCCCTTGCGCGGGCCGGACTCCTTCGACCGCTCCTCCGCCGGACCGCGCCGCACCGCACCCGGCGCGTTCCACTCCTGCCGCTTGCGGGCCCGCTTCCGCGCGACCTCGGAGGACTCCAGCTGGTACGGCACGGAGGTCACCATCACGCCGGGCGTGAACAGCAGCCGCCCCTTGAGCCGCAGCGCGCTCTGGTTGTGCAGCAGCTGCTCGTACCAGTGGCCGACCACGTACTCGGGGATGATCACGGAGACCGCGTCGCGCGGAGACTCCTTGCGCAGGCTCTTCACGTACTCGATGATCGGCCGCGTGATCTCGCGGTAGGGCGAGTCGAGGACCTTCAGCGGCACGTCGATGCCGCGCCGCTCCCACTCCTCGCGCAGGGCCTTCGTCTCGGCCGGGTCGACGTTGACGCTGAGCGCCTCCAGGGTGTCGGAGCGCATCAGCTTGGCGTACGCGAGGGCGCGCAGCGTCGGGCGGTGGAGCTTGGAGATCAGGACGATGGAGTGGACACGGGAGGGGCGCACGATGTCGTCGGAGGGACCCTCGGGCGCGGCGATCTCCTCGGCGACCCGGTCGTAGTGCTTACGGATCGCGGACATCGTCGCGTAGAAGATCACCATGCCGAGCAGCGCGACCCAGGCGCCGTGCGTGAACTTGGTGACGAGGACGACGACCAGCACCAGCCCCGTGAAGAAGGCGCCGAACGTGTTGATCGCCCGGGAGCGCATCATCTGGCGGCGCTTGGCCTGGTCCTTCTCGGTGGCCAGGTGACGGTTCCAGTGCCGGACCATGCCGGTCTGGCTGAGCGTGAAGGACACGAACACGCCGACGATGTAGAGCTGGATGAGGCGCGTCGAGTCGGCGCCGTAGATCCACACCAGCAGGATGGCCGCGCCGGCGAGCAGCACGATGCCGTTCGAGAAGGCGAGGCGGTCGCCGCGCGTGTGCAGCTGACGGGGCAGATAACGGTCCTGCGCGAGGATCGAGCCGAGCAGCGGGAAGCCGTTGTAGGCGGTGTTGGCTGCCAGGAAGAGGACGAGCGCGGTGGCCGCGGCGAGCACGATGAACATGAAGCTGCCGTCGCCGAACACGGCCTCGGCGACCTGTGAGATCACCGGGTTCTGGACGTAGTCGGCGCCGACCGCGACGCCGTTCTCGAGCAGGTCGTGCGCCGGGTTCTCGGCCATGCGCACCTTCGCCGTCATGGCCAGGGCGATGATGCCGCAGAACATGGTGACGGCGAGCAGGCCCATCATCGCGAGCGTCGTCGCCGCGTTCTTGGACTTGGGCTTGCGAAAGGCCGGGACGCCGTTGGAGATCGCCTCGACGCCGGTGAGCGCGGCACAGCCGGACGAGAAGGCGCGCAGCAGCAGGAAGACGAGAGCGAAGCCCGCGAGACCCTCGTGCTCGGCCCTGATCTCGAAGTCGGCGGTCGGCGCCTTCATGGTCTCGTCGAGGACCACACCGCGGAACGCACCCCACGCGATCATCAGGAAGACGCCCGCCACGAAGACGTACGTCGGGATCGCGAAGAGCTTTCCGGACTCCCTGACCCCGCGCAGGTTCATCAGCGTCAGCAGCACGATGACGGCGATCGCGCAGAGCACCTTGTTCTCGATGACGAACGGGACGGCCGAGCCGAGGTTCTCGATGCCGGACGAGATCGACACGGCGACGGTGAGGACGTAGTCGACGAGCAGCGCGCTGGCGACGGTGAGGCCGGACTTGGGTCCGAGGTTGGTGTTGGCCACCTCGTAGTCGCCGCCCCCGCTGGGGTAGGCGCGCACGTTCTGCCGGTACGAGGCCACGACGGTGAACATCAGCACCACGACCGCCACGGCGATCCAGGGGCTGAAGTGGTAGGCCGACACGCCCGCGATGGACAGGACCAGGAGCACTTCTCCGGGTGCGTACGCCACGGAGGAGAGCGGGTCGGAAGCGAAGACGGGGAGTGCGATGCGCTTCGGCAGGAGTGTCTCTCCGAGCCGGTCACTGCGCAGTGCGCGCCCGATCAAGATCCGTTTGGGCACGTCGGTCAATTTGGACACGCAGAGGATCGTAAGCGGTCGAACACGGCCACGCCCACCCTCCCCCGCCGTCGGACCGTCCCGAGCGGGAGAAGCCCCGTCCCGCCGTCTGCTCTCCGAGTGAAATCAGGGCGCCCGCGGTTGCGGATTACGCGGCTGACCAGGTCCGCATGCCTATATGAAAAAAGCCGAATCCCTACTCCCGTCCAACCTTCCTCCCCTGCCCTCGTTCACTCGTTCCTCACCCCTTCCTGGAGGTCCCATGCACGCCACCGCGGAACTCATCGGCGCCGCCGCCGGACTCGTCGGCCTCGGTATCCTGACTCTCGTCAGCGTCCGGAGCATCAGCCGCCGCTGAACGCTCAGAAGTTCTCCACGAGCCGGGTCGCCAGCCACAGCAGTATCGCCAGCGCGGCGAGCAGGCCGGTCGCCCGGACAACCCAGCGGGGAATCCTGGTCATCGCATCCGTCCTCACCTCGGGTCCTGCCCGGGTCCTTACCCCTCACGGCCGCCGCACAGCCACGCCGGCGGCTCGGCCCCACGTCTTCCTCAGGAACTTGGCCGGCGTCATGCGGTCCCCGTCGCCAAGTGATGTCGACTAGCTTAATTGCGAAATTTTGCAATTCGTTAGATGGTGTGGTGGCTGTGCCCCGGGGTGGGGTGGAGCGTCCGACGGGAAAGTCGAGGGGTTGTGTCGGTTCCGCTGTACCAGGCCAAGGCCGAGTTCTTCCGGATGCTGGGCCATCCCGTACGGATAAGGGTCCTCGAGCTGCTGCAGGACGGGCCGACGCCGGTGCGCGACCTGCTGGCCGCGATCGAGGTGGAGCCCGCCGCGCTGTCGCAGCAGCTCGCGGTGTTGCGCCGGTCGGCCATCGTGACCTCGAAGCGTGAAGGCTCGACCGTCGTCTACGCGCTGGCCGGCGGCGATGTCGCCGACCTGATGCGAGCCGCGCGGCGGATCCTGACCGAGATGCTCGCCGGACAGAACGAACTGCTCGCCCAGTTGCGGGAAGCCGAGGTCGCGCCCCAGTGAGCTCCCTCATCGACCGGGCGTGGAGCCCGGTACGTACCCTGCTGCCCGCCCGTGCCGACCTGGCGGAGCTGCGGCGCAGCCCACGCCGGGACCTGCTCGCGGGCCTGACCGTGGCGATCGTGGCGCTGCCGCTCGCGCTGGGCTTCGGTGTCTCGTCGGGGCTCGGAGCCGAGGCGGGGCTGGCGACCGCCGTCGTGGCGGGAGCGCTCGCCGCGGTGTTCGGCGGTTCCAATCTCCAGGTGTCGGGGCCGACCGGTGCGATGACGGTGGTCCTGGTGCCGATCGTCGCGCGGTACGGGCCGGGCGGTGTGCTCACCGTGGGACTGATCGCGGGGTTCATGCTGGTCGCCCTCGCGTTGCTGAGGGCCGGGAAGTACATGCAGTACGTGCCCGCGCCGGTGGTCGAGGGCTTCACGCTGGGCATCGCGTGTGTGATCGGTCTCCAACAGGTCCCCCAGGCGCTCGGCGTGCCCAAGCCCGAGGGCGACAAGGTGCTGGTGGTGACCTGGCAGGCGGTCGAGGAGTTCGCGAGGACGCCGAACTGGACCGCGGTCGCCTTCGCGGGAGCCGTGGCCGCGGTCATGCTGGTCGGGGCGCGCTGGCGGCCCACCATCCCCTTCTCCATCGTCGCCGTCGTCGCGGCGACCCTCGTCGCGCAGTTCCTCGACCTCGACGCAGCCGCCCCCATCGGGCAACTGCCCGCCGGTCTGCCCGCCCCGTCCCTGGCCTTCCTCGATCCGTCGGCGCTCGGTTCGCTGCTCGCGCCCGCCGTGGCGGTGGCGGCCCTCGCGGCCCTGGAGTCGCTGCTGTCTGCCTCGGTCGCGGACGGTATGACGGTGGGTCAGAAACACGACCCGGACAAGGAGTTGTTCGGCCAGGGTTTGGCGAACATCGCCGCGCCGCTGTTCGGCGGCGTACCGGCGACCGGTGCGATCGCGCGGACCGCGGTCAATGTCCGCACCGGCGCCAGTTCCCGGCTCGCCGCGCTCACCCACGCGGCGATCCTCGCGGCCATCGTGTTCGCGGCCGCCCCGCTGGTGTCGAAGATCCCCCTGGCGGCGCTCGCCGGGGTGCTCATCGCGACCGCGATCCGCATGGTCGAGGTCGGCTCGCTCCGCGCGATGGCGAAGGCCACCCGCTCGGACGCGCTGATCCTCGTCCTGACGGCCGTCGCCACGCTCGCCCTGGACCTGGTGTACGCGGTGATCATCGGCCTGGTCGTCGCCGGCGCGCTGGCGCTGCGCGCGGTGGCCGAGCAGGTCCGCGTGGAGCAGGTGCCGCTCGACGACGGCGACCACTCCGCCGAGGAACACGCGCTGATGGCCGAGCACATCGTCGCCTACCGCATCGACGGCCCGCTCTTCTTCGCCGCCGCCCACCGCTTCCTCCTGGAACTGAGCGAGGTCGCCGACGTACGCGTCGTCATCCTGCGCCTGTCCCGCGTCACGACCATGGACGCGACCGGCGCGCTGGTCCTCAAGGACGCGGTGGAGAAGCTGAACCGGCGCGGCATCGTCGTCATGGTGTCCGGGGTACGCCCCGGGCAGCGCCAGGTCCTCGAATCGGTCGGCGCGCTCCGGCTGGTGTGCAGCGAGGGCCGGGAGTACGCCACCACGCCCGAGGCCATCGCGGGCGCCCGTACGTACCTGGAGGGCGCCGGGGTACTGCCCGCCGTGCCCGCCCAGCAGTCGGCCCGGGTCGAGTCCGGCCGAACGGCCGCCGAGGGATCCCTCCGATGACCACGGCTCCGGCTCCTCGCCGCCCACCGGACTCCCTTGCCTCCGGCGCCTGTTCGCCTTCCGGCTGACCGGAGTCACAGCGAGGCGGCCGCCTGTCGAGGGCCGCCGCTAGGACGGCGGTTGGTTGCCCGTCTGCGCGGCGCGCAGGTCGGCGAGCAGCTCGGCCTGTCCGGCGAGCACACCGGACAGAATGGTCCGCGCGACCCGCAGCAGCTCCACCACGTGCGGGCTGGTCAGCGAGTAGTACACGGTCGAGCCCTCCTTGCGGGTCGCGACCAGGTTCGCCCGCCGCAGTACGGCCAGTTGCTGGGAGAGGTGCGCGGGCTCGATGCCCACCTCGGGCAGCATCTCCGCGACCGCGTGCTCCCGCTCGCTCAGCAGCTCGAGCACCCGGATGCGCGCCGGATGCGCGAGCGTCTTGAAGAACTCGGCCTTCAGTTGGTACAGCGGCGTACTCATGCCGGCCTCCCCTCCCCCACGGGGCGGAACAGCCGTATCGACCGGCCCTCGGCGCATCGAGTCCGCCCTCCCCCACCCTTCGGGCGGGGGGACCCCCATCTCGCTTCGCTTGTCACACACATGCGGACCATCCTCGCGTGCGCACCGGCCATGCCGAACCCGCGTACGGAAACCGGGCCGCTCCGATCAGGCCGTGACGTGCCGCCTGCACCCCGCACGGCACCGCCAATGGCTACGCCGATGAGAGCAAGACCGCGGTTGCGGCATAAGCTCGTTTCCGGCAACGCCGCTTGCTGTTGCCTCGTCGTTGCCCGGCAGACTGAGAGAGAGAAGTGAGCAGGGTGTTTGCGCAGGTCAGTGAGTTGACCAGGACTGCGGGGTAGGGCGAGTGCACGTCGTCATCATGGGCTGCGGGCGAGTGGGTTCCGCTCTCGCCCAGACACTGGAGCAACAGGGACACACGGTCGCCGTGGTCGACCAGGACCCCACCGCCTTCCGACGGCTGGGCTCCGGGTTCGGCGGCCGCCGCGTCACCGGAGTCGGCTTCGACCAGGACACCCTGCGCGAGGCGGGCATCGAGGAGGCCGGCGCGTTCGCCGCGGTCTCCAGCGGTGACAACTCGAACATCATCGCCGCCCGTGTGGCCCGCGAGATGTTCGGCATCGAGAACGTCGCGGCGCGTATCTACGACCCGCGCCGCGCCGAGGTCTACCAGCGCCTGGGCATCCCGACCGTCGCCACGGTCCGCTGGACGGCCGACCAGATGCTGCGCAGGCTGCTGCCCTCGGGCGCCGAGCCGCTGTGGCGCGACCCCACCGGCGGTGTGCAGCTTGCCGAGGTGCACGCGTCGGAGACCTGGGTGGGCCAGCGGATCAGCCGGCTCCAGGAGGAGACCGGCGTGCGCGTGGCCTTCCTCACCCGGCTGGGCGAGGCGGTTCTGCCCACTTCGCAGACAGTGCTGCAGGAGGGCGACCTGGTGCACGTGATGATGCGTACGGACGATGTCGAGAAGGTCGAGGCGGCGTTCGCCGACGGGCCTGAGGAGGGCGGTCACTGATGAGGGTCGCCATTGCCGGTGCCGGTGCGGTGGGCCGCTCGATCGCGGGCGAGCTCCTGGAGAACGGGCACGAGATCCTGCTGATCGACAAGGCGCCGACCGCGATCTCGGTCGAGCGCGTCCCGCAGGCGGAGTGGCTGCTGGCCGACGCGTGCGAGATCACGTCCCTGGACGAGGCGGCGCTCCAGCGCTGCAACGTGGTCATCGCGGCCACCGGAGACGACAAGGTCAACCTCGTCGTCTCCCTGCTCGCGAAGACCGAGTACGGAGTCCCGCGGGTCGTCGCCCGAGTCAACAACCCCAAGAACGAGTGGCTGTTCAACGAGGCCTGGGGCGTGGACGTGGCCGTCTCCACCCCGCGTCTGATGTCGGCCCTGGTCGAGGAGGCGGTGAGCGTCGGCGACCTGGTCCGGCTGCTCCGCTTCAGCCACGGCGACGCCAACCTGGTCGAGCTGACCCTGCCCCCGGAGTCGGCCCTCGCCGGCACGCAGGTCGGCGACGTGGAATGGCCCGAGGACACGTCCCTCGTCACGATCATCCGCGGCACCCGCGTGCTGACCCCTACCCGGGAGGACTCCCTGGAGGCCGGCGACGAACTGCTGTTCGTGGCGGCCCAGGCCCGGGAGGAGCAGTTGGAGGACCTGCTGTCGGTCCGGCGCGAGGACGCGGCGACCTAGTTCTTTCGCGTGTTCCCGCCTGTACGAGGATGGGTCGCCCGGAGATCTCCGGGCGACCCATCCTCGTACAGGCGATCGGGCGTACAGACAGCTAGGCGTCTCGGCGGTGACGGCCGGCCGTGGCCTCGTCGTGCTCCTGGGAGAGGGCGGCCTTGCGCGCCTCCTCCGCCTTTTCCTCGGCCTCCATCTCGGCGAAGACGTCGATGGGCGCGGGCGCCTTCGCGAGGAAGACCCAGGTGAGCCAGACCGCGAGCAGGAAGGGCGGGATCTTCAGGGCGATCAAAACCCAGCCGAACTGGGTGGTGTCGGCCCACCAGTAGAGCGGGAAGAGGATCGCGCACTTGGCGAGCAGGATCAGGCCCCAGGCGTAACTGGCTTTCGCGTACGCCTTCTTGCGGCCCGGGTTGCGGGTGCGCCAGGAGAGGTTCTCCTTGAAGACCGGGCCGAGGATCAGGCCCAGCAGGGGGACTCCGGCGAGGGTCGTGATGATGTAGGCGAGGGCGAGGCCGAGCGTGTAGAGCATGCCCGGCAGGTAGAAGTCCTTCGCGTTGCCCGTCATCATCGCGAAGACCACGCCGAAGCCGACCCCGAAGACGCCGCTGAAGGCGTGCTTGACGGTGTCCTTCATGACCAGGCGGACCACGACGAGCAGGATGGAGACACCGAGGGCCGCGATGGCCGCCGAGTGCAGATCCTTGTTGATCGTGTAGATCGTGACGAAGAGCAGGCCTGGCAGGACCGTCTCGATCATGCCCCGCAGACCGCCGAACGCCTCGAAGAGCGCGGCCTCGGTCACCGCCCGCGAATCCCGCTGGGCGTCTTCGGTCGGCTTGTCGAGCGACGTCACCGGCTACTCCCGTCCGAGGGGTCTGAGTTCATATTTGGGATTGAACAGCACCCGGCGGCCTCGACTCATCGAGATCCGGCCCGATGCGATCAGCTTGCGCCCCGGTTCTATCCCCACTATGGAGCGCCTGCCGAGCCACACCACGTCCAGGGCGGCCGAACCGTCGAACAGCTCGGCCTCCAGGGCCGGGACACCGGCCCTCGGGCGCAGAGTGACCGTGCGCAAGGTACCAGTAACGGTGACCACCTGTCGGTCGCGGCAGTCCCCGATGCGCGTGCATCCCGCGGTGTCGGCGTCCTCGCGCAGCTCCTCCGACTCCAGGTCCCCCTGCGAGGAGGAGAGCCGGTCGATCATGCGCCGGAACCGGCCCGCCGACTTTTCGGAACGAGGAACAGCACTCATATCTGAAGCGTACCGGGGAGCGCTGACAGCTACGTACCCCCCGTGCTACCGCTCGAACCGGTACCCCATCCCGGGTTCCGTGACGAAGTGCCGGGGATGCGACGGGTCCGCCTCCAGCTTGCGGCGCAGCTGGGCCATGTACACCCGCAGGTAGTTCGTCTCGGTGCCGTAGGAGGGGCCCCAGACCTCCTGGAGCAGCTGTCTCTGGCTGACCAGGCGGCCGGTGTTGCGCACCAGCACCTCCAGGAGGTGCCATTCGGTCGGAGTGAGGCGCACATCGCGGCCGTCCCGGTTGACCTTCTTGGCGGCCAGGTCGACGGTGAAGCCCTCGGTCTCCACGATCACGTCGTCCTCACCGGCCCCGGTGGGCTCGGCCCTTCGGACGGCGGCACGCAACCGGGCGAGCAGCTCGTCCATGCCGAAGGGCTTGGTGACGTAGTCGTCGGCGCCCGCGTCGAGGGCTTCGACCTTCTCGTCGGACGAATGCCGGGCGGACAGCACCAGGATCGGTACGCGGGTCCAGCCGCGCAGTCCCTTGATCACCTCGACGCCGTCCATGTCGGGCAGGCCCAGGTCGAGCACGATCACATCGGGGTGGCGGGCGGCCGCGAGCTGGAGCGCGCTCGCGCCGTCGGAGGCCGCGTCCACCTCGTACTTGCGCGCCTTGAGGTTGATCACGAGGGCTCTGGTGATCTGCGGCTCGTCGTCGACCACGAGGACGCGGGTCATGAAGCCTGCCTTTCCGGTTGAACGAGTTCCACGACTTCTCCGAGTCCCTCCGGGTGGGCCGGGCCCGCTCGCAGGGTGAGGACCATGGTGAGGCCGCCGCCGGGGGTGTCCTCGGCATCGAGGGTGCCGCCCATGGCCTCGGCGAATCCGCGGGCGACCGCGAGACCGAGGCCCACACCGGCGCCGCGCGGGGCGTCTCCGAAGCGCTGGAAGGGCGCGAATATACGGTCCTTGGCCTCGTCCGGGACACCGCGGCCGCGGTCCACCACCCGCACCTCGACCCGGTCGCCGAGCGCGCTCGCGGAGACCAGGACCGGCTGTCCGGCGGGGCTGTATTTGACGGCGTTCTCGACGATGTTGGCGACCGAGCGCTCCAGCAGGCCGGGATCGACGGCGACCATGGGCAGGGTCTCGGGGATCTCCAGTTCGACGCTGTCCTCGGGTACGCCGCCCAGGGCCATCGGGACCACCTCGTCGAGGTCGATCTCGCGGATCAGCGGGGTGACCGTGCCGGTCTGGAGGCGGGACATGTCGAGCAGGTTGCCCACCAGGTGGTCGAGGCGGTCGGCCCCCTCCTCGATGCCCTCCAGGAGCTCGGCCTCGTCCTCCTCGGACCAGGCCACGTCGTCGGACCGCAGGGACGACACGGCGGCCTTGATGGCGGCCAGAGGCGTCCGCAGGTCATGGCTGACGGCGGCAAGCAGGGCCGTACGGATGCGGTTGCCCTCGGCGAGCGCGCGGGCCTGCTCGGCCTCCTCCTGAAGGCGCCGTCGGTCCAGGACGACGACGGCCTGGGCGGCGAAGGCGGCGAGCACCCGGCGGTCCTCGGCGGGCAGCACCCGGCCGGACAGCGCCAGCGCCAGCTTGTCCCCGACCGGCATGTCCACGTCCGCGTCCTCGGGGAGCGACGGCGGATGCGGACCCACGCTGCCCGCGCAGGTCCACGGGTCCACGTCGCTCTCCCGCTCCAGCAGGGCCACCGACTCCATCACGAAGGTCTCACGGACCCGCTCCAGGAGGGCGTCCAGGCTGGTCTCGCCGCGCAGCACGCTGCCCGCGAGGAAGGAGAGGATCTCCGACTCGGCGCGCAGCCGGGCCGCCTGGTGCGTGCGGCGGGCCGCCAGGTCCACCACGGAGGCCACCGAGGCCGCGACCAGCACGAAGATCATCAGCGCGAGTAGGTTCTTGGGGTCGGCGATGGTGATGCGGTGCAGGGGTTGCGTGAAGAACCAGTTGAGGAGCATCGAGCCGACCGCCGCCGAGGCGAGCGCCGGGAGCAGTCCGCCGAGCAGGGCGGCGGCCACCGTCAGCGTCAGGAACAGCAGCATGTCGTTGGTGAGGCCGAGATTCGCGTCGACGTGGGTCAGCAGCAGCGTGAGCAGGGCGGGGCCGCCGATACCGGTCAGCCAGCCCGCGACGGTCCGGGACCTGCCGAGCCGCGCACCCCGGGCCACCGGCAGGCCGCGCCCCTTGCCCACCTCGTCGTGCGTTATCAGGTGGACATCGAGGTCCGGCCCGGAGTCACGGGCGACCGTGGCGCCGACGCCGGGCCCGAAAACGTACTGCCATCCCTTGCGCCGGGACGCGCCGAGGACGATCTGGGTGGCGTTGACGCCGCGCGCGAAGTCCAGCAGCGCGGACGGGATGTCGTCCCCGACGACGTGATGGAAGGTGCCGCCGAGGTCCTCGACGAGAGTGCGCTGGACGGCCAGTTCCTTCGGGGAGGCGGAGGTCAGACCGTCGCTGCGGGCGATGTAGACGGCGAGGACCTCACCGCCGGCGCCCTTCTCGGCGAGCCGGGCTGCGCGGCGGATCAGCGTACGGCCCTCGGGGCCGCCGGTCAGGCCGACGACGATGCGCTCGCGGGCCTGCCAGGTGGAGCGGATGCCGTGCTCGCCCCGGTACTGCTGGAGGTACTCGTCGACCCGGTCGGCGACCCAGAGCAGGGCCAGCTCGCGCAGGGCGGTGAGGTTGCCGGGCCGGAAGTAGTTGGAGAGGGCCGCGTCCACCTTGTCCGGCTTGTAGATGTTGCCGTGCGCCATGCGGCGGCGCAGCGACTGCGGCGACATGTCGACCAGCTCGATCTGACCGGCCCGCCGCACCACTTCGTCCGGGACGGTTTCCCGCTGCCGTACTCCGGTTATCGACTCGACGACGTCACCGAGCGACTCCAGGTGCTGGATGTTGACCGTCGAGACGACGTCGATCCCGGCCGCGAGCAGCTCCTCGACGTCCTGCCAGCGCTTGGCGTTCCGCGAGCCGGGGATGTTCGTGTGGGCCAGTTCGTCCACCAGGGCGACGGCCGGGGCCCGCTCCAGCACGGCGTCGACGTCCATCTCGGTGAAGAGGGTGCCACGGTAGGCGACCTCCGTGCGGGCGAGCTGCTCCAGGCCGTGCAGCATCACCTCCGTACGCGGCCGGTTGTGGTGCTCCACGAAGGCCACCACGCAGTCGGTGCCGCGCTCGACACGGCGGTGCGCCTCGGACAGCATCGCGTACGTCTTGCCGACGCCCGGTGCCGCGCCGAGGTAGATCCGTAGCCTGCCGCGTCCCATGGCCCCATTGTCTTCTCAAACGCCCTGTGAACCCTGCGTCGACCTTACGGCCAACAATCCCGGCAAATCAGGCGGGTAGCGGGAGCGCGGAGGTCTTTGACGGAACCCTGATGCGCTGGGCGTACGCGCCGCCCGTGCTCAGCCCGCACGCCGGACGGCTCCTGACGCTGTGCGAGGCGAACCTGCCCTTCGAGCTGACGACCGACCTGGAGACCGTGGGCGCGTACGACCTCGGCGGCAAGCTGACCTGGGCGATGACCGCTCACCCCAAAGAGGACCCGGTCACCGGCGAACTCCACTTCTTCGCCTCGTCCCCGCTCCCCCGCCCTTCCTCATCCACCACGTGGCCTCGCCGGACGGGAAGGTCCTCGACAGCCAGGAGGTCCCGGGCGCGAGCGCGGCGCTGAAGCACGACTTCGCCATCACCGAGAACCACGTCGTGTTCCTGGAGGGCTCGGTCACCTTCGACCCGAACGAGCACTCGGGCATCCCGTACGGCTGGAGCGACGCCCAGCAGTCGCGTATCGGCGTCATGCCTCGCGGTGCCGAAGGTGCGGCCCGCATCCGCTGGTTCGAGATCGACCAGGGGTACGGGATGCACTTCGCCAACGCCTACGAGGACGCGTACGGCCGGATCGTCGTCGAGGGTCCGACCGTGGGCCGCAAGGGCTGGCAGCGCTCCGGGAACTGGTGGGTCGGCGCCCCGGACCGCGGAGCGGAGCCCAACTCGGGGTCCCGTACGAAGCGCTGGACGGTCGACCTGGCGGCGGGCCGCGTGAAGGAGGAGCAGATCGACGACCTCACCGTCGAGTTCCCCACGATCAACGACGCTTTCCTCGGCCGCGAGCACCGCTACCAGTACGCGCTCTCGTTCCCCGACGACCTGGGCATCGGCAACCACACGCTGGTCAAGTACGACCGCGCGAAGGGCACTCGCCAGCTCCTGCCGGTGGGCAACGGCCGGCTGCCCAGCGAGGCCCTGTTCGTACTTGCGGCCGACGCCACCGACGAGGACGCCGGCTATCTGCTGACCGTCGTGAGCGACCTGAACGCCGACGCCTCCAGGCTGCTCGTCCTGGACGCCTCCGACCTGTCTGTCCCGCCGATCGCCACGGTTCATCTGCCGCGCCGGGTACCGGCGATGATCCACGGCTCGTGGATCCCGGACGCCGCCTGACCGGAGACGCGACGAGAGACGCCGAGAACGCCGATGGGCCGCACTCCCCCAAGGGAGCGCGGCCCATCGGTCGATTCCGCTTCCGAATTCGCCGACCCGGCTAGCGGACCTCGGTGATCTCCGGCCCACGCTGCAACTGGCCCATGCCGCCGGAGAAGCGGGACCCAGCCTGCTCCTCCTGCTGGACGTTCTCGGCGACCATCTGCGCGTCGTCCGGCAGCTTCAGGACGATCGGGTCGCGCGGGGCCATCGGACCCTCGCCACGGACCACCACGGTGTCCCGGAAGATCTGCTCCAGCAGACCGGCGGCCTGCGGCTGCACCGCGCCCTGGCCGGAGATCACTCCGCGCAGGAACCAGCGGGGACCGTCCACCCCGACGAACCGGACGACCTGGAAACCGCCCGTCCCGTCCGGCAGCTGCACCGGCACCTGCGCGCGCAGCTCCCAGCCCAGCGGGCCCTCGACCTCGTCGATGACACCGCCCTGCTGGGTGATGCCGGAGGCGATCTCCTCGCGTACCTCGCCCCAGATGCCCTCGCGCTTGGGGGCGGCGAAGGCCTGCAGCTGGACGGCGCTGTCCTTCAGCACCACGGTCGCCGCCACGATCGCGTCGCCCGCGACCTCCACACGGAGCTCCATGCCGTCGACCCCGGGCACGAAGAGGCCACCCAGGTCGACCCGGCCCTCGGCCGGATCACGGACCTCGGTGCTGTCCCAGGGACCATCGGGGCGCGGCTCCGGCTCGAGCCTCACGCGCTCGCGCTCCGCCTCGTCCGCCTCAGTGTCGACACTGTCGACGACCTGCTCGGCCTCGCCCGCCGCGTCCTCGGCGGCACTGCCCTTCTTGCGACGTCCGAACACGTCACTGTCCTTCCCGGTCGGATACGGCCGAAGCGTATCGATTCCCACCCGTTGTCCGGCCCACGGCGGCATGCCCGCCGGTGGACCCGAAGCCCCCTGCGGCTCGCGCCGAGTCGGGAAGCTCCGCCACCTCCTGGAAGCGCACCTTCTCGACCTGCTGGACGATCAGTTGGGCAATCCGGTCGAAGCGCTCGAACCGCACGGACTCGCGCGGGTCGAGATTCACCACGATCACCTTGATCTCCCCACGGTACCCGGCATCAACAGTCCCCGGGGCATTCACGAGGGCGACGCCGCAGCGGGCGGCGAGCCCGGAGCGCGGGTGCACGAAGGCCGCGTACCCCTCGGGGAGCGCGATGGACACTCCCGTGGGCAGAACGGCCCGCTCACCGGGCTTGAGTTCACAGCTCTCCGTCGTCCGCAGATCCGCTCCGGCGTCGCCGGGATGCGCGTACTGCGGAAGCGGAACGTCCGGGTCGACGCGCCGGATCAGCACGTCCACGGGGCTACGGGTCACGGGTTCACCTCGAAGGCGCGGGCACGCCGCACCTGGTCCGGTTCGTTCATGGCCGCCTGGATCTCCTCCGGGCGGCCGTTGTCGATGAAGTGGTCGACCTTCACCTCGATGAAGAGGGCGTCCGCACGGACGGCGACGGGCCCGTCGGGGCCCCCGATCCGTCCCGTGGCGGTCGAGTAGATCTTGCGTCCCGCCACCGCCGTGACCTCTGCCTCCAGGTGCAGCACGGTGCCGACGGGCACGGGCCGGACGAAGTCGGTCTCCAGCCGTCCGGTCACGGCGATGCTGCGCAGCAGCCAGTTCAGCGAGCCGAGGGTCTCGTCGAGGGCACTCGCGAGGACTCCGCCGTGCGCGAGGCCGGGAGCGCCCTGGTGGGCCGCCTTCACGGTGAACTCGGCGGTGATCTTTACCCCTTCACCGGCGCGGGCCTCCAGGTGCAGCCCGTGCGGCTGCTCGCCGCCACAGCCGAAACACTGGTCGTAGTGCGCGCCGAGCAGTTCGCCCGGGGCGGGCGCGTCGGGGTGCCGCACCGGCGCCACGGCGTCGGCCGGGGGCCGCAGAGCTGAAGATGTACCACTCACAGGCGCAGACCTTACCTCCGCGTCAGCGGCCCGTACGCACCGTGGCAGGCTTGGCTCCATGCACCCCTCCGCCTCGCCGTACGAAGAACGTCTGACCGCGCCCCGCTCCTGGTGGTTCATCAGCCTCCTGGTGGGCGTCTCGATGGCCCTGATCCTGCTGCCGTTCGGCACGCTGCCTCTGCTGGGCGGCCTGGTCGGCGGCACGGCGGTCGCGGCGGTGGCGGCCAGCTCGTACGGCTCGGTGCGGATCCGTGTGGTGGGCGGCTCGTTGATCGCGGGCGACGCGAAGATCCCTGTCTCCGCCCTCGGCGAGGCCCATGTCCTCGACCCCGAAGAGACCCGCGCCTGGCGCACGTTCAAGGCCGACCCGCGCGCCTTCATGCTCCTTCGCGCCTACGTCCCCACGGCCCTCCGAGTGGAGATCACCGACCCGTCGGACCCGACCCCGTACGTGTACCTGTCGACCCGGGACCCGGAGGGCCTGGCGGCGGCGCTGGACGCGGTGCGCGCCGCGTAAGGCGCGCGCTTCCTGAAGAGGTCGGTCTCCGTCGCGGTGTGCGGCGTTGGCGGGCTTCGCGGGCCCGGCGGGGATTCCGGGCCCGGGGGTTCAGGGCCCCAGCTCCTTGGGGATCTCCCCGATGCGCAGCGGGTCCGCGGGCTTCTCCAACGGCGGCAGCGCCGGCAGAGCGTCCCACGGCACCTGCGCCTTGCGGAGGTCCTTGCGGACTCGCTCAGCGAGCTTTCTCGTGTCACGGCGGTTCATGACCGCCCCGACGGCGGCTCCGACCATGAACGGCATCAGGTTCGGCAGGTTTCTGACCATGCGCTTCATGATCTGCTGACGCAGCTCGCGCTTCATCTGGCCCCCGAGGGCCACGTTGAACGTCGACGGCTTGGTCACGTCAATGCCGCGCTCGTCCGACCACGAGTGCAGGTACACGGTGGAGCGCTCTTTCACGTTGCCCGGCGGCCGCAGGCCGTAGACCTCGTACAGCTCGGCGATCAGCTTCAGCTCGATCGCGGCGACGCCGGTGATCTCGGCGGCCAGCTCCGTGGGCATCGCCGGGGGTACGGGCATCATCGCGGCGGCGCCGATTCCCGCGCCCACCGTGGCCGTCGCGTTGCACGCGCCCGCGACGAGCTTGTCCGCCAGCTGCTCGGGACCGAGGCCCGGGAACTGCTTCCGCAGTGTCGCGAGGTCGCGGACGGGGATGCGCGGGGCGTTCTCGATGATCCGGTCAGTCAGGTACGCCAGGCCCGCCCTGGCCCGGCTGCCGCCCTTGCGGACACCTTCCCTGACTCCGTGGCCGACGGCGGCCACCCGGCGTTTGGCGACAGGCGCCTTCGAATCCGGCACCGCCAGCGCACCGGAGGCGCCTGTCGCGTCCACTGCTTCGAGCGAGGCCGGGCGGCCCCGCTCGTCGTGCATGCCGTCCGAAGACGGACCGGCCGCTCCCCGGTCGCGGAAACGGCGCTTCCAGGGCGGGGTCGAGCCAGTCACGGCCGACCCTGCCTCAGTCGCAGTCGCGGCAGATCGGCTGACCGTTCTTCTCGCGGGCCAGCTGGCTGCGGTGGTGGACCAGGAAGCAGCTCATGCAGGTGAACTCGTCCTGCTGCTTCGGCAGGACCCGGACGGCCAGCTCCTCGTTCGAGAGGTCCGCGCCGGGCAGTTCCAGGCCTTCGGCGGCCTCGAACTCGTCCACGTCGACCGCCGAAGTCGACTTGTCGTTCCGGCGAGCCTTCAGTTCTTCAAGGCTGTCCGAGTCGACGTCGTCGTCGGTCTTGCGTGGGGTGTCGTAATCCGTTGCCATGTCACTCTCCCCCTCTGGGTGTCTGCGGTGTCTCAGCGCACGTAACGCGTGAGAGGCCGGACTTGTGCCCGACCCGAGGCGGAGATTTTGCCTCACATCAAGGTCTGTTACTCAATCGACACCCAACCGGATCCCTCAAGAGTGATCGGCTTGGATGGCGAACGGGACCGTACACGGTCCGAATGCCGCACTTCAAAGGCGTCTCACGGTGTACTTCCCGTGATCTCGACCCCCGAAAACCCGGATTTTCCCGGCTTTCCGACAGCCTTCTTGATCACGGAGAGTAGATGGCCAGAAAATCGCCCTTGTGATCGATCACACACGGGTTCGTCGGCTGGATGCCCAGAAAATTCCGCGCAAAGCGAACATCCCCGCGTGTCGGCGACATGGTCTCAGATAGGTAGGGCGACTCGCATCACCAGCCCACCTCCCTCGCGCGGTTCGGCGGAGATATGACCGCCGTGGGCACGGGCCACCGACCGGGCGATCGACAGGCCGAGGCCCACGCCCTTGTCGCTGCCCGTCCGCTCCGTACGCAGCCGCCGGAACGGCTCGAAAAGGTTGTCGATCTCGTACGCGGGGACCACGGGCCCGGTGTTGGACACCACGAGGACCGCCTGCCCGTGCTGGACCTCCGTCGTGACCTCGACCCAGCCCCCCTCCGCCACGTTGTACCGCACGCCGTTCTGGACGAGGTTCAGGGCGATCCGCTCCAACAGGACGCCATTGCCCTGGACAACCGCGACAGCCTGCTCTCCGCGGATCTCCACGCCCTTCACGTCCGCCTCGGCGCGCACCTGGTCGACAGCCTGCGAGGCGACCTCGGCGAGGTCGACCGGCTTGCGCTCGACGATCTGGTTGTCGCTGCGGGCGAGCAACAGCAGACCCTCTACGAGCTGCTCGCTGCGTTCGTTCGTGGCGAGCAGGGTCTTGCCGAGCTGCTGGAGCTCCACGGGTGCCCCGGGATCCGACAGGTGCACCTCCAGGAGCGTGCGGTTGATCGCCAAGGGGGTCCGCAGCTCGTGCGAGGCGTTCCCCACGAACCTCTGCTGGGCCGTGAAGGCCCGCTGCAGCCGCTCCAGCATGTCGTCGAAAGTGTCCGCCAGCTCCTTGAACTCGTCGTCCGGGCCGTCCAGCTCGATCCGCCGGGACAGGTCGGAACCCGCCACCGAGCGCGCGGTGCGGGTGATCCGGCCGAGCGGCGACAGAACGCGGCCCGCCATCGCGTAGCCGAAGGCGAACGCGATCACGGCGAGGCCGAGGAGGGCGAGGAGGGAGCGGCTGAGCAGCCCGTCCAGGGCGTGCTGGCGCTGGGTGGCGTTGCACGCCTTGAGCATCGCGTTGAGCTCGTCGTTGCTCGCGGCTGTGTTCAGCTGCGGGCAGGTGTCGCTGGTTATATTGAGGTTTGTGCCGGTCACCTGGAAGGTCTGGCCGCTGCCCTCGCGGAGGGCCTGGGCCGCCAGCAGGTAGATGATCGACAGCAGCAGGATCCCGGCGATCAGGAACATGCCGCCGTACAGCAGGGTGAGTCGTATCCGGATGGTCGGGCGCAGCCAGGGGAACGGCGGTTCCGGCTTCCTCGGATCCCAGGTGGGCTTCGGGGGCGCCTTGGGCGGCGCGGGTGTCGTGGCCACCACGATCAGATCCGGTAGCCGGAGCCGGGCACGGTGACGATGACCGGCGGCTCGCCGAGCTTGCGGCGCAGGGTCATCACGGTGACGCGTACGACGTTGGTGAACGGGTCGGTGTTCTCGTCCCAGGCCTTCTCCAGGAGCTGCTCGGCCGAGACGACGGCACCCTCGCTGCGCAGCAGCACCTCAAGGACGGCGAACTCCTTGGGCGCGAGCTGGACCTCCTTGCCGTCCCTGAAGACCTCGCGGCGGTTGGGGTCGAGCTTGATCCCGGCCCGCTCCAGGACGGGCGGCAGCGGCAGGCTCGTACGCCGGCCGAGGGCACGCACGCGTGCCGTCAGTTCACTGAACGCGAAAGGCTTGGGGAGGTAGTCGTCGGCGCCGATCTCCAGGCCCTCGACCCGGTCGCTGACGTCTCCGGAGGCGGTCAGCATCAGCACGCGCGTGGGCACGCCGAGCTCGACGATCTTGCGGCAGACGTCGTCACCGTGCACCAGCGGGAGGTCACGGTCCAGCACGACCACGTCGTAGTCGTTGACGCCGATGCGCTCCAGGGCGGCCGCGCCGTCGTACACGACGTCGACGGCCATGGCCTCCCGGCGCAGTCCGGTGGCCACCGCATCGGCGAGCAGCTGCTCGTCCTCGACGACGAGTACGCGCACGTCGCTTGTCCTTCCTCTGTCCACCCGCGTAGCGCTTTCTCAGCGCATGCGGGCAGGAGCTGATGGGGGTCCCCCCGCTCGGGCGCAGCCGAGAGTGGGGAGGTGAGACCTCCATCCTGCCCTTTTCGGCCATAAGTCGGCTGTAAGACGGGTGCTGGGGCTCAGGGACGCGAGATTTTCTCGAACGGTTGAGGTTTCCGTGGAAGGGAGCGCGGGGAGGACGGCTTTACACCCCGCGATCACGCTCTGCTTGTGCCGCACCACCATGCGGTACGCCACGATCCGCTTTCCGCAGGGCGGGCGTGGGTGTCCGGCACCGTCGCCGCCCAGCCCGGGCAGCGCTGGGCGGGCACCTTGAGACGTGATCGCCCCTTCCGAACGGCACACCCCCGTGCCACCGACCCACGACCCAGGACGAGGGGGCGCAGCATGGACGCATTCACCGCAGGACTTCTGCAGCGCATAAGGGCGACCGAGTCCGACCTGACGATGGCTCGCGAGACCGGCGACGACTTCCTCGCGGAGGTCGAGCAGGCCGAGCTCGACGACCTGCACCGCCTCGCCGCCGAGCACGGCGTGGAGGTCGGCGCGTCACGCGTCTGACGTTTGTCGTACCAGAGCGGGGCCCCGGCATCGATCCAGTGCCGGGGCCGCCTCTTTTTTGCCGCCTCTTTTTTGGGGTTCGGTTCGCCTCCGGGGCGCAGAAGCCTGTGCCGAGAGGGC
>NZ_JBQQCG010000078.1:0-55971 GCF_052245575.1 Streptomyces sp. 2A115 | reverse complement strand
CGAGGACGGCTCTGAACGACATGTCAGACGATCTTCGCCGTGGACACCGGCCGACGACCAGCGCGAGTAACTCTCCCGACCCTCAAACCAGATCCGTGACCAGCAACTTCACGATGCACACCACTCATTCCCGCTCCGCCGTCTACGGCGCGCGAGTTCGATGGCCCGCTCAGGATCGGGCGTCGGCGGCCTCGCCCACACGGCGCCGTCCGTGTCCGGCGAGGCCACCGTTTTGCGCCGGGCAGCACCGCCGGGTGCTGCCGCGCGTCGCCGCGCTATCGTGCCAGCAGGTCCCGCAGGGCCTTGGCGATGTCGGCGGGAGCTTCCTCCGCCATGAAGTGGCCGCACGAGACGGTGGAGTGATGCAGGTCGCGCGCCCAAGTCGCCCACAGGGCAGCAGCTTCGTATCCGAGCGCGGCGCCCCAGTCCTGCTGGAGGACGGTCACCGGCATGGCCAGCTGGTTCCCCGCCGCACGGTCGAGCTGGTCGTGCTCCACGTCGATGCCGGCGGACGCACGGTAGTCGGCGACGATCGACGGCACGGCGTTCCGACAGGCCTCCAGGTAGGCGGCACGGACCTCGCCCGGGATGGCGTCGGGGTCGTTGGCCCAGACATCGAGGAAGTGGGCGAAGAACGCGTCGGCACTGGCGGCGATCATCTGCTCAGGCAGGCCGGGCGGCTGTGCCATGAGGTAGAGGTGGAAGCCGACGGCCGCGGTAGTGCCGTGCAGTGCTTCCCACATGTCGAGCGTGGGGAGCACGTCGAGGCAGGCCAGGTGAGTTATCACCTCCGGGTGGTCGAGGCCGGCGCGGAAGGCCACCAGGGCGCCGCGGTCGTGCCCGGCCAGCGCGAAGCGGTCGTGCCCCAGCTTCTTGGCGAGGGCGACGATGTCGTTCGCCATGGTCCGCTTGGAGTACGTGTCCGGGCCGTCCTCCTGGGGCTTGTCGCTGTCACCGTAGCCGCGAAGGTCGGGGCAGATGACGGTGTGGTCGGCCGCGAGGTCGGCGGTCACGTGGCGCCACATGAGGTGGGTTTCGGGGAACCCATGCAGCAGGACGATCGGTGCGCCGGAGCCCCCTGCGGCCGTATTGAGGGAAACGCCGTCGGCGACCGTTACGCGGTGGTAGTCGAATCCAGGGATGGTGGGTTGCATGAGTCCGCTCATCTCGATTGATCGCTGGTTCTCGTGATTGCTGGTTCTCGCCGGGCCGGTTGCGCGGCGCGGCCCGGTTTCCCGGTGTCTCCCAGCGTGCGGGGCACGAATTAGCAGCCGATGAACGCGCTGTACTTTGAGCAGGGGAGCGGGACGTAAGAGCGGATGGACGTAGGAACGGACGACCGACGTGCAGGTGAATTTTGGTGTCCTCGGTCCCGTGGCGGCCTGGGACGAGGCAGGGGATGCCCTGACCCTCAAAGGGCCGAGGCACCGCGCGGTGCTCGCCCGCCTGCTCATCGCGCGCCGACGCGTCGTCCCGGTGTCACGGCTGGTGGAGGACCTGTGGGCCGAGCCGCCGGCGGAAGCGGTGGGCGCGATCCGGACCTTCGTCGCCGGGCTGCGTCGCGCGCTCGAACCCGACCGGCCGCGGCGGGCGCCGTCTCGGCTCCTGGTCACCGAGGGACCCGGCTACGCCCTGCGACCCGCGCAGGACGAGGTGGACGCCTGGCGATTCGAGCACTCTGTCAATGCTGTCGCCGAGCTGCCTCCCTCGCAGGTCGTGGACCGGCTCACCGCCGCGTTGCGTTCGTGGCGGGGCCCCGCCTACGCGGACTTCGAGGGCGAGCCGTGGACCCGCGGTGAAGGCTCTCGGCTGACCGAACTGCGGCTCCATGCCGTCGAACGCCGCGCCGAAGCCCAGATCGCGCTGGGAACGGCTGCCGAAGCCGTCCCGGACCTGGACGCACACATAGCGGAACATCCGTGGCGAGAGGACGCCTGGCACCTCCTTGTACTGGCCTTGTATCGCTCCGGGCGTCAGACGGATGCGCTGTCCGTTGTCAGACGTGCACGACGGATGCTCAGTGAGCACTTGGGAGTTGATCCCGGTCCCCGGCTGCGCCGTCTGGAAGCCGACATCCTCCAGCAGGCCGACCACCTCGATCCCGGCCCCGGAGGTTCGGCCGCTCAGGTGTGGGCCCAGGCAGCGGCGGCATACGAAAGTACCGTTTCTTCCCGCGCGCGGACGCGCCTGGAGTCCACCGCCGGCCTGATGCGCACTCTGGCGGTGACCGGAGGCGGTGGGTTGGAGGCAGCACGTCGCCATCGGGTCGCGGCCGTGGCGGCCGCCGAACAACTTGGTGACCCCGAACTCACCGCCCGGGTCATCGGGGTCTATGACGTGCCCGCGATCTGGACCCGTTCCGACGACCCCGACCAAGCACGGTGGCTGGTGGGCGCGGCGGAGCGGACACTGCATCGGCTGCCGGCCGAGCAGCACCAAGCGGGGCGAGGCCGGCTGCTCGCCACCATCGCTGTGGAGTCCCGGGGCACGCTCCCCACCGAGCCGGCAGCCCCGGGAGCGGGTGCGCGCGCCTTCCAGGCGGCACGGCAGGCGGAGCACATCGCACGCCGGCTCGGTGACGCATCGCTGCTGGCTTTCGCGTTGAACGGCGTGTTCATGCAGTCGTTTCATCGTGCGGGTCTGGCCGGCCGACGTGATGCGATCGGAACCGAAGTGGTGTCCTTGTCCGCTCTCAACGACCTCACCACATACGAAGTGCTGGGCCATCTCATTCGCCTTCAGTCACGGTGCGCTCTGTCCGACCTATCGGGGGCCGACCGGCACGCGGCGGCCGCGGACGCGCTTGCGGAGCGGTATGAGCTTCCTCTCGTGTCCGTCTTCACCACGTGGTACCGGGCCCTGCGCACCGCCATGACCCAGCCGCTGCCCGCCGCTGAGGCCGCGTACCAGGACGCTGCCGTATGCCTCGACGGAGCGGGGATGCCCGGCCTGCAGCGAGGTCTGCTGCCGCTGGCCCTGCTAAGCCTGTGCGTCCGTCACGACACACCGATCCGCATGGCGGATCGGCACGACTGGGGCCCGTATGAACCCTGGGTACGTCCACTCCTGCTCGTGTCCGAAGGCTGGGACGAGGGTGCTCGTGAGGCGCTACGAGGCATCCCGTCCCCGCCACGTGATCTGCTGTTCGAGGCACTGTGGTGCTTCGTCGCGAAGGCAGCCGTCGCTGTAGGCGATCAGGCCGTCATTCAACGCGCCTATTCGCAGCTTGAGCCGGCCTCCTCCGAGTTGGCCGGTGCAGGTAGCGGTCTGATCTCCCTGGGGCCGGTGTCCGGTCACCTCGCGGTGCTGGCCGCGGTTCTCGGACGTCGTTAGCCGACTGGCGAAGACCCCATGGCGGCCTCGGCCGTCGGATTCGAGCAGAACACCAAGGGCGTCAACCAGGCGCTTGGGGTCAGGACTTCGGGCGAAGGGCCAGTTCGGGATTGCCCTTGCGCAGGGACTTGCGCCCGTCTCAGCCCGTGGCGGCGTGCCGCCGCCTTTTGCCCCGTCGGTGAGCGGGACAGAGGAAGCTCCTGCTGTGCTCGCGGTCATCGTTGGCAGCGCGGCTGCGGTGCCAACGCCTGTCCAGCGAGTAACTCCTCTGCAGAGGTTGCGATTCCTCGCGAGGCCGCGCTGTTCTCAGCGCCAGTGCCTCTTCGTTCACGCTCAACGGAGGGCTGTGCGCAGCGGTTCACGCCCCATGGCCTTGGCACTGCGCTGGTGCGGTACGGCGCACACGCCCTGCTTCCCGCCACTGGCCGGGCACGCGAACACCGGCGCTGCCCGGGGCACGGGCCGACGCGTCGGGGAGGGCGTCGCCGTCCAAGTCTGCGCCAGCTGATGCGGGTTCGGCCTTGCACGGCTGTTCCCTCCCACCGGCGCGGCCTGCGGGAATCGGCCTGCGGCCGGATGCGTGCCATGGGCGGCAACGCCCGGGCGGCCCCGTCCCCCGGTGTCGGCACCCGGGTCGTACTGAGGTGGGAACCATGACCGATCTCGGCGTAGGCGGGAGTGGTCGCCACCCGCTTGGCCAAGGGTGTCAATATCGGGCTGGTGGTGATCGTGGGCGTCTGGCACCTGGGTTTGGACACCCTGCTGGTGCTCAGGTACTGGCCTCTGTACGAGCCGCGGGCCGCGGCCACAGGCTCATGGCTGGCCCTCGCGGTCATCCAGACGGCCGGTTCCATCCTGCTGCATCCGCGCTGAGCGCGCACCGCGCGGATGCTTGCGGGGGCGGCGCTGGTCACCGGTATCGTCGCCACCGCCCAGGGCGGCACCGAACTGGTCAATCGGGTGTGGAAGGACGCAATTGTGCTGCCCACCGACGGGAGATTGCCGACGCCTTCGGCAGCCTCAAGCTGGATGAATTCAGAGACCGGCACTCACGGCCCGCATTGCAGAGATAGAGTCGCCTCATGCCAAAGAGTGAATCCATGGCCCGCGTGGCCCTCAAGAAAATAACCCCCGACGTCTCCGGAGCAATGGGCACCTTGCACGGTGCCGCTGTTTCTGCGGCGCAGGATGCCAAGGTCGAGCCGGAACTTCTCGAGTTGATCCGGATTCGCGCTTCACAGATCAACGGTTGTGCGTTCTGCCTCGACATGCACACGAAGGACGCCCGCGCCCAGGGCGAGAGCGAACAGCGGATCTACTCGCTGAACGCGTGGCGGGAGACGCCGTTCTTCACCGAACGAGAGCGCGCCGCGCTGGCGTTGACCGAGGCAGTGACCCTGGTGCACGACGGACACGTCCCGGATGCGGTCTACGCGGAGGCAGCGGAGGTCTTTGACGACGCGCAGATCGCCGCATTGATCTGGGCCGCCACCGTCATCAACGCGTACAACCGGATCGCGATCGCGACACGTATGGTTCCGGGCCCTTATCAGCCGGTCCAGAAGAAGGGCTGAGCGATCCAGGAGAATAGCTGAATCCAGGAATGGCTTATCGCGCCGGGCCGAAATGAATCGGTCCGGCGCGATCCTTTGTGAAACTTTACCGGTTCACGCGGTCGGCAGTGGCTCCATGATGTCGTCCAGCCATTTCCGCCATTCCTCGGCCCGCACGACCGGCCCCGCAATCATCGACCGGCCCTCCCAGGCGGACACCGGCCGAATTCCGTGCAGGGCATTCACCAGCCACACCTCCCGGCCGGTCAGCTCCTCCACGGTTCGTTCCCGGTGGGCCAGGCGAATCCCGTTCTGCAGCGCCTGCTGCTGGATGAGCCCCGCGGTGACGCCGGCCAGGACCGGCAACTGTTGCGGGGGAAGGCACAGAGTCTCGTCCTCCCACCACAGCATGCTGGAGGTCGCCGCCTCCAGCACGAGGCCGGAGGGGGCGATCAGTACCGCCTCCTCGGCGCCCTGTCCGCACGCCCGCTGTCGGACCCGGGCCAGGGCGTCCAGGTCCGGGCCCTTGCGGCGGGGAACCGTGCGCGGGTCGGGCTGACCCGCCGCCCACACCCGCACCTCCGGGGCGAGCGGAGGTGCGTGCCGCAGGAGCAGCCGCAGCTGGAGGGATCCCGCCACGAGCTCGACACGCGGAAACCAGGACCCCGTACGAGGCAGCGCGGCCGTCATGTCCTGCCAGAACTGGGTGAGTTGCTCGAGGGACGGCCCTCCGCACTCGCCGCAGGCCCGCAGGAAGCGCTCCCGGTGCCGGTCGAGACCACGCACCCGCCCGTCCCTGACCAGCCAGGAGTCGACGACCAGGAGCTGCGTGTCGGCCGCCAGGCCGGCGATCAGACCACGGCCGGGTACCCATGCCAACAGCCCTTCTGCGATTGCCGGTTGTGTCATCAACGAATCGTTCACCTCTCAGTGCGTCCGGTCAGTATTTGCGGCCGGCGCTCGCCGGTGAGCCGTGCCGGGGGCCGTACGGGGCATGTTCCAACCAGGCCCCGCACCACGGCAGTACGGGCGCGAGTGCCGCCGCCGCACGCTGTTTCGCCCGGACGATCCGGCGGCGCGGTCGCAGATGGTCCAGGGCTTCGCCCGCCGCCGCGCTGTTGAACAGGGCAGCCGCTCGTCGCGCCGCGGCGAACTCCGCGACCGCCTTCGTGGTGCCGGTGGCCACGGCGGTCGCCGCCGCCGCCGCGTCCGCGATGCCGCTGTTCATGCCGCGGGCACCGAAGGGCGGGAAGAGGTGAGCCGCCTCGCCGACGAGCAGCACGCGGTGATCGGGGTCGGTGAAGGTCGCCGCGACCTTGCGGAGGAAGCGGTAGGTCGACACCCACAGGATCCGCTCGGCATACCCTTCCCCCACTACCGCGGGCAGCCATTGGCGAACCGCCTCCTCGGTCCCGTAGGACTCCTGCGGGTCGTCGTCGCAGCACTGCAGGTCGATTTGGAAGCCCCCGGTGAAGGGCACACGCATGACGCTGCGGCCGCTGACGCCGGGATGTTCGTAGTGGAAGACCCGCTCCAGGGGCAGTTCGGCGCCCGGGATGTCGGCCACATCCACCACGACATGGAATCCCTCCGAGGTGGTGCCCTCCATGGGGATGCCCAGCTCCCGCCGGACCGCCGAGCGGGCTCCGTCGGCGGCGATGACGTGGGTGCCCGTCCAGCCGCGTCCGTCCTCGCTGCTCAGCCCGACCCCGGCGTCGGTGACCTTGATGCCCGTCAGGCGCGCGTCCCAGGCGAACTCCACCCCGGCCGCCTCGCAGGCGGCGAGCAGGAACCGCTCGGTGTCCACCTGACGCAGGCTGGTGAAGGGGGGCGGGAACGAGGGTGGCGGGAACGTCCGGGCGTACACCTCGCGGCCGCGGTACAGGGTGCGTTTGGTCTGCCAGGTCCGTCCGTACGACGTGATCTGGGCGGCGAGCCCCGGGCGCATCCCTTCGAGCAGGTGCAGGGTCTCTCTGTGCACGAACAGGGCGCGGCTGCCGGGGCGTTCGCGCCCTTGCGGGTCCGCTTCCAGGAGGGTGACCGGTAGTCCGTGGGCGCGCACGCCGAGTGCGGCCGACATGCCCACGGGTCCCGCGCCCACGACGATGACAGGGTTCACGTCAGGCGCCGCCGGGTTGTTCGGTGGTGACGGCCGCGCTCTCGGTGAGCATGCGGGTGATTTCCACCCGCTTGACCTTCCAGGTGGAGGTCATCGGCAGTTCGTCGAACCGCCACTGCCGTGGGTCGGCCATCGCCGGCAGGTCGGCGGTGGCCGCCTGCCAGCGCCGCGGGTCGAGGGGCTGTTCCCCCCGGACGCAGACCACTGGTACCGGCTCGCGGTCGGCGCCGGGCACGATGACGACTTCACGCAGTTCGTCGAGGCGGGACATCAGTGTGTCCTCGATCTCGAGGTTGCTGTGCACGGAGTCGATCTGGTCGATCTCACGATCGATCAGATACAGCGCGCCCCACCGGTTCCGGTAGCCCATGTCGCCCATCTGCCACCAGCCGCCGCCCAGTTGACGGTCGTATTGCTGCTGGGCGCCGAGGTAGGTGAGGATCCGGCCCCTGGTGCGGGCCTCGATACGGCCGGGCGTCCCGGGCTGGGCACGCCGTCCCGCGCTGTCGGCGATCCGGACCCGGGTGAAGCCGGGGATGCCGATGCCGACACGGCGGCCGTCCGCGCGGGCCGCGCTGCGCCGCGTGTACCACTGGAAGGCGACCGGACCCGTCTCGCTCTGCCCGTACAGCTGCATCAGCCAGGGCGAGCGCCGGCTCGACGCGCCGAGCAGCCGCTGCACGGTGCGCGGGTGGATCGCGTCGAAGGTGCTGCCGTACGAACGGACCCGGGCGAGCGGAGCGCCGGGCGCGTCGGCCAACTCCTCCCACAGCACGAAGGTGTTGGGGTGGGTCTCGACGATGCCCGGCCGGTGCCGGGCAAGCAGCGGACCTGCGGCGGCGGGCTCCGGGTCGGTGATGAACAGCAGCGGGCTGCCGAAGTGCAGCAGGACGCCGAGCAGATGGTAAAAGCGCGAGTGCACGAAGGACATGTGCAGCGCCGCTGTCTCGCCACGGGTCGGCCAGCCCATGGCCTTTTGCGGTACGAGGCGGTTCCACATGGTGTTCGCGCAGTGCACGGCGAGCTTGGGGACGCCCGTCGTGCCCGAACTGTGGGTGATCAGCGCCGGTTCACGGGGATGCAGCCGGACAGGTGAGTGGGGTGGTGCGCCGGCGTACTTGTCCAGTGGGACGGCTCCGGGTGCGTCGTCCACGCTGAGTGTCTGCCGAACGAGATCGGCGACGCCGATGTCCCGGAGTGGCCCGGTGAGTTTCGCCCGGTCCGTGAGCAGCCAGGGCTCATGCAGCCGCTTCAGAAGCCGGCCGACGACCGGTCCCTGCAGGCCCGGTGAGAGCAGGACGGGCACGGCGCCGATCCGGGAGACGGCGCAGGTCAGCAGGACGATGTCGACGTTGTCCGTCTTGTGGACGGCGACCTGTTCGGAGGGCCGGACACCGGCCTCCCACAGCCGCCCGGACAACTCGTCGACCAGGGCGGCCAGGACCGGATAGCTGAGGTCGAGCCCGAGGACGGGGTTGACGTCCAGCGGCCGGTCCAGGGTGACCGGGACGGCTCCGTGCCGGTCGGCGGCCTGCTGGAACATCGGGCCCAGATAGAACCCACGATCGGAGAACAGGGGCTGTGGTTGTCCCATGAGCCCTTTCCTTTCTGCGGTGTTCGCGGTCACGGCCACCGTCACCACGCACCTCGACGGACGAGGTGGCGGCGGAGTTTGCCGGTCGAGGTGCGGGGCAGTGACGGCACGACGTGGATGGTCCGGGGGGCCTTGAAGGCGGCGAGGTGCTCGCGGGCCAGCGCGATGAGTTCGGCCTGCAGGTCGGCCCTGGTCGCCGCGAACGCCGGGGCGGTCGTGGCCGCGACACCGATGACGACGTAGGCCCGCAGGGCGGTGGCGCCGCGCTCGTCGGTGACAGCGGCGACGGCCACCTCGCGTACCGCCGGATGCTTGCGCAGCACGGCCTCCACCTCCAGCGGGGAGACGGTGATGCCACCGACGAGCTCCATGTCGTCGGCGCGGCCCAAGTGGCGGTAGGTGCCGTCGCGTTCGCGCCGCGCGCGATCACGGGTGGCCAGCCAGCCGTCCACCAGGACGCGCTGCGTCTCCTCGGGAAGGTTCAGGTAGCCGGGCGTCAACGTCGCGCCTCGTACCCAGAGTTCGCCCTCCGTGCCGTCCGGCACCGGGTGTCCCGCGCCGTCCCGCAGTTCCAGTTCGAAGCCGGGAACGGGGCGGCCGACGGTGCCCGGGGTGTTGTCGTCGAGGCTGTTCGCGCAGAAGGCGTGCCCGGCCTCGGTGGAACCGATCTGTTCCAGTACCGGCGCGCCGAGCAGTTCGGTGACGCGCTCGCCGAGCCCGGCGGGCATGCCCTCGCCGGCCGACACCGCGGCGCGTACGGAGGCGAAGCAGGCCGCGTGCCCGTCGGCCCGGTCGGCCACCAGGGCGGCGTACGCCGACGGTACGGAGTAGAGAAGTGTCACCCGGTGGCGGGCCACGAGTTCGTCCACCGCGGCGGGCGAGGGGCGGCGGTCCACCAGGACGGCGGAGGACCCGGAGAAGAGGGGGAATGCGAAGGCGTTGCCGAAACCGTAGGCGAAGTACAGCTTCGACACCGAGAGGGTGACGTCGTCCTGGGTGATCCGCAGCAACCGCTCGCCGATGAGCTCGTGGTACGTCCCGGGGTCGCCGTGGCAGTGCACGACTCCCTTGGGGATGCCGGTCGTGCCCGAGGTGTACTGGATGTAGAGCGGGGTGCGCGGGCCGGCCGGGTGGGCGCCGGTGGTCGGCGGCGCGGCGCGGGTGAGCGCGACGAGTTGGTCCGCGCCGAGCCGCGTCCGCCCGGCGAACCGGTCTTCCAGGCCCGGCCCGGTCACGCACAGCGCGGCTCCGACGTCCTCGGCCATGAACTCGTGGTCAGCCGCGGGCAGTTCGGGATTGACCAGTACCGCGACTGCCCCGAGCCGGGCGGTGGCGAGGAAGGCCGTCACCCAGGCGAGGGAATCGGGCAGCGCGAGCAACACCCGGTCGCCGGGGCGGACGCCATGCTCGGCCAGGACACTCGCGGCGCGGGCCGCGAGGTCGTGCACCTCTGCATGGGTCCAGGCCCGGTGGCCCTGGTGGAACGCGGGCCGGTCGCTCCAGCCCCGCCGCTCGGCCAGCGCGGCGAGTCCGGACGCCAGGTTCCCGGCCTCGGTATCGGTGGGGCCGGCCGTGCCGGTGGGGCTCGGGGCGGAGGTCATCGGCGTCACCGGACCTGCTCCTGCAAGGAGACGCGCACGGCGGCCGTCGACTCGCCGTAGGCGCGCAGCTGCGCGGCGGTCTTCAGCAGCATCTCGTCGTACTCCGCTTCCGGGTCGGAGCCGAGGACGATGGCGCCGCCCGCGCCGAGGTGCATCCAGCCGTCCGTGAAGACGGCGGTGCGGATGACGATGCTGAGATCGGCGCCTCCGCCGCAGCCGAGATAGCCGAGGGCGCCGGAGTACACCCCGCGCGCCTCGGTCTCCAGCGAGTCGATGATCTCCATCGTGCGCAGCTTCGGCGCGCCGGTCATCGAGCCGCCGGGGAAGCAGGCTCGTACGCAGTCCACCACATCCGTGTCCGCACGGAGCCGGCCCTCGACGGTGGAGACGAGCTGGTGCACGGTCGCGTACGTCTCGGTGGCCATCAGACGGGAGACCCGTACCGTTCCGGTCTCGCACACCCGGCCCAGGTCGTTGCGGAGCAGATCCACGATCATCAGGTTCTCGGCGCGGGTCTTGGCGTCCGCGGCGAGTGACTCCTTCAGCCGGGCGTCCTCCTCCGGCCGGTCGCCGCGGGGTGCGGTGCCCTTGATGGGCTTGGCCTCGGCGATGCCGTCCCGAGTGATCCGCAGGAACCGTTCGGGGGACGAGGCGGCCACGTCCACGTCCCCGAACTTCAGGAAGGCCGCATAGGGCGCCGGGTTGATGCGCCGCAGCACCCGGTAGAAGGCCAACGGGTCGGGCGGCGCGGGTAACCTGGCGGCGTTGGTCAGACAGATCTCGTAGCTGGTGCCGGCCTTCAGCTCGCGCCGACAGGCTTCGATGTCGGCGAGGTAGGTCGCGCGGTCGCGGACCAGCCACGGTTCGACGGCACGCAGGCCAGGGTCGGAAGCGGACGGCGGAGTCGTGGCAGGCCCTGCCGACGACACGAAACTCAGCTGCGCCACCGCACTGTCGAGCCAGTCGACGGCGTCCCGCGTGCCCTGTGGGGTGTTCTCGGCCAGGCAGACGGCATAGGTGGATCCCTCGCGGTGGTCCACCGCGATCAGCCGGTCGGCGAAGAGCCAGCAGGCGTCCGGGGTTTCGGCCCGGTGACGGTTCGGCGAGCCGCAGTCGGCCTTCGCCTCGTAGCCGAAGTAGCCGACATAGCCGCCGGTGAAGTCGAAGGGCAGCTCGGCCGCGTCCACGTGACGGGTCGCCAACTGCCGCTTCAGGTAGTCGAAGACGCTTGCTCTGACCTTGCGCGGCGGCCGCCCGGGCCGCTCGATCTCGCAGCTGCCGCTCTCGACGTCGTAGCGTACGAACTCGGCCAGCGGGCCCGTGCCGTCGCCGAAGAACGAGAAGCGGGACTGCCCCTCCTCGACCCGGGAGCTGTCCAACCAGAACGCCCTGGGCGCGTCCGCGCACATCCGGGTGAAGGCCGTCTCGACGTCCACGGCGGTCGTGATCCGGCGGCTGTGCAGTCGGTAGCCGACGGGCGCCGCCCCGCGGGGGCGGGGCACGAACGCCGCGGACACAGAGGCGTTGTCTTGCGTACGCGGCTTCTCCGTACGGGCCTTGGTCATACGGACCGTGCGGGGCCGGGCCGCGGTGAGGCTCCGGAAGTTCAGGAACAGCCGGTGGCCGTACTCGGTGAGGACGGACTCAGGGTGGAACTGCACGCCCCACAGCGCACGGGTGCGGTGCCGCAGCCCCATCAGTACGCCGTCTTCGGACCAGGCGGTGCCCTTGAGACTCGCGGGCAGCGGCTCCCGCACGGCCAGCGAGTGATAGCGGACCGCGGTGAAGTCCTGCGGCAGTCCGCGGAACAGGTCCTCGCCGTTGTGCCGGATTCTGGAGAGATGCCCGTGCCGGGGCTGCGGTGCGGCCGTCACCCGGGCGTGCTCGCCGACCGCGATGCCCTGGTGGCCGAGGCAGACACCCAGGACGGGTATCTCGGACTCCGCGAGCACGCTGGCGCTGATCCCGAAGTCGCGCGCCCGACCCGGGTGTCCGGGCCCGGGTGACACCACCACATTGTCGAACTCCCGGAGATCCGGAAGTGCGTCGGCCGAGGCGTCGTTGAGGATCACCACCGGCTCCTCGCCATTGACCTCGGCAATCAGCTGGAACAAGTTGTACGTGTACGAGTCGTAGTTGTCGATGAGCAGGGTCTTCACCCGCCCACCCCCCTTTATTGTCGTTCTCAGCCTTGTGCGGCCCGTCGTTTGTGCCGTCCACGCATCGCCTGGAGGGGCGGATACAGCCATTTCTTGAAGAAACGCTGAAGTCGCGGCATGAGGATCCACGTAACAATGGCCGTGACGGCCAGACACAGCAGCAGAGTGCGGATGAGAGGGTTGAGGCTGCCGAGATAAGGAAGCACCGCCAAATTAAATATGAGCACAGGAGGGAAGACCGCGCTCATATTCACGAACCATAACTTCCATTTCGGTGGCGGACGCGGGGCCGCAGCGGTCGCGGACGCGGTTTCGGCCTGAGAATCGAACCAGGCCCTGGAGCCCTGCACGGTCCGCCGACCGGTCTCCCGGGCGAGCTTCTCCCCAGGGGCCTGCCACTGCGCCCGCTCGGCCGAGCCTTCCCAGGCCAGGGCGGAACCCTCGCTGATGAAGCGGTAAACCACATGCCACTCCGCCTCTCCGTCGACGAGCACGCCACCGCCGAGAAAGCCCGGCTGCTGCGCGCCGGCCCGCAGCACACCCCACCCCCAGGAGTGGAACTCGGCCTCGCGGCCCGGTACCACTCGATACGCGACGGTGACGGTAACGGAATTCCTGGTCACGCCCTTGAATACGGAAAGAGAAGGCTTGCTGTTCAACTCTCAACAGAGTTTTTGTGTGCAGCCTGGAAAGCGGTCATTTGTCACCCTTATGCCCGCCTTGACATCTTTTGCCACACGCTACTTCGGGTAACCTTCTCGAATTCCTGGAATCACTTGCCGGACTCTCGAACAAACCGGCACCATCGGCCTCCGGGGCACCGTTCTCCGGCGACACGAAGAGTCCGACAAGCCGGATCTGAAAGAGCAAGAAGGAGATCCATGTCCAGGTATGACTGGAGCGTGACCCACGAGGGAATCAACAGGGTGCGCGCCGAGATCGAACCGGCCCGAAAAGAAGTGACCGCCCACCCCATTTACCAGCGGATAAGCACCCGGGAACACATGGCGACCTTCATGGAGCACCACGTCTTCGCGGTGTGGGACTTCATGTCGTTGCTGAAGTCCCTCCAGCGGGAGCTGACGTGTGTGGACGTCCCCTGGGTACCCCGCGGCTCGCAGGTGAGCAGGCGGCTGATCAACGACATCGTGCTGGTGGAGGAGAGCGACGAGCTGGACGGCGGCTTCACCAGCCACTTCGAGCTCTACCACACCGGCATGGCAGAGGCGGGGGCGGACACCTCACGGCTGGACACGTTCCTCGCGCTGCTCACGGAGGGCCACGACGTGCCGACGGCGCTGCGCGTCGCCCAAGTGCCCGCCCCTGCGGCCGAGTTCGTCACCACCACGTTCGGAATCGTCAACGACAAGCCGCTCCACTGCCAGGCGGCGGCTTTCGCATTTTCCCGGGAAGACCTCATTCCGGACATGTTCGACCAGGTCATCAAGAAGGAGGGCGCCGACCGGTTCCCGATCTTCTGCGACTACCTCGCACGCCACATCGAGGTCGACGGCGAGGAACACACCCCCATGGCCATGGCCATGGTGGCCGACCTCTGCGGCGACGACGACACGCGCTGGCGAGAGGCCACGGAGACCGCGGCCCTCGCGCTGGAGGCCAGGTCCCGGCTCTGGGACGCGATCGCGGCGGCGATGGACCCGCTCGACGGCTGAATCCGAGTCGGCAAGGTCCTGCCCGCCGGTGGTGACGACGCACGCCGGAAACAGCGGGTCCGCCGAAGTGGCCGCGGACGATGTGCGGCTGGCCGGCGGCGACCATGTCGCTCGCGGTTCACCTGTTCTCTGCGAGGAGGCCTCGGCGTTCACGCCGGGGAGGAATCGCCTCCCGTGACAGCGAGGATGGTCCGTCCAGCACCGTCACCTGGTGCCCTTCGGCCGCCAGCAACAGCGCGACCAACGAGCCCACGGGTCCCGCCCCGCACACCACTACATGCATGCAAACCAGCCCTCCAACGCATCGACCGGCATGAGCATGGCTGCGATCACTGCTCATTTCCCAGACCGGTTTCTGCTCACTTCGCCGGGTTGCTCGCGTGGGTGAGGGCTTTGGCGCAGTAGGCGAGGACTACGACGGAGTACCGGCAGCGGCGGCGTCGTAGAAACCGTTCAGGTCCACGGGGTGGGAGTCGGCCCCAGCGCTGGCAGCGGTCGCCTTCCCGCCTCGGCGAGGAAGCCGTCCTGCTTCCACACCCGCTCCTCCTGCGGCGCGGCCGGTCAGAGGGTGATCCGGTGCTCCTCCATCACGGGTCGGCGTGAACGTCAGGAGGCAGCCTGCGGCGGCTCCGCCGGCGGGACCACCGGGCGGACTGCGTCAGCCGAATCGGAAGCGGCCCTTCGGCTGCGCAGCCAGTGGTACACCGGACTGACCAAGGTGGCGGCGAGCATGCCGCACCCGACCTGGAAAGCCCAGCGCAGCCAGCCGTCCGGGGCGTCCTCAGCCCGGTCCATGAGTACAACGGCGAGTGGGTGGGCGAACGCGGCACCGACCGCGACCAACCACACCGGACCCCTCCAGCGCCCGCGGGCGAGCGTGGTGACCGCGAGGGCGATCACGAAGACCGAGATCATCAGCACGGAGTAATTGATCTGCATCAGGCTTCCTGCCTTGTCGAGTGGGACGGATCGTGCGCCCGCAGCGCTTGAAACGGACAGATGGGAGAAGAGGTTCACCGAGGCGAGCTCCCGGACCGCACCCGACTCAGTCCAGGCGCTGAGTGCCGGCTGTTCGCCGGTGAGCAGCGGCCTGCAAATCTGCCCGCCCCGAGGTTCACACCCGACACATGTGCCTGGCCGTCGACACCCGCCGAGAAACATGACCTGGTGGAGAGCGGCCCGTGGGCACCTTTTAAGGTGTGAGTATGACCCAGCACCGCAAGGGCCTCGTCCTCGACTTCGGTGGTGTGCTGACAACACCTCTGCTGCCCGCCGCGCTCGCCTTCGAGCGACGCGACAGACTCGCCGAGGGAACCCTGCTCACCGGCCTCTACCTGGACCCCGAAGGGATCCGGCTGACCGAGGAACTGGAGCGCGGCACACTCACGCAGACCCAATGGAACGAGGCGGCGGCCGGACGACTCGGCATCCCGCCGGACAACCTGATGGGCCGTATCTTCGCTGACCTGCGCCCCGAGTCCTCGGTGATCGCCGCGGCCGCCGCCGCCCGCCGGGCGGGCATCAAGGTCGGCATCCTCTCCAACTCGGTCGGCCTGACTCCGTGGAATCTGTACGACGGCTACGACGTGGAGAAGCTGTACGACGCCCTGGTGCTGTCCGAGGTCCACGGCACGCGCAAGCCCGAACCGGAGGTCTTCCGGCTCGTGCTGGAGGAACTCGGCCTGACGGCCGAGGAGTGCGTGTTCGTGGACGACACCGAGCAGTATCTGCCGCCCGCGGCGGAGCTGGGCTTCGCCACCGTCCACGCCGTGGAGCCTGCCCGGACGGTGGCCGCGCTGGAAGCCCTGCTCGGTATCCCGTTGACGGACAAAGACCCGGACGAGGGCCCGAACCCGGACCTGGACATGGACCGGGTCACCCCTTGAGGAGACCCCTGTGAGACTGGGCCTGGCCCTGCCGACCTTCGGCCCCGACGCCCGCCCGGAAGGCATCCTTCGTGTCTGCCGCACCGCCGAGGACATGGGATACGACTCCCTGTGGACCGGTGACCGCGTCCTCGCACCCCGGGTGCCCACCGCCCCGTACCCGAGTTCCACCGGCGAGATGCCACGCGCCTACGAGAACCACATGGACCCCTTGGCCGCCCTGACGTTCGCTGCGGCCCACACGACACGGGTCCATCTCGGCACGAGCACGTTGAACGGCCTGTGGCAGCCGCCGCTCATGCTGGCCCGGTCCCTGACCACCCTCGACGTCCTCAGCCATGGGCGCCTGATCGTCGGCCTCGGCCTGGGCTGGATGCCTGACGAGTACACCGCGGTCTCCGTGCCCTGGAAGGGCCGCGGCGCACGGCTCGACGAGACCCTGGACGTCCTGGAGGAGTACTGGGCCAACGACGTCTTCGCGCACGAGGGACCGCTGTTCACCATCCCGGAGACCGTGGTGGGCCTCAAGCCGAGCCAGCGGCCCGGCCCGCCCGTGCTGCTCGCGGCATTCACTTCCGGCGGACTGCGGCGTATCGGACGGCGGCTCGGCGGCTGGCTGCCCGTGGCGATGCCGCTGCTCCATCTCATGGGCATGTGGGATGTCATCCAGAAGGAGGCGGTGCGGGCCGAACGCGACGCCGCCACCCTGCGTATGGCGCTGCGCGTCAACCCCGAGCTGACCGACAGGAAGACCGACCCGGACCGGATGCCACAGGCGGGCACCCTCGCCCAGTACATCGACTACGCGCGGGCCGCCGCCGAGGCGGGCGTGCACGAACTCTTCGTGGACTTCGGGCAGATACCGGCGACTCTCACCGAACGCGTCGACCTGGCCGGCCGTTTCCTCGAAGGGGTCCGCCGAGGCTGACCGTATGCGGCCTTCCGGCGCGGGTCCGGCGGCAGTTTTCGGCGTAGGTCCGACGGTACGACGGCAACGGTTCGCCCGTAAGCGGAATGTGTCGGACCCTTCGTTGGTTTCTCGGAGCGCTCACTCTTCGACCTCTCGATCCCTCGGCGCCGCCTGCGTCTCGGGGCCGAGGCACGTCGAACGCACCGATGGGAGAAGCCTTGACGCGCTCCACCGCCAGGAACGAGCCGCCTCGCCTCCGCCGCGTCCACCTGCCCGGTACCGTGCCGTCGCCCTCTCCGGCGGCCCCGCGGCCATGGGACGCGGAGGAGAAGCGGGAGGCCTTCGACGCGAACACGGCACGGCACGTCGTGGAATGACGTGAGCGGCGGTGGACCGTCCTGGTGACACCGCCGCTGCCGTCCCGCGCCGACGGCCCTCGCAAACGCCTGACGGGAGGTGTTTGCGAGGGCCGTCGCGTGTCAGGGTGTCAGGACGTCCCGAGCCCGTTCAGCAGGGTGTCGACGACCACGTCCGCGGCCTGCCCTGGGCTCAGTTCGGGCAGCTGCCGGGACACCAGGTGCATCAGCTGCGGTAGCAGCGTGCTCGCCCACCCTTCCGGGAGGCCGGTGCGCAGGAGGCCCTCGTCGGTGGCGCGCTGCAGGAAGGCGTCGACCTCGCGGACGGACGCGTCCCGGCGTGCGTGGACGCTGTCGTCGGCGAGCATGCGAGCGAGGTCGACGGGCCAGGTCCGGTTGACGGCGATGATGTTCTCGACGTAGCGGTGCAGGGCGACGGCGACGGGCGCCTCACGCAGTCGTGCGTCCTCGATGGCGTGCTCGATGGCGGTGAGGCGGGCCTCGTAGATGGCCGCGAGGAGGTCCTCGCGGTTGGCGAAGCGCCGGTAGACGGTACGCCGGTCGACACCTGCCTCGGCGGCGATGCTCGCGATGCTGGCGCCGGGATCGGCGGCGAGCATACGTGCGCCGGTGGTCAGGACGGATTCCAGATTGCGTGCTGCGTCGGCTCTCACCGGCCCGAGTTTAGTGCCGGAATGTGATGCCTGAGACATCTAGCGCCTCTCGGGAGTAGAACCCTGTCCGCTAAGCGCTACAGTGAAGTGACAGTTAAGAGAAGTTCCGTCATTCTCATGTTACTCTTCTAGAGAGGCACCTTCCATGTCGAAGGCATCCGAATCCCCATCACCCACGGCAGGCGGTGTCGCCGCCGCGATGAGCGCGCTGATCCTGGCAGTCCTTCTCGCGGCCCTGGACCAGACGATCGTCTCCACCGCGCTGCCCCGCATAGCGCAGGACCTGGACGGGTTCGACGACATCGCGTGGGTCAGCGCCGCATACCTGCTCGCCTCGACCGCGGTCACCCCGCTGTGGGGCAAGCTCGGCGACATGTTCGGCCGCAAGCGGCTGTACCTGGCCTCGACCTCGATCTTCCTTATCGCCTCGGTGGCCTGCGGCCTGGCACAGAATCTGCCCGAGCTGATCGGCGCCCGGGTACTCCAGGGCGCCGGAGGCGGCGGCATGATCGTGCTGACCTTCGCCCTCGTCGGCGACATCGTCGCCCCGAGCGAACGCGGCCGCTACCAGGGCCTGTTCGGATCGGTCTACGGTGTCGCCAGCATCGTCGGTCCCCTCCTGGGCGGCGTCTTCACCGACCAGCTCTCCTGGCGGTGGGCGTTCCTGGTCAACCTGCCCGTCGGCATCGTCGCCCTGACCATCGCCGCCCGGGCGCTGCCCGCGGCCACCCGGGGCGCGAAGGCCCGCATCGACTACCTCGGCGCCACCCTCCTGGCCACCATCGCCACCGGCCTGGTCCTCGTCACCTCCTTCGGTGAGCGCTGGGGCTGGGGCTCGCCGGCCATCGTCGGCCTGATCGTCGCCACCATCGCGCCGGCCGTGCTGCTGGTGCCCGTCGAGCGCCGCGTCGCCGCCCCGGTCCTGCCGCCGGCGATGCTCGCCTCGCGGACCGTGGTGTTCTCCTCGCTGATCGGCTTCTTCGCCAACGCCGCCATGTTCGCCGTACTGGTGTACCTGCCGACCTACTTGCAGATCGTCCACGGCGTCTCGGCCACCCTGTCCGGCATCTACATGCTGCCCCTGGTCGCCGGGCTGGTCGTCAGCCAGTCCCTGGCCGGACGCTGGGCCGCCCACGTCGACCGGCTGCGGAAGATCCTGCTGGGCGGGTTGCTCGCCAATCTCGCCGGACTGCTCCTGCTGGGCACCATCGGCGCGGCCACCAACACCCTCGTGCTCAGCGTCTACTTCCTGATCACCGGTGTCGGCATCGGCATGGTGCCCATGGTCGTCCTGACCGCCGTCCAGAACAGTGTGCCCGCCGCCGATCTCGGCGCCGCCAGCGCCGTGGTGACTTTCGCCCGCTCCATCGGCGCGGCCTTCGGAGTCGCCGTCTTCGGCAGCCTGCTCAACACCGGCTTCGCCGACCGCACCCATGCCCTGCCGACCGCGGGCGGCTTCGACGCCGCCCGCCCCGACACCATCGGCCATCTGCCCGCCGCCCTGCGCGACACCGCCCTGGACGCCTTCGCCCGCGCCACCGCCACCGGCTATCTCTGGATCGCCCCCACCCTCGCCGTCGGCATCCTGCTCGCGCTCTTCCTCAAGCCGACCTGCGAGGGCGGCGAGGCGGACCGCACCACCTCCGGCACCGCGGCCTCCGACGCCAAGGACGCCGCCCCCGCCGCCTGACCCACCGCACCCCACGCCCTCGACCGGCCGACGCCCTCACGGGTGCCGGCCGGCGGCGTTCTACGAAGCACTCTCCGAGAGCCTCTTGAGCTGGGCCAACCACGGGGAGTTCAGACGTTGCGCCCACAACGGGGACGACACCTGGAGCGACGTGGCTGCCGGACCGCGGACCACGTTCTCGGTCAGCACATGCATACCCACCTCGACCGCGGTGAGCAGCCAGGCCTGGTACAGCTGCACGCCGGCACCTGTGCCCAACCAGTCGAGCCGGTGCGGCGGCAGATGCCCACCCACGAAGATCTCGAACCAGTGCCGGTGAACCACACCTCGAAGGTCCTGGAGAGCGGCCCGGCCCGCACCCAGGTGATGCCCCGCACCCACTCCGGCCACCGCGCCACATCACTGAGCAGCGCAGAGGCCGTGGCGGGCGGGGCGTGCACGACGGCCTGCGCCTGACAGAAACTGTGGGCCCGATCGGGCGAGATCATGTGCGGTGTGGTGAGAGAACGGCCAGGGCGATCCGCCGCGCGGCGCAGCCACTCACACCCCGTTAACGAATGAACGAGCACCGGTGGTTCACACCCAGGCCCGGCGCAGTCCTCGCCGGCCGCCCCGCCTGACCGGCGGACTGCACCGGCACCGGGGCCGAGCGGGACACACACTCCCGCTCGGCCCGGTGTTTTCTGTAGCCGATGGCGTGTCGAATCTGATGATATAGATCGCAAAACGGATAAGTATCATGTGGCTTGAGGGCTCATGCCCCGCAGATACGTGTCGACCACCACATCCGCGGCCTGTCCTGCGCTCAGGTGTGTCAGCTGCTGTGCAGCCAGGTTCACGAGTTCCGGCAACAGGGACCCGGCCCACATCGGTGGCTGGTCCCGGCGCAACAACCCCTCCTCGGCGGCGCGTCGCAGAAAGGCGTCGACCTCGGCGAGGCAAACGTCCCTGCGCCGGCGGACATCGCCGTCGGTGAGCATGCGGGCGAGATCCACTGGCCGGGTCCGGTCGATGGCGACGATGTTCTCGACATAGCGGTGCAGGGCGACGGCGGCGGGGGCTTCACGCAGGTGTGCGTCCGCAAGGGCCTGCTCGATGGCCGAGAGCCGGGCTTCGTAAATGGCCGCGAGCGGCTCCTCGCGGTTGGTGAAGCGCCGGTAGACGGTACGCCGGTCGACACCTGCCTCGGCGGCGATGCTCGTGAGACTCACGCCGGGATCGGCGGGGAACATACGTGCCCCGGGTGGTCAGGACGGCTGCCAGATCGCGTGCTGCGTCGGCTCTCATCCTTCAAGAGTATCGCCCATGTGGAGCATTAGGCTGCCTAGAACCACATCGATGTGCGTTTACTGATTGGAACTGCTACATTAAGGTGGCAGTTAGGGCCTCAAAGGCTGACCGAGCTGATTCGCAAGCACCGACAGCGCACCGGAAGAGAGAAAGCACATGATCACCTATGACCGGCTCTTCATCGGAGGTACCTGGGCCGAGCCGAGCAACCCGAAGCTGCTCGACATCGCCTCACCGCACGACCAGTCCTTGGTGGGCCGTGCCGCGCAGGCCCAGCCGGCGGACATCGACCGCGCGCTTGCCGCGGCACGGGCGTCCTTCGAGGCGGGCGAGTGGCGCCTGACCCCGCCGACGGAGCGCATCGCGGTCCTGCGTCGCTTCAACGCACTGCGCGAGGAGAACGCCGAGAAGATCGCGCGCCTGATCTCGCTGGAGAACGGCTCGGCAGGCTGGTTCACCCGCGCCGGCCAGCCCGGCCTGACCCGGCAGGCGAACGCCTACCTCAAGGCGGCGGAGGAGTTCGGCTGGGAGGAGACGCTCGTGTCCTCCGACCCGGCGTCCCCGCTGCGCAGCGTGGTGCGCCGCGAGGCGATCGGCGTCGTGGCCGCCGTGATCCCGTGGAACTCGCCCTTCTCCTCGGCCACTTCGAAGATCATCCCCTCCCTGGTCGCCGGGAACTCCGTGGTCCTGAAGGTGTCCCCGGAGAATTCGCTGAGCATGGGCTTCCTGGCCGAGCTCCTTGAGCAGGTGGGTCTGCCCGAGGGCGTGATCAGCGTCCTGCCCGCGGACCGGGAGACCAGTGAGTACCTGGTCTCGCACCAGGAGGTCGACAAGATCGCCTTCACCGGCTCGACCCGGGCGGGCCGCCGCATCGCCTCGATCGCGGGTGAGCAGCTCAAGCGGGTCAGCCTGGAGCTGGGCGGCAAGTCCGCCGCGATCATCCTTCCCGACGCCGACATCGAGAAGGCCGTCGCGGGCGTGAAGTTCGGCTCCCTGCTCAACAACGGCGAGTCGTGCATCGCCCAGACCAGGATCCTGGCCCCGCGCAGCCGGTACGAGGAGGTCGTGGCCGGGCTCAAGGACCTGGTGGAGTCGCTGAAGGTCGGCGACCCCAACGACCCCGACACCTTCATCGGCCCGATGATCCGCCCCGACCAGCAGGAGCGGGTCCGCAACTACATCCAGCTTGGCATTGAGGAGGGCGCCCGCCTGGTCACCGGCGGCCCGCAGATTCCCGAGGGCCTGGAGAAGGGCAACTACGTCACGCCCACCGTCTTCGCCGACGTCGAAAACTCCATGCGCATCGCCCAGGAGGAGATCTTCGGCCCGGTCCTGGTGGTCATCGCCTACGACGACGAGGACGACGCCGTCCGCATCGCCAACGACTCGGAGTACGGCCTCTCCGGCGGCGTCTGGTCCTGTGACGACGAGCACGCCCTGGCCGTCGCTCGCCGTGTCCGCACCGGCACCATCACCGTCAATGGCGCCTCGGTCGCCTTCGACGGCCCGTTCGGCGGCTTCAAGGCCAGCGGCATCGGGCGTGAGTACGGGGCGGTCGGGCTCGGCACCTACACCGAGTACAAGACGATCACTGTCTGACCTCCGGCCGGGGAGCCCCACCGAGCAACCCATCATGATCGTCCCAACATGGAAGAAGTCTTCGAATGCATAAGAGTGGGAAGCAGGTACGAATACCTCAATCTCACTGGAAAGCGCGCGTTTGTCACCGGCTCGAACTCCGGGCTCGGTAAGGCCACCGCGAGGTACGCCGACTTCCGCGACGGCCTGAGCGAGCGGGGCATCAGCTATGTCGTGGCCGTCCGTTCGGACGTGAGCGTCCACCCGCACGACGTGCGACCCACCGCCCCGGCGTGGTCCGGAAACGGCCGCAAGCCGCAGCCCGGCTCCCGGCACAAGCCGTCCCCTGTGTCTGTTTTGGCCGCCGGCCACGGACGGCAGGCGTTCACCGAGGTGCCCTGGCGGGAAGGCTCTGGTGGGCCGATGCGCTCGCGCTTTCCGGCAGTGCGGGTGCGGCCGGCCGGGGTCAGGGCCCGCCGGGCCGTATGCGGGTCTGTTCAGTTAGGGGCTGTCCTTGAGGCGCACAACAGCCGGCAGGTCTGCTGCACGTGTGGTTGGTGGTTGTGGGCGAGTACCGGGGTCTGCAGTGGTAACTCGCCCACAACTACGCGTTCACCTGCTGGAACGCTCGCGTCGGCCGTGCTGAGGTTCCCGCGTTGTCTCTCGTGTCATTTGCGCCAGAAAAGGTGGTGCGTCATGCCGCTCGGGCTGGGCACGACCTCCATGTGAAACCGGTCCATCAGCTGTTCGGGCGAGTCCCAGAGGCGTAGCCCGGACCCGAGCTTCACCGGTGAGACGGCCACATGCATGGTGTCGACGAGGTCGGCGTCGAGGAACTCCCGGATGGTGGTCACGCCGCCGCCGAGCCGGACGTCCTTGCCCTGCGCGGCCTCCCGTGCCTGCGCGAGAACGGTGGCGGGGTCGCCGTCCACGAAATGGAACGTGGTGTCGGAGAGAGTGAACGATGGACGCTTGTGGTGGGTGAGGACGAACACCGGCGTGTGGAAGGGCGGCTCGTCACCCCACCAGCCGCGCCACTCGTGGTCGTGCCACGGGCCGCGCTGGGGTCCGAACTTGTTGCGGCCCATGATCTCGGCGCCGATGTTGTGGCTGAAGTCCCGGGTGAAGTAGTCGTCGAGGCCCCGGCTTCCCCCTGGCTCGGTGCGGTTGGGCCAGCTCGCCGTGGCGCCGGCCCAGGCGAAGAGCCTGCCCGGATCGATGTGATGGCCGAAAGGCCGCTCCAGGCTCTGGTCCTCGCCGGCGGCGACGCCGTCGCTCGAGACGGTGAAGTTCTGCACTCGCAGCAGCTGATCCATATGTTCCCTCATCAGGTCCTGTCGCCTCCTGGCGATGCGTCCTACATGAGGATGTCGAACGGGACGTGGCTGGATCGACAGCGGCGCCTAAGTTCTTTCAAAATGTGCCCGCGCGACCGTTCACCTGCGTCGTTCGGCGGCATCCCGTTGCCCGCTGGGTGCGGTGCCGAGTCGCCAAGAGGCGCGTGGACGGAGACTCTCGCGCCTCTGCCCGGGCACCACTGTGACCGGGGCGGCAACCTTCCATGTTCCGGCATCGCCGTCACCCTGGCTGACGGCCTCAATCGCGAGCATTACGAAGCGAGGGGCGCCGCCACTGCCGTGGCGTGCCGAGGGGGAGCTATGCGCATCGGATCACATGTTGACCTGTGCATGTTCATCTGTTCCATGCATGTGCGCTTCGAGGAACGGGCACCGGGCGTAGACGCCCTCCTCGCCGGTCGAAAGGACGTCTCGGCCCTGCGCGCCGCGGCTGAACTCCAGACCCGGGCCAGCCCCAAAGTCTTCTTCCACGAGACCTGCCACTTCTGGCAGGGCCTGCGGCTCCCCTTCCTGTACCGCTATGCCTGTCTCGCCGTACGGGCGGCCTATCAGGCCTTTGTCGGCGCTGACGCCACCTGGGAGGACCTGCACGACTGGATGTCCTCGTCCCCGACCTCCACCGCCTCGACCTGAAGCTCACCGTCAGGCTCGGGGAGGACACGCTCAACAGACGCGGGTACGGGGCCGGACCCGGAATCTGCATCCGGCGGTACGCAACCTGATGCTGCGGCATGGGGCACACCGCTTGTGGGAGCGCAGCTACGGGCCGCTGCGCGAAGCGGCCTGACCATGTCCGGTGCGTGCGCGGCTGTCGAGGGGGCCGGGAGCGTCCCCTCCGGGCGGACGATTCCCCGCCCGCGGAAGCCTGGCGGCCACGGCTGACGGCGCTGAGGTCAAGCCCGCTTGGCCATCGTCCCCGGCCGGTCCGGTTCATCCGAGGGTCGGGACGGCGTGCCGCGTGCGAGGCACGTCACGAGGGAGGTCCGGCTCCCCGTCCAGGACGGTGACGTCCGCTCAACTGCGCTCCGCCCCGCGCCGCGGAGGCCGTCACGGACCGCGGTGCGGCATGCGCCACAACGCCAGAAACATCGGTGCCGGTCCAATGAGACGCAGTTCACTCGGAGGCCGGCGGGCGTGGAGACGTGCAGGTCCAGCGGCCGGTGGCCGACGATCGCACGCCTCGGTCGCTGACGAGGGCCGCCTCCCACCGAACCGTTGCCGCTGAGCCTTCGTTTGCGGAGTGAGTACAGAGTGGCAAACGCTTTCCGCCCGCTTCCCCTGCCCACGCGTGACGTGGGAGTCGAGGGAGTCACGTTCGCCACACCATGCACGACATGAAGGGACCAATCCTTGCGTCACAAGAAGCGTGTGCTGACCCGCCGTAGCGTCCTCGGAGCGGCCGGTGTCGCGGCCGGCGCCGCCGTCGCGGTGCCGGTCTTCGCCTCCGCCGACACGGCCAAGGCCGCAACGCGCACGGAGCGTGTGCCCCGTACCCGGGCCAAGACCTTCTCGGGTGCCGCCGCGCGGGCCGTGGAGTCGGACTTCCCCGTCGAGTACGTCGGTGTCACCTGGACCGGGGCCCAGCGGGGCGCCGCCATCCGACTGCTCGACCAGGACGGCAAGGCCGGCGCGTGGAAGACGCTGCAGCCGGTCTGCGCGGCCGGGGCCGACGGGGACGCCGGGGACCCGGCGAAGAGAGCGAGCGTGCTGGTGCCCACGGGCGGGGCCGCCGGGTACGAACTCAAGGTGCCGGACGGGGCGACCAACGTACGCTCCACTGCCATCGACACGCTGAACGGCCCGACCTTCAACGTTTCCGTTGCCACGGAGACCGCGTCGTTCCAGGGAGTCGAGTACATCACCCGGGCCGGATGGGGCGCCGACGAGTCCCTCCGCTTCAAGGCGGACGGCACCGAGAACTCGCCGCAGACCTACTACCCGGCCCAGACGCTGACCGTGCACCACACGGCCGGCGCGAACGGCGACCCCGACCCGGCAGCCACCATCCGGGCCTACTACTACCTCCACGCGATAGTGAACGACTGGGGCGACATCGGCTACCACTTCCTGATCGACGAGGCGGGCCGCGTCTACGAAGGCCGTTACTCCGGCACGGACGGCCTCCCGGCCCACAACGTCGACAAGAAGATGGTGACCGCCTTCCACGCCGCCGGCTACAACTCGGGCAACCTCGGCATCGCCCTGCTCGGAACCTTCACCGGCCAGGGCCCGACGGCAGCGGCCCGCCAGTCGTGCACCAAGCTGCTGGCGGCCCTGTCCGGCTATCACGGCTTCGACCCTCAGGCCGCCGTCACCTTCGTCAACCCGGTCAACGGCGTCACCAAGAAAGTCCAGCTGATCAGCGGCCACAAAGACTGGCTGGCCACCGAGTGCCCCGGCACCGTGATGTACGGCGACCTCCCGGCCCTGCGCAAGGACGTCGCGGCTGCGCTTTCCGCCAGCTGAGACGCGCGGGCGGTGAGCCCACCTCCCCAAGAGACCGCAGGGCCATGGGCGCCGGGTCTTCGCCGGTGACATACGCGTCACGGGTGCGGTGTCCTCGTCCCAGGGCCGAAGCCGAGCGTGTGCCCGAAGCCGAGCGCGCGCCCGGCTTCGGGCAGCGCGGCCACTGGGCAACCGCCCCACCGCCGCAACAGCGGGTCCTGCTCCGGTACGGTCCGCGGACTGCCGCAGGGCTCGAACAAGAGGCGGCTGCGCCGGAGGGGATTGGACGCGAGCCTCTCGGGGCGCAGCTTCCTTTTGCTGCCGTGGGGATCGGCGACCGCAGGATCCGGTTCAAGAGCCCACGCGTTGCGCCGTCAGGGCGTTGGCTCACTCCGCTCCGGGAAAGGAATGGCTTCGCCCCGCAGTTCGTGGTGCCACAGCAGGTCACTGATGCGCTCGATCGCGGACGTAAGGTGGCGGCGATAGGTACTGAACGGCAACCCAAGGCGCTCAGCCGCCGTCTCCTGGGTGGGACTCCCGCGAAAATAGGTGACGGTCACGGCCCAGTGGCGCTTTTCGCCGCCCCGCTCGTCCAGCAGTGTCTCGGCGGCTTGCTGGAGCACTTCGGACAGATCGCGCCCGCTCTCGAGGACGATGCGGCTGCGGTTGAGGGGATTGCCGGAGAGCGTCTTGGTGTCGCGGAGTGTACGCAGCGCTTCCCGGATCGCCATGTCGAACTCGGGGCGGGACAGTACGACAAGTTCGCCGCGAGGTGAGACCCGCGCCTGCGCCATGGAAGAGCCCGACAGCACCGCGGCAGACTTCTCCCGCAGCCACGGGTCGGCGGGCTGCGCGCGCCAGTCATGGCCGAACAGCGCGTACCGGTGGCCCGCGACCTCGGGCCGCTCGTCGACCGGGACCATGTTGATGTCGCCGAGGTGGGAGTCCCAATAGCCGTTGTCCTGCATCACGATGTGGGACCAGGCAAGCCGGTCGGCTCGGATCATCTCTCCGGTTGCCCGCCACTGCATGTGAGTCATCGGGGCCGAGGGCAACTGATACACCTCGGGATACACAGCGAAACGGACCAGGCCCAGGTGTTCGCCGGGCCTGACGGGCCCAGCCGCGCGCGCATGCCGCCACGCTGCCGCGACGATGGGGTCGATGTCCACGCCCTCCGGTTCCTCCAGCCGTAGCCATGCGAAGAACGCGACGACCTCATTGGTGTGGGTCGAGCGGTACACATAGAAGGCCCTGGGCTGGCGTCCAGCCAGAACGCGGCGATTGCTCCCCCTCGGCCGCGCCTGCGAGTTCCAAGACCCGCTCACGAAGGGCCGGTTCGTAGGGCTGCTCCACTACCTGTCCGACTTCCCGCCAGTCGTTGAACTCCGACATGCGCCGGTCGGCCCGGTAGAGATAGATCAAGGCACCCGTGGCCTGGAGCATCTTCGCTTCGGATGCCGTACGGATCTGGGCGATGAAGTACCGCAGTATCTGCTCGTGCATGGCGGCGAAGCCGTCCGGGTCCCGCCAGCGCAGATCCGCCTCCAGCGCTTCCCGCACGGCATCGTGCGGGAAAACACCGGCAGCGGTCGTCTCCACGAACGGTTGGGCGCGGAGCCAGGAGAACAGCTCCGGGGCATCGCCATCCATGAGAGCCCGCAGCAGCGACTCGGAGGTGACGTGGGCGTGCGCGCAGATCTCCAGGGCCTTGCGGTGCCGGGGACTCGGCGTGTCCCCGATGAGTTGGGGCAGCATCGTGGGGATGACGTCCCGGCTTGGCTTCCAGTTGGGGGTGGTGGTTGCGTCCTTCATGGCCAGGGAGGCGGCCAGCGTGAGCGCCAGCGGGTTGCCGCCGGTGAAAGACAGCAGCGCCTCGTGCGTGTGCAGTGGCACGCCGCGTGCCGTGAGGAAGGCGGCGGCATCCCTGGGCATGAGATTACGCAATGAGGTGACGTGAAGCAGGCCGTCCCACCCCGGGTCGGCGGTCAAGCGCGGATCGGGGGCGAGGCGCCCCGCCACGACCACGATCGCCCCCATCGGCAGTTGGGGCAGGAAACGTTCCCACAGCCAGCCCTCAAGGCCCTGGCACCTCTCGAAGGTGTCCACCAGCAGCACTGCGTCCGGTGTGCTCAAGGCCTTCCCCGCCGCCTCCAGAAATCCCTCGGGAGTGGGCGTGAGCGTCCGGCCGTCCACTTCGATCACGTCGCGGCCCGCCTGGCGGGCTTCCTGGACGAAGCGGCGCAGCAGCGTCGACTTTCCGATGCCGCCGGGGCCGTACAGGTAGTGGACGGGGTACGCCCTTGTGTCACCGGCCAGGGCGGCCTTGAACAGCGAGAGTTCGGCTTGACGCCCGACGAACACCCGGTCGCGTCCGGCGGCCAGAGTGTCGGCGATGACGCCGCTGGGACTGCTCGTTGCCATGAAAAAAGTCTCTCCGTGAGATTCCGGCTCCACTGCGCAGGTTACGCCGGACACCTGAACTGTCCTTACGCGTCAGGCCAGTTCAGGTGTCCTGGCAAGGAAAGACCCTGGGGGAGGAGCTTCGGCCCGCAACGCTGTCGGTGTGCCGGCGGGTGCGGACGTCGCGAGCACATGTGCGCCCCGATGCCTCCGGTCATGCCTCGTTGCTACCGTCCGCGTTCCTGACACCATCGCGACGCGCTGCCACAACGAGCTGACAGGCCAACAGGTTCACCAACGCCCCACTCATTCCTCCGCCTTGAGACAGGAGTTGCGCAGCTCATGACGGGTCCCACTCCACACCGGTCTAATTAATGACCGCTTCAACCCCCTTGCATGTTCTATGCCATACCCCATAAGTTACCGACAGGTAGCTCGCTCGGCGGGCCACGTCGCCATGAGGAGGGGGGCGGATGAGCCCGCGCAAGCGTGACAGCCGTGGCCGGATGACCCTCAGTGCTGCCGTTCTGCTGCGTGAGTACGGGGCGAACGCGACCAGCGTCGACCGTGTGCTCGCACACAGCGGAGCCCCACGGGGCTCGGTGTATCACCACTTCCCCGGCGGGCGGACTCAGCTCATCGACGAGGCGGTGGCACTGGCGGGGGACTTCATCGCGGGCCTGATCAACGCCGCCATGCAGGCGGACGACCCGGTGGAGGCCGTCGACGCGTTCTTCGCGCTGTGGCGCGACCGGCTCGTGGAGAGCGGCTTCCGGGCCGGCTGCCCGATCGTGGCGGTGGCCGTCGAGACCAACGACGACGCACCCCAGCTCGCCCTCTCGGCAGCCGCTGTCTTCGCCCGCTGGCAGGAGGCCCTCGCGGGCCTGTTCGTCCGGCACGGCCTGACCGAGGAACGCAGCCGTCGGCTGGGCGCCTTCATCATCGCCGCGGTCGAAGGCGCGGTGATCATGTGCCGGGCCGAGCAGAGCACCGCCCCGATCGAAGCCGCCGCCGCCGAGATCCACGACCTGCTCCTCCACACCTTGCGCGACCGCCCCAGCACCGAACCCGGCCCTCGGCCATAGCCGCGGCCACTTCGCCCAGTCAGCTCACCTCGAAGGAATCGCCATGCCCTCGGTCGACCGCCACGACAACATCTTCGTCCTCGACCTCGGAGACGGAGAGAACCGTTTCCACCCCGACTGGCTCACTGCCGTCGGTGCCGCGCTCGACGAGGTGGAGAAGGCGGAAGGTCCCCGCGCCCTGGTCACCGCCGCCACCGGCAAGTTCTACTCCAACGGGCTCGACCTGGACTGGCTGTTCGCCCACGGTGACCAGTACCACGACTACGTCGTCTCGGTCCATGAGCTGTTCGCGCGGATGCTGTCGCTGCCGGTCATCACGGTGGCCGCGCTGCAGGGGCACACCTTCGCCGCCGGCGCGATGTTCTCCCTCGCCCACGACTTCCGCGTGATGCGCGCCGACCGCGGCTTCTGGTGCCTGCCCGAAGCGGACATCAACATCCCCTTCACCCCCGGCATGGCCGCTCTCATCCAGTCCCGGCTGGCGCCGCAGACCGCCCACGAGGCCATGCTCACCGCTCACCGCTACGGCGGCTCCGACGCCGCAGCGGCCGGCATCGTCGACCGGGCGGTCACCGAGGACGCCGTGCGCTCCACCGCTATCGAGATCGCCCAGGCACAGGTGGCCAAGGCCGGCGACACGCTCGGCACCATCAAGTCCCGCATGTACGCCCCCGCCCTGGCCACCCTTCGCGACACCACCAACCCGCTCGGCTGACCCCATACCTCACCGAACCGCACACCCCGCGCTCTGGGCTCTCTCCGTCGGGAACGGGGCTGCCCCAGCCGTCCACCGCCTGAGGAGACAGGGCCGATGACGGCCGGCACCGCCACCTGGCACAAGGGCGCGTGCATCCTGTGCGAGAACAACTGCGGCATCCAGATCCAGACCGACGGCCGTCGTTTCGCCAAGATCCGTGGCGACAAGGAGCATGTCGCCATCGCGGGCTACACCTGCAACAAGGCTCTGCGTCTCATCCGCGCCGCCCGCACCGACGGCCAGACCTTCGCCGCCGAGGGCACGGTCATCCACGCCGGCCGCCGCACCGCGACCGCCGAAGGCAAGGTGCTCGACGATCAGGGCAAACTGATCGCCCACGCCACCACCACCTGCATGATCCTTTGGGTCGCTCGCCGAGGTCGGCTTCACCTGCCATGAAGGTCGCTTTTCGTGTGGGCCGTCGCCGACTTGGACCAGCCGCTGCCGGACCACCATGCGATGTCGCCGGCGGAGCTCCTCGCTCTGCTGCCCGAGGGGCGCAGCGGGTGCTCTGCCTCAGCCTGTCGCCGCCGCTGGCCGTCGCCGTGGACATCGGGGGCCCCGGCCAGGGGGCGGCCGAGGACGAGGCGACTTTCAGGCCATAAGGATGTGGCGCAGGTTGGGGGTGAGGTGCTGGACGAGTTGTTCGTCTGTCATCTCGGCCAGCGGGCCGCTTTTGAAGAGGTACCGAGAGAACGTCACTCCGATGAGGTACGCCCCCACTGACGCCACGCGCTCCGGTAGTTCCGGTAGTTCCGGGCCGGGGATCACTTGCCGGTACATCTCCAGGCTGTCTTCCTGCATCGCGGTGAACAGCCGTTTGGCGGTCTCTTCCTCCGAGGCCACCGCACGCAGCATGGCCACGAACGGGTCGCTGCCTGCGCTCTGGGCCATGCGCCGGACGTAGGACCGGGCGATGCGTGCCGGGAGGGTCTTGGGGTCGCCGACCACTTCTGCCATGAGTGTGCGGGGGCTGGGGACTGCGGCAAGGAACAGCTGTTCCTTTGATGTGAAGTGCCGCAGGACCAGGCCGTGGGTCACTCCGGCCCGGCGCGCAACGTCGCGGATGGTCGTCTTGGCGTAGCCGAGTTCGGCGAAGGCGGCACGGGCGGCTTCGAGGATGGCGGCCCTGCTCGCTTCGGGGTCCCGCCTGCGTTTCTTGACCGGGACGACGTCCTGGTCGGGGAGGTTCGTGGGTGGCGTGTCCATGCTTTGAGTATACGCAAGGTTACTAATTAGTTGACCGAGTGGACACTATGGGACTCCATTTCGTTTAATATTTTGTGCCCTACATCCCTTTTCTTACGCTTTTTACGGCACTGTTAAGTGATCGGCTGGACATTAGTGCGGGAGGTCCGTAGGGTCATTAATGACCAGTTGGTCACTAGTGGTGCTCAGTGGGTCCGCTCGGTGACCGAACAGCTGCTGCCCACCACTGCACCAGAAAGAAGGCCCGTCATGGCACCTGAGCCCCTCACCCCGGCCAACACCACCGTCGTCCTCGTCGATTACGCCGTCGGTTTTGCGAACATCCTCGGCTCTCACGACCTTGCCCAACACATCAACAACGCCTCGGGGCTGGCCAAGACGGCGAAGTGGTACGAAAGCGGCCTCGTCGTGACCAACGGCCAGTCGACCAAGCCGTCCGGTCCGCTGTACCCAGAGCTGCTGGACGTCATCGGTGACCACCCGGTGATCGAGCGCACCAGAGATTTCAACGCCTTCCTGGACGAGCCGTTCGCACAGGCGGTCCGGGCGGAGAACCGTCCGAACCTGGTGATCGGCGGTATTGCCACGGACGGCTGCGTGCTGCAGACCGTGCTCGGCGGACTGCGCGAGGACTACCGCGTCCATGTCGCGGTCGACGCCTCCGCCAGCCTCACCGTCGAGGCGCACAACACGGCGGTTCAGCGCATGATCCAGGCCGGTGCCGTCCCCGTGACGTGGTTCTCCCTGGCCGCCGAATTCCAGCTCGAGCCCAAGTTCCACGACGCTCCGCACCGCATGCGCCTGATGCAGGAGAACGTCCCGGCCATGGCGATGAGCGCCCGTTCCTACGTCAATGCCCTCGAGCAGGGCAAGCGCGCCACCGCCGGCGTCTGAGACGGCTGACGCGAGCACCGGCCAATCACCCCCGTTGCGGGAATCGGCCCGCCCACACAGAAAGGACCTCGCTCCATGAGCGGCACACAGGAGGACCGGCTGCTGTCCGGCCGGACCGTTTTGGTGGCGGGTGCGACCGGTGGCGTCGGCGAGGGCATGACCCTCGCGCTGCTTCGCCAAGGAGCCACCGTCGTAGCCACCGGTCGCAACGAGAAGCGACTGGCCAGGCTCGCCGACCACGTCAAGGAAGCCGGGCCCGGCACCCTGCTCACCCACACGGTCAATGTCGGTGACGCCGACAGCGGGACGGTGCGCGCTCAGCTGTCCTCGCACGGACCCTTCGACGGCGCCGTCATCTCGATCGGCGACTGGGGAAACCCACAGCGCACCGGCATCCTCGACACCTCCGATGCCGAGTGGGAGGACATGATCGAGTCGAACCTGACCAGCCATTTCCACGCACTGCGTACGCTCACCCCGCTGCTGTCCCGGCACGGAGCACTGGTGCATCTGAGCGGATTCAGCGCGGACATCCCCTACCCGTTCGCCGCCCTCGTGGGAGCCACCAACGCGGCGAAGAAGTCGCTGGTGCGCTCGCTCACGGCAGAACTCGACGGCGCCGGTCCGCGCGTGTACGAGCTCATCATCGGTCCCGTCCGTACCCGCCCACGTACAGCGACAGGCGTGGACAACCCCGGTTGGTTCAGTGCCCAAGACCTCGGCACGCAGGCGGGCCGTCTCATCGCCCACAGCGGTTCTCACGCCGACGCCCCGCTGCAGTACCTGATCACCCGCGGCCACGGCGTGCGGACAACCCCGCCACAGTAAAGGACACATGCGGACCCCTGTACCCACACGGAGAACCGGAGGCATCCATGCGCACCACCGACAACCCACCACCAGCCCCCCTGATTTCCCTCCCCGACAGCCTCGCCGCCCTCGCGACACGACCGGGCGACAGCGACTACGAGAACGTGCGGCACACCTACACCCGCACCGGATCACCGGCCGCAGTGCTGCGCGTCCGCACACCCCACGACATCGCCGCCGCCCTGGCTCAGGCCCGCACCGCACGCGTACCCCTGACGGTGCGCAGCGGAGGACACGGCATCAGCGGCCGCTCCACCAACGACGGCGGCATCGTCGTCGACCTTTCCGGACTCAACGCCGTGCAGGTGCTCGACGCCCGATCCGGTCTGGTGCGTGTGTCAGCGGGGGCCCGCTGGGGAGACGTCGCCGCGTCACTCGCGCCCTACGGGCTGGCGCTGTCCTCGGGGGACACCGGGGACGTCGGAGTCGGCGGGCTGGCCACCGCCGGCGGTCTCGGCCTCATGTCCCGGCTGCATGGCCTGACCGTCGATCACATGCGCGCGGCTGAGCTTGTCCTGGCGGACGGTTCCCGGGTGCGGACCGACGCCGATCACGACCCGGACCTGTTCTGGGCGGTACGCGGCGCGGGAGCCAACTTCGGGGTTGCCACCGCGTTCGAGTTCCAGGCGATGCCAATGGGCGACGTGATCGCCGCGGTGACCGTTTTCGACGCCGCGGACACAGCCGCGTTCCTGACCCGGTGGGGGGCCGCCGTGACGGCGGCGCCCAGAACGGTCACCAGCTTCCTGACCCTTATGAGGGGTCCGGATGGAAAGCCCGTCGCCCAGACGATGACCGTGCACGCGGGCACAGACACCGAGATGGCCCTGGAGGCGCTGACACCCGTTCTGTCCGCCGGCCCCGTGCTGCAGAGGCAGGCCTTCGTCACTCCGTACCACCGGCTGGTACCGACCGCCCACGCGGCCCACTACGCGCAGCAGCCGCTCACGGTGTCGCGGTCCGGGCTGTTGGAGCACATCACCGAGCCTGCCGCCGCAGCCATCGCATCGGTGCTGGTGGCTGGAAAGGCCCCCATGGTGCAGTTGCGGTCCGTCGGCGGAGCGGTCAACGACACGCCCGCGACGGCCATGGCCTACGCCCACCGCACGCAGAACTTCTCGCTGATGGCCGCCACCGTGCCCGCACGGCGCGACGCCCTGGACCAGCAATGGGAGCGGGTCTACCCGCACCTGAAGGGGCTCTACCTCAGCTTCGAAACAGGCACCGGACGACGACAGTTGCAGGACGCCTTTCCCGGAGCCGTACTGGACCGACTCATGGTCCTCAAGTCGCGCTACGACCCCGACCACGTCTTCGACAACAACTTCGCACTGCCGTCGGCGGACCTTCCCGGGTGACACGTCCCACGGCATCTCCCGGGGCGACACCTCGACGCGAACGCGCTGGGTCAACGCACCCACCACCATTCCTCCGGCCAGTGCGGCCCGACAACCGATGACCAGCACACACCTCACCGAGTTCCAGCCCACCTCCACCTCGTGCGCACGAGACGCGGAGTCCCTCGATCCAGGCTCCCAGCTCGAACCCCTTCCGCCGACCGCATGGCCCGCACCCTGACGGATCAGCGGAGGACGCCGCGAACCCGGTCGCGGTTGCCGCGTGGTTTGGGCATGGGTTCGTAGGCCGAAGACGTGCATGGGCTTGCTTGCTCGAACCTCCGTGGCTCCGGCGCGAGTTGCTGACAGCGGCTGAACTTCTCCTCGTCTTTGCTCGTAGCAGCGTCCGGACACCCGCTTCCGCCGGGAGCTACGAGGAAGGTGGATGAATGTGAAGACCTGGAGTACTGGGGCCCTGACGTTTGTCGCGCTCACAATGACCACTGCTTGCGTGTCCAGCACCGATGAGGCGACGGGTAGTCCAGCGACTCGGCGACAGCTTCGGCGAAGGCGACGGCTCCGGCGGCCGAGGCCCCCGAGGCGAATGGCGCGGCTTCCGCCGGAACGCTTACGTTGACCAACAAGCCAAGCTCGGTCCGATCGTCACCGACGCCACCGGTTTCACTCTCTACCGCTTCACCAAGGACAACCCCAAGCCCCCCAAGCCCCCCAAGTCGGCTTGCCTGGGCAACTGCGCGAAGCTCTGCCCCCCCCCAGCCCCTGCGGGCGGCGCCTCGCTGCCACCGGGCCTGAACCCTGCCCCAATCGGCTCACTGACACGCCCGGACGGCACGAAGCAGCTGACGGTGGGCGGGAATGAGCCCCGCGGCAGCCGTCACAAACAGCACTGCATGGACGCCGAGCTGAGCCGGGACGTGCCGGACTCCGCCGGGTCAGCTCCGGTCGTCCACGGAGAGCCAGAAATCGCGCAGCGCCGCGGCCGCTCCCGCAGGGTCCTGCAGCATCCACCAGTGTCCGACCCCTTCGAGGACCCGCACCTCGGCCCCCAGATCGTGGGCGATGTCCTGGGACACCTCACCGTCGTCGAAGGGGTCATCGGGCGCGATGAGTACAAGGCCCGGTGCGGCTGTCTTGTCGAGGTCAGCGCTCCAGTGCGCCCACGGGTTGGGCAGCGCGGAACGGTAGAGCGCGAGGATGGCGTTACCCATGGTCTCGTCGAAGCGCTGGTGCATTGCCAGCGCGTGGGCCGGCGGCACACCGAGAGACCTCATCAGGCCCGCGGCGCTCATTGGGTCGTCCGGGGAGAGGGTCCGCGCGGTCTCGTTGAACGCCTCGCCCTCGCCCGGTGTCTGCCAGATCCGTGCGATGTCGTGCCAGACGTAGTTGGGGTGGAGGATGCTCGCGACATCGGCGGCCCAGCTGCGCAGCGGGACGTCGTACGCCGTGGCAATCCGGTAGGTCAGCAGGGCACCCCAGTCGTGGCCCACCAGGTCGATCGGGCCGGGGAGCCGGCGGAGCTCGTCGGCCAGCCACTCGACGTAGTTGTCCATGCCGAAACCGAATCCCTCCGGCGCCGGGGCACGGAATCCGGGCAGGCGGAGCGCGATGCTGTCGGTGTCGAGATGACTTCGAACCTCCTCCCAGAGTTCGCCTGTCTCGGCAACCCCGTGGACGAAAACGGCGGTCATATGATCTCCCTTTGTAGTGGTCACCATGTTGTCGGTGCCTGCTGGCAGCTGCTCATTTCCCAGACCGGAAGACTGCTCGGTTGGTACTCAGCGCACCCCTGTGATGCCGTGCCAATGCCTGACCCCCCGCCGGAATTGCTCCCCGCCGGCCTCTTGGGGTGCACGAGTTCAGGCACCGGTGGCCCCAGGCCGCTCTTCCCCCAAGGGACGCTTGGGTGTGTAGGCCACCGTCGCCAGGGCGCGTTTGTGATGGCTCGTGGAGCCACGTGATCGCCACGAGGCGGCCTGCCTACCGGCTGACACCGGCTCTCGCGGTCCGTTGGGAAGGGGGCGTCCACTCGGTGGAAGCGTCATCAGCAGGTGTCCGCGACGTTTCGAACCCTGGGCGCCGGCAGACCGGGGCGCCCATCTCGCCTACCTGGAGGTGGCCGAAGCACAGTCCGGTTCGCCCGCACGATAGCCGCGACCGCCGCCGCACCGACTCCCCGAAGTGGCGGTTTCGGCGGTCGTCACGACGTGGAAATCCGCACTCCGTGGGCGTCGGTGGGCGTCGGACAAGAGTGGCTAGGCCTGCTTCAGGGCCCGCTGGATCTGGTCGGCCATGACCATGTGCCCGGTGCGCGAGGGGTGCGCGGAACGGTTCGTCAGCGGCAACAGCGGTCCGACCCACGCCTCGTCCCGGGGCTGGCGCATGTCGTGGCCCTTGAACGCCGTGTAGGTGTCCGCGTAGACGGCGCCGCCCTGTTCCTCCTGACTGCGCAGCATCGTGTTGAGCCGCTTTGTGAGGCCGTCGAGGTAGGTCAGGTCACCCTTGGCCAGCGGCACGGAGGAGAAGTTGCAGCCGTTGCCCGTGGCCGGGAACAGGTTCGGATAGCCAACCACGGCGACGCGCGCGTCGGGACTGCGCTTGTGGATGTCGGTCAGCATGTCGCGGATGCGCCAACCCAGCAGGATCAGGCCGTCGTCGAAGTCGTAGCCAGCTGCTTTGAGCGCGTCCTTGCAAACGGTGCCGCTCAGCGTGGCCAGCACGCACTTCTCGAGGACGCTGGCGAACCCGAAGTCGTTGCCACCGAGCGAAACGGTGACCAGGTCGGTGTCCTTGGTGAGGGCATTGACCTGTGGCGGGGCCGAGTCCTGGGGGTTCCACAGCGAACGCGTGGTGGCACCGCTGCAGGTGACGTCTTTGAGCTCGGCCTTGTAGACGCCGGCGAGCAGCGACGGATAGTTGATCGAGGACCGGTTGCATGCGACGTTCGTCGGGCTGCCCAGACCTTGGCCCGATGCGTAGGAGTCGCCAAGGGCGACGTAACGGAAGCCGGAGCCCTGTGCGGAGCTGTCCGTCGCGGCTGCGGATACTGCTCCGCCGGACATGAGAGAAGTCGAAGCGGCGGTCACGGCCGCCGCAGCCACCGCCTTACGCCGTATCTCGGCAAGACGGCGTCGCAAACGATGCATTGAGCCCCCAAAGGAGTCGTAGTGAGTGTGCGTGGCGCTGAGGCACGGCTTTGGCAGCGCACAACGCGGTGCGAGGGCCTGGCCTCGCCACCCCTACGACCGATTGCCGGGAGTGGTTCACTCCCGGCTCACCGAACGCGCCGGGGAAGCTTCCAACAGAAAGAATCCGCGACGCTCCGCGTCGCCCACTGTCGGCTGCAGGGTCCTTCAGGAAGTTGATCAGTCACAGCAGCGGATCCGGTCTGGGCGCGGACTCCGTCGCGGTATGTCGGTGCTCGGCGACAGGCGTACCTGATGAGGCCGTACTGCGGATGCCTGATGCATGTCGTGTTGATCAGCTTGCCCAGGTGACAGTTGAGGGGGAAGCCCCCCTACGGTTCGACGATGTGCCGGAGATAGACGTGCGGGTCGGCGAGATAGCGGCGCCAGTGATCCACAACGCCGAGCTCCCGCCAGGCGACCCTCCGTATGCCGTGCTCGCCGACCTCGACGATGTCCGCGCCCGGCAGGGCAGTCAGCAAGGGGGAGTGCGTGGCACAGATGACTTGGCCACCATCCTTGGCCAACCGGTCGATGTGCCCGATCAGTTCGAGGCACGAAGAGAAGGAGAGTGCCGCCTCCGGCTCGTCGAGAACATAGAGCCCGGTGTGAAGGAACTTCCCGCGGAACGCCGCGAGAAAGCCCTCGCCATGGCTGACCGAGTCCGGCGAGAACCCCTCCCTGCCCAGGGCTTCCAGCGCGGTCTCGGCCCGCAGGAAGAAGCCCTTGCGGGCCGACCAGTTGGTGGCCATACGGCGCCCGCGCGAGGCGGCGTCGAACCTCATCCGCTCGCCGAGCGCCGACTTGCCACGGGGGGAGGCGTAGCGCCAGTCGTGGGAGCCGCCGTAGGAGTCCAGACCGAACCCCTCCGCCAGCGCCTCGACCAGGGTCGACTTCCCCGAGCCGTTCTCCCCGACCAGAAAGGTCACCGGTGCGGTGAAGCGCAGCCCTTCGTTGAGCAGCTGCCGGACGCAGGGCACCGACCAGGGCCAGGTGTCCTCGTCGTAGGAGGAGAGATGGGCATACGCGCGCTCGACAATCACTCGACCAGTGTCGCCCAGGACTCGCAAGACGTACGTGCCCCCCGCCTCGACGTCCACGAACTGAACTCTGAGCGTCCGAGTCGGCGAAACTCGCCAACTGTGGGGCCACACCCCTGTACCGCGTACTCAACGCGAAGTCCGTCACCGGTACCGCCGCGTGGTCCGTACGGGCGGCTTTCCCTTTCTCCAGCGTGGCGGCTAGGACGATGAGCCAGCGTCGTCGCACGGGTCCAGCGTCGGATGGATCACCAGGCCCGGCGCTGTCGCCGCAGACATCCGGTGCGCCCCCGGTGTGCGTACGGATGGGGAGTCGAGGAACGACACCGCCCAGGAACGGTGGCGGTGTGTGACGGGGTGCGGGGTTCCCGCTCGCGGCCTAGTTCTGCGGTGCCAGGGTGCGTAGGACGTCGAACTCGTTGCCCTCGGGATCGGCCATGACCACCCAGTTTCGGTCTGAACCCTGGCCCACATCCGTCGTGGTGGCGCCGAGGCCGAGCAATCTGGTCACCTCGTCCTCGGTGCTGCCGTCGATCGGGCTGACATCGAGGTGAAGTCGGTTCTTGACGGTCTTGCCCTCGGGCACCTGGATGAACTGCAGGGTGGGCGGCATCTGGCGGGCCCGAATATCCTCGACGGTCGGCACCCAGGAGCCGATCTCGACCTTGCCCTCGCTCCGGTCGATCACCTTGAAGTCCAGGACCGCGCACCAGAAGGCCGCGAGCCTCTCCGGATCATGGCAGTCAACGGTCAACTCGGTGAACCTACTTGTCATGACTCTCCCAGATAGCGCGGACGGGGCTCAGATTATGCCGCCCGTCCGACAGATCCGAGATCTTTCTGACCAGGGACAGGCTGACCCGGCATCACCGGAGTGGTGCAGGCGCCCGTTAGTACAGACGATGTCGTATTGGTCACCGCTGTGGCCGGGGCACGGGCCTGCTGCTGGTGCGGGCTGCCTGGGCGGCCGGAGCCACAGTCATCGGCAGCGCTGGTAGTAGCGAGGACGGGTTCGCGGTGAAGCTTCATGGCGGGCGCCCCGATCGAGACCGCCACCACGTGCGATGCCGGTTTCCGAAACGGAGCGGTGTGAGTTCGCCGGCTCACGGCATCGGGGCGGACGGGATGAACACTGACCACAGCATCTGGCTGAGGTGGTGGCCCTCCAGGAGCGGCAGGCCGCATGACTCTGCCGCGTCGGCGGTCAGGAGTGTCAGGTCGGCGCCGCCGTTGCGGACCTTACTGACCGCTTCGCCCTCGTGGAGCACGTCTTGCACGACGAACGAGGAGAACCGCTCGTGCAGCAGTTGCGCTGCCACCGCGGACAGGCCCGCAGGGATAGCCACCTGGGGCGTCGAGGCAGCGTGTTCTCCGCTCGAGACCAGGACGTAGTTTGTGCTGTGGACGAAGGCCGAGGAGAAGCGCAGGCGCGTGTCCTCGTAGAAGGAGACGATGTCCGAGCGGCCGTTGGGGATGAGTAGATGGCTCGTCAGGCCGTGCAACAGGGTATGTGCTGCTTCGTCGTATGACGCGTGCAGTTCGATGGAGGGCACCGGCCCGTCGCCGCGTTCGCACCACAGGTGCTCTGCTGCCTGGGCAGATGCGGACCGTGGGAGGCCAGCAGTCGCGATCGAGCGCACCGGGGCCTTGGCCTGCGGCCCTACGTCGATCCATCGCGTCTCGGTGGACCGCCCCGTGCCGATCACTGTGCTCTCCTTCGCTGGTGCTCTGTATGCCCTCTGCGCGGCCACCCCGGCGCCCGTGCAGGTCGAGGCGGGTGGGTGCTGCATGGCTCGTCTCCGCTGTGTGCCGGCTACCTGCATGTGCGGGACACGGAACCATCCGTCACAACGCGGGCTGATCGCTTTTGGTTCAGCGTCGGTCCGACCCGAGGTCGGCAATCGGTTGGGTGGCGATGTGGGTGCGGCAGCCGGACGGTAGAGGGTGGCGAAGGCCGACGGGCAATGTGTGCGTGTGGTGCGGGCCATGACCGGGACGTGAACGCGGCGAAGAACCTTTTGGCCGCCGGGCTGGCGGTGACCGTCTGTGGAGCTGGTGTAAGACCTCAACGGAGTTCTCCGGGCGGGCAGTCGGCGACGAAGCAGCAAGCGCCCACGGCGCGAGCCGTAGGAATCCCCTCTCGTTCACGAGGGAGGGGAAGTCAACAGGACTTCGACGGGACGTGTCAGACGACGAGCTTCACTGACGGGCTCTCCCGGCTGGTCGCACACGAAGTCGATCACTTGGACCGGGTGTTGTACGTCGCGCGGACGGCTCCCGGCAGCAGCACCATCTCGGTGGCCGAGTACAAGGGCACGGGACAGAACGGCGGGACAGTTCCTATTCCCGTGGGGTGGCCCGGGACTGAGCAGGACCTTTGCTGAGCTGGGCACTTGCGGTGTCGACCGTGCCGTGCTTCCCGCCAGTTCCCTGGTTCTCCCGCGAGTTCCCGGGCGAGTGTGCACTGATTGTGCACTGGGCGCGATCGGGGCGGACAGGGGATGAGGCGGCCGGAGGACGTCGGCGGGCCTCGTCCTGCCCGTCGGTGTGGGTTTGAATCCGACGCTTGGGTGCGGCCCCTGTGTGCTCTCGTGGTCGCGGGGGTCGTACGCGTCGTATGTGCATCAGCGGGACTTCGCGCTGCAAGGCGGAGCTGATGCGGTGACGTGTGCGTTGTGGCCGCTGTCTGTGGACGGGCTGCTGTTGCTGGCCACTGCAGGATTGCTGAAGCCTACGGAGGGGCGTGGTCGTCGGTCGCGATACGTCGTGTGGGTGGCTTTTCTGCTGGGAATTGCGGTCTCTTTGGCGGCAAATATTGCGGCAGCCGCCGCGTTGACGTGGAAACCGGTACACGAGACTCATGCACTGAGCTGCGGAATCGAGTCAGCTGTCGGCGGTGGATGGTGAGTTGGCCCGGAAACAGACCGGGTCTTGGTCGCAGACACGAGACCGGACCATCACCGGGCGTTCAGCAGCTCAATGATGGGTTCGCCGACAGTCGCCGCTTGGGGCGCACTCGCACTGCGACGGTGCGAAGGACCGGTCGTCTACAACTGGTGACTCTGCAGCTCAAGTTGGTCGATGACTTCCAGGGGCTGCGCAGGTTCGAGCCCCCGGCGCGGTCCGCGATGCCCTGGCAATCCGCGCCACCCGACGGCCCGCGGACCAGGCTGCTGCTTGCCACGACCTTCTTCGAACGAGCGGATACACAGGAGGCGGCTGCGCAGTGGCTCGGTCTGCCCTTCAGCACGTACAGACGGCACTTGGCGCAAGAGGTTGACAGAAAGCTGAGCGTTTCCCGAGTGAACCGGTTGGGGGCGGTCGCCGTTGTGTCAACGATGGCGGCGGGGACCGTCCGGCCGGACACTTCGCGTGCCTGGCCCGGCCGACCGGCACGCGGATCCGTCCGCGGATGGGCAGAGCCGATCCGTACGGGATCACTCAACCTCTCACGCAAAGGTAGCGATATGGCCGCGGTGTTCATTCATGGTGTGCCCGAGACTGGTCAGGTGTGGGACCGGCTCCGGGCCTGCCTCTCGACCGACTCGACGGCCCTGGACCTGCCCGGGTTCGGCGTGCCGCGTCCCGCCGGGTTCGGCGCGACCATGGACGAGTACGTCCGGTGGCTGGAGCGGGAGCTGCGAGAGATCGACGGACCGGTCGACCTGGTCGGGCACGACTGGGGCGCCGTGCTTGTGGCGGGGGTGGCCACGAACTCCTCTGTTCCTGTGCGGAGTTGGGCCATAGATGTGGCAAGCGCACTCCACCCCGATTATGTCTGGCATGACCTGGCCAGGCTCTGGCGGACGCCGGGAGCGGGGGAGCAGTGGGCGAAGGCCGTGGTCGAGGCCTCCCCGGGAAGTCCGGAAAGCCCCGCGGCAGGGCTCGCCGAGGCCGGTGTGCCCGCCGAGGACGCCACGGCGATGGGGGAAAAGCTCGACGCCACCATGGCGGACTCCATCCTGGACCTCTACCGCTCGGCGACGCCCAACCCGCACGCCTACTGGGAAGCCGGACTGTCCGCCCCCTCCGCCCCCGGGTTGGTTATCCAGGCCCTGCTCGACCCCTACGACGACCTGGCCGCCTCCGACGAGATGGCCGCCCGCCTCGAGGCCCGCACTCAGCGCCTCGAAGGAATAGGTCACTGGTGGATGCTGGAGGACCCCGACAGCGCGGCCGCCGCGCTGGAACGGTTCTGGGCCGCCGTCAGCGAAGGCTGACGGCCACGGCGGGCCGTGCAACTGTCCACTGCAACTGCTGCTGTCCACACGTCACGCCGACGGTCCGTGTGCCACGTCGGCGGTTCCTGCGTCACGCCGACGCGACGTAGCCGCCGCATGAGCAGCACCGACCAGCAGACGCGTCTGCGAAATGAACAACTCTGGCGCCCAGCTTGGGCGGCACCGACCGACAGAAGGAAAGAGAACGCTCAATGGTGCACACGTTAGTGCTGGGCGCCGGCCCGACGGGCCTGATGGCGGCGATGATGCTGGCCGTGGAAGGACATCGGGTCACGGTGCTCGACCGTGATCCCTCCCCGCCGAAGGGCGGGGCCGAGGAGATACGGAGCGGCTGGAAGCGGCCTGGCGTGCGCCAGTTTCCGCAGCCCCACCTGCTTCTGCCGGGTGGTTACCGCCTTCTGGCGGCCGAGTTTCCCGCGGCGGTGGAGCGCCTCGTCGGCCTGGGGGGAAGCCGGTTCAACATGATATCCGGGGCCTGGGACGTGGGAGAGACCGGCGGCCCGCAGCCGGGCGACGACCGTTTCGAAACCGTGGCTGCCCGGCGGCCGGTGCTGGAGGCGGCTCTGCTGGCCGAGGCGGAGCGGACTCCCGGTATCACCGTGCGGCGTGAGGCACAGGTCACCGGACTGCTCACCCGGACGGCCCGCAGCGCGTGGCGCCCGCATGTGACGGGTGTACTGATCCGGGGCGGTGAGCAGGTGGAGGCGGACCTCGTGGTCGACGCGTCCGGCCGCCACTCGCAGGTGGCCGCGATGCTGGCCGGCATCGGTGCCACACCGCACGAGGAGCGGGCGGAGGCGGGCCTCCGCTACTACACCAGGTACTTCCACTCGGCCGACGGCATGACACCCCGTCCGACACCGTCGCCCATATGCCACCACAACAGCGTCACTATCGGCACCGTTCCCGCCGACTCCGGCACATGGTCGGTGACGCTGGCGACCTCCAGCCGCGACCAGGAACTGCGCGGCCTGGCCGACATCGACGCGTGGCACCGGGCGATGAAGCTGTACCCGACCGAAGCCCACTGGGCCGAGGGGGAGCCGATCACCGGCGTGATCGCGATGGGCGGATTGGAAAGCACGTACCGTCGCTTCGTGGTCGACGAACTGCCTGTGGCCACGGGGATTGTGGCGGTCGGCGATGCCTGGGCCTCCATCAATCCCGTGTTCGGCACGGGTATGACCATGGGCTTCCGGCATGCCGCGCTCCTGCGGGACACACTGCGCATGGTCGGCGCCGACGATCCCATGGAGCTTGCCCTGCAGCTCGACGACGCCACCCAGAAGAACCTTGCGCCCGTGTGGGAGAGCATCGCCGCGTGGGACCGGCACCGTCTGGCCGAGATCGACGCCGAGACGCGGGGCGAGGCCTACAGCACCGACGACAACGACTGGAATGTGGACGTCGCTCTGAACATCGCCCGCTCGAAGGATCCCGCTATCGTGCGCGGCCTCTCCGACGTGGGCGGCTTGCTGGCCACTCCCGAGGAGGCCCTGGTGAAAACCGGTTTGGCGCAGAAGGCCGTCGAACTGGCCGCGGGCGCCTCCCGCTATCCCGATCCCGGCCCCGCCCGCCGGGAACTGCTGGCCGCCCTGGCGAACGACTGACACCAGGGGCAGGTGCGCGGGCGACGGCCTGAACGGCCGTCCTCCGCGTGCGGCGCCACGTCGGGCTTGTGGGCGCCCGCGCCCAACGCCTGCGCAGGTACGGTGCCGGGTGGGCGCCGAGGGTTCCCGTCAACGCCGCGCGGAACAGGGCGAGTTCCGCTCTCCGTCCGACGAAAGCCGGATCCCGGCCGGCCACCAGGGTCCGGGTCCGGGTCCGGCCGATCAGTCCACGAGGTGAGGAGCATGGCATGACGGGGCTGGAACGAGCGCTGGCGTTCTGCGAACGCTTCGGAATGCGACTGCCGGTGCTTCAGGCTCCGATGGCGGGGTCTTCCCCTGTCGAACTGGCCGTCGCGGTGGCGGAGGCCGGGGGAATGGGCGCCCGGGGCGCCCTGCAAGACACCCCGGATCGCATCGCGGCGTGGGTGGACCAGTTCCGCGCCCGGTCCTCCGGTCCCCTGCAGCTGAACGTCTGGATCCCGGAACGCCCCAGCAACCATCCGGAGGACCACAGGCGGCGCACCGACGATGCCCGGGCATTTCTCAGCCGTTTCGGTCCTCCTGGCGAAACCGCCCCGACGGACCCCCCGGTATTCGACGAGCAATGTGAAGCCCTGCTCCGCGCCCGCCCGACCGACCGTCGTCTCCTCGATCATGGGCCTGTTCGAGCCCGAATACGTACGACGCCTCTATGCCCTGGGCATCGCTCTTCTTCGTGGCCCCGCAATGGGGCTCCCGGCCTCCGGGCCAGGCACGGCGCCCCACCACCTGCCGTCGCCCGCATCGCGCCGCGTTCGCGCGCCGCGGGTGCCCCGGGGCAAGGCCCGGCTTGTTACGGGGCCATTCAGCACGTCCAAGCTCGCAACAGGGAGTCAGGGACTGTCCGGTGACGGGCACGCAGGGGTGTCGGCATACATGTACGCGGATGACCAGGCGAGTGGACGACGCAAACGGCTCACGCCTGAGATCACGCGCTCGGTGGTTCGATCGCGTCATCCCCACCGGATCAGTCCGCTGTGCTGCGGGCGGCGAGGTGTTGGAGGTGGGCGACCGTGCCGTTGCGACGGGCGCGCCGCAGTCCGTGCTTGGCCATGAGGCCGCTCGCGACCGTTGCGACAGTCCTGTGTGGCGGCGCGGTCAGGCCTTTGGACGTGTGGGGGGCGTAGAGGCCGCCGTCATCGGTGACAGTCAGCCAGCCGGTAAGGGTTCGCATGCTCAGTCCGACGCACTGAGGTTGGAATGCGTGGGCCAGGAATCCCGCTCGGCGTGATCCTGGTGGCAGTAGTCCGGGAGGTGCGGTGAGGCGCAACCCGCCCTCGTCGTGTCCGGTGACCTCCACCGGGAGGATGACGGGGTAGCCGTCGGCGCCCTGATAGGCCAGCAGGCGGTGCGGGAGGGTGGCGATCTGTCGGGCGAGCGTGGGAACGTCTGTCCGTGGCGTGGTGCCGTGTTTGGGTGGTTGTTGTTCGGTGGGCGGTTGTGGCCAGGAGGGCCCGGTGACCGTTACTGGTCCACGAGCCGAAAGATCAGGCCAGGTGGCGATTCGTTCCACCCCGATGTCGACGAAGGCGCGCTCCTGGTGGTACTCGCGAAGCAGCCAGTCCCATGCCTTGCCCCGCTTGGTTTTCCCGAGGAAAGGCTCGGAGGCGTCCATCAGCTGTGCCAGCCGCTGTGCCGGGGGCCGCAGGTCCACCGATGCGTTGCCCTGGGCGAGTATGTAGCAGCTGTGGGTGGCGAAACCATGCGCGCGTGTGTGGTAGGCGAGGGAGACGCGTGGGTTGCTCAGGATGCGCTCCAGTTTCTTCGGGAAGGCCAGCGAGGTGGTGAAGCTGACCTCACCCGTCGCCTGGTCTGCGACTCCTACCGGGGACACGCTGGTGACCACCGCGCCGCCGGCCGGGGTGAGGTAGGCGACCGCGACGGTCAGGTCGCCCTTGATCGCCTCGTGTGCCGCGTCGGGCCACGCGAGAGGGGAGTGCGTCATGAGCTCGTCCCTCGCAGAACTCGCAGGTCGGCGACCGCTTGGCTCCGCATGGAGGGAAGGAGCGCCCTCACCGGTTGCGGCATGTTCACGAGCATCGACTCCACTTCGGCCGGTGTGCCCACCTCGTCGAGGAATCCGATCATCAAATGCCCGGCCACGGGCGGCGTCGTGGCGATCACCCGTTGAGAGAACTCCTCCCACTGCGCGGGCGTGATGTGATCGCGCAACGCGGGGAACAGGACCGGCTCCTCGTGGGTCAGGTGGTCGCGCACGCTGTCACGCACCTCGACGGCCGCCTCGCGGAGCGCGGGTCGGACATCACCGTTCATACTGTCCCGGCCCTGGCTGTCACCATGCCCGGTTGCCCCTTCGGCATCGCCGGCTCTCTCCGCCCCGGTCACGGCGGCATCGGCGAGGCGGTCGAGTGCGTTGTCCAGAAGTTCGTGTTCCTCGCTGAGCTTGTGGAGTGCGTGCTCTGTGTCCGGCGCGGCCGCCACGATCTGCGGCCACAGCAATTCGTCTTCCGTCTCGTGGTGATGGCGCAGGTTCACCACAAGGAAGTCCCGCAACTGCGCGAGTGACTCGGAAGGTATCGAGGGGCGGCCGGCGGCGTCGGCGAGCAGGCCGGTGGCCAGCCGGTGGGTCTCGTGGACGAGTCGCGTTTCCATGATCGCCATTGAGTCGTGGTGGGCGGCCGTTTCCATAGTGGAGAACCTTTCGTAGACAAGTGCATGTACTGCTGATCCGTACAGATCTGCTCACTCGGTTCGAGGCCGGGGCGCGAACGGCGCTCGACGGTAGAGGAATCCGCTGTGTCGGCCGCTTTGCTCAAGCCGCTGGCCAGGGAGCACCTCCAGTCGCCTGCGGGAGTGGCGTGCAGCCCGCGGCGTTACGAGGAGGGCCAGGGCGAGCAGCGGACAACCCGCCGCGATCTTGGCGACCGCGAGCCGGCCAGTGGGGTCCTCGTCGTAGAGCCTTGGCCAACCCGGTCTTGTAGGCCACGAACGCTGCCACGGCGAAACCGAACAGCCCGGAGAGAGCTGGCTGGAGGGGCTCCTTGCGCACCAACCTCAAAACGGTGATCGCCATGGCAACGCCGATGGCGACGCGGCTTCGCCTTCGGCGGGACTGCCGCGTCGGGCTGTTGGTTTCGGGCCTTGGGGACAGAGTGTGCTGACTCAGTCATGGTGTGGATCAACTTGCCTCGGATAAAGGGACGTTGGTCATGTACTGGGCTGCGGCGTCGAGACTCTCGCTGCCTCGTGCCGCCTGCTGGAGCCGGGACCGGGCTACGGCCGTTCACCGACCCGGGTTTTGGCGCCCGGGGCTTACGGCGGGTCAGCGCATGAACCCCTGGACTGCTCCTTCGCGGCGCGTGCATGCCGAAGGCAGTGAACATCGGCGCGCTCGGGTGTGGACGATCCTAACTTTCAAGTTAATGCCTCTGCAATGATTACATAGGATATCCGGTGTCGGGTAGGTTGCAGATATGCCAGAACCGACCCGGGCCTATCGATCCAAGCGTCGCGAGCAGGCGGCCATTCAGACCCGCCAGGACATCCTGCGAGCGGCGCGCCATCTGTTTGTCACGCATGGCTATGCCCGTGTCACAGTGGCCGACATCGCGCGGTCTGCCGGCGTCGCGGTGAAGACGGTCTACGCGAGTGTGGGCACCAAGACGGAGGTCCTGCATGCCCTCCTGGCCGCGGACGTAGCGGACTCAGGGGCCGACGACGACCTTGGCGAGGTGCGCAGGATGCAGGACCTCTCATCCGTGATCGCCTACGTGGCCCACAGCATCCGCACCAACACCGAACGCTTCGCATCGTCATCGATCGACCTGCTTCTCTCGTCCGCGGCGAGCGACGAGAAGGCGCGCGAGGTGTGGGACTACGTCATCGCGCAGTACCGTCAGGCGCTCCGGGATATCGCGCAGCACTTGGTCGCGATCGGTGCCGTCGCTCCGCATCTGGACGTCGATGCAGTAGCGGATCGCCTGTGGCTCTGCTTCGGACTACGGGCATGGCGAGCTCTCGTTGTGGACTGTCACTGGAGCTACGACGCCGCCGAGCGCTTGCTCGCCCGCCAGGCCATCACCCTGCTCGAGGACTCCGAGCCGTCGTAAGGCATCGATACGGCCTCAACACCTGGCTCGCCCCTGACCTCCGTCACAGCGTTCCTCCCGCGAGGGCAACCCCGGGCATGGGTCGCCGAGAATTTCGGGATCGTAGGGCAGTTGCCCAATTAGCGCGCCATGCTTGACCGAAGCCGCGCGGCCGGCCCCAGGACACCGTCGCCGGACCTCAGGACACCGTCGTCATCGGGCACATCCGCTGGTCAAGCCGCTGTTGCGGCCCCTCGGGCATCCCGGAACCCAAAACACTTCAGGGTCGCGCACTTGCTCATGTGTCACTTAGTGACGTACTGTCGCTTGAGGACACAGGGGGAAGGGTGGCCAGGCGCCATGACGACGCAGGAGCGCAGCGGGGGAGGGATGAGTGAGCAGCGGCGTGCCCGGCTGCGGCTGGAGATCTCCCGGGAGGCGGCGCGCCTGTTCTGGGAGCAGGGAGTGGCCGCCACGAGCGGCGATCAGATCGCGGAGGTCGTGGGACTGTCCACGCGCACCATCTGGCGGCACTTCCGCAGCAAGGAGAGCTGTGCCGAGCCGATCGTCATGCAGGGCGTTGTCACCCTGATGACGGTGCTGCGCAGCTGGCCCCGGCACAGTTCCCTCGAAGACCACCTGGCCACGGAACTGGTCAGATTCCGTCACGAGGCGCCGCCCGTCGATCTTGCCGACGAGATGCTCGCGATGAAGATGATCCGGCTCGCCGACACCGAGCCTGCGCTCCGCACGGCGTGGCTGATGGCCTGCGACCAGACAGAACGCGAGATGTGCGTGATCATCGGTGACCGTCTCGAGCGCCCGTCCGGTGATCTGGAAGTACGGATGCACGCCGCGGCCTCCGCCGCCGTCGTGCGGGTGCTGGACGAGCACATCGGCACCGCCATCCTCGCCGGTGACGATCTCGCGGAGTTCGCCGACGTGACGGCCCTCTCCAGGCGTCTCGCCCATGCGATCCGCACCGCCACCGGCGGAGTCGTCGGCGACCCCGTCGACTGAGAACGCCGAGTACCGGCAAGCCCACCGACCGAACTGAAGCGAACCCAGGAGGAGTTGACGTATGTCCGCGACCCCGCGCGAGGTCCCGCGCCTCGCCGTCGAGGACTTCTTCGGCCCGCCGGCCCGTACCCGCGCATCGATCTCGCCGGACGGCACCAAGATCGCCTACCTGGCGCCGTGGCGGGAGCGGTTGAACGTATGGGTGGAGAGCGTCGACGCGGATGAGGAGGCGCGCTGTGTGACCGCGGACGACAACCGCAGCGTGCACACCTACCACTGGACGGACGATCCGCGGTGGCTGCTCTACGAGCAGGACGGCGACGGGGATGAGAACTGGCACGTCTACCGGGTCGACCTGGAGAATCCGCATGCCGAGGCGGTCGATCTCACCCCCTTCCCCGGGGCCACGGTCGCGGGTTTCGAGACGTCCGTCGCCCGGCCGGGCAGGGCGCTGCTGCATCTGAACCGCAGGGATCCCGCCGAGTTCGACCTCTACGAGCTCGATATCGCCGCGGGTGAGCTGACGTTGCTGGCGGAGAACCCCGGTCAGGTCGCCGGCTGGCTGCACACGCCCGACGGAGATCTGTACGCCCAGACCTGGACGGCCGACGGCGACATCGAGTTGGCGCAGTGGGACACCAGGACGGGGAAACCGCGCCCGGTCACCACGTTCGACGGCTCCGACTACCCGCTGGGCATCAATCCGTTCCAGCTCACCCCGGACGGCACCGGTCTGTGGCTCGGCTCCAACCGGGGCAGTGACCGGACCCGTCTGGTCCTGCTCGATCTGGCCACCGGTGAGGAGATCGAGGTCGACAGTCACCCGGACTTCGACCTGGACACGCGTTCCACCGTCTTCCCCACGCTGCCGTCGCCGCTCATCCGCAACCGGCACACCGGTGAGCTGATCGGGGCGCGTTACCTGGGCGAGCGGCAGGTGATCCATCCGCTGGACCCGCACTTCGCCGCGGTGCTGGAGAACCTGGAGAAGCTGTCCGACGGTGATCTCTCCGCCGTCTCGTGCGATGTGAGCGGGCGACGCTGGGTCGTCAGCTTCACCCATGACCGTGACCCCCATGTCACCCACTACTACGACCACACCACCGGGGAGAGCCGACTGCTCTTCCGGCCCCATCCGCATCTCGATCCCCGTGTCCTGGCGCCGATGACGCCGGTCACGATCCCCGCACGCGACGGGCTGCGCCTGCCCGCGTACCTGACCCTGCCCCTCGACGTCGAGCCGACCGGGATCCCGCTGGTCCTGCTGGTCCACGGCGGCCCCTGGCACCGCGACAGCTGGGGCTACAACCCCCTCGTGCAGCTGTTGGCCAACCGCGGATACGCGGTGCTGCAGGTCAACTTCCGCGGCTCGGCCGGCTACGGCAAGACGTTCCTCAAGGCCGCCATCGGCGAGCTGGCCGGGAAGATGCACGACGACCTCATCGACGCCGTCGAGTGGGCCGTCACGGAGGGGTACGCGGACCGGGACCGCGTCGCGATCTTCGGCGGCTCCTACGGCGGCTACGCCACCCTGGTCGGCGTCACCTTCACCCCCGACGTCTTCGCCGCCGCCATCGACTCCTGCGGCCCCTCCAACCTCGTCACCTTCCTGCGGACGGTGCCGGAGTTCGTACGGCCCCACCTGGTCAACAACTGGTACCTCTACGCCGGTGATCCGAGCGACCCGGAGCAGGAGGCGGACCTGCTGGCCCGCTCACCCATCAGCCGGGTTGACCAGATCCGCACACCACTGATGGTGGTTCAGGGCGCCAACGACGTCCGTGTCGTCAAGGCCGAGTCCGACCGGATCGTCGACGCGTTGCGTGCCCGTGGCGTCGAGGTCGAGTACCTGGTCAAGGACGACGAGGGTCACGGCTTCGTGAACCCGGACAACAACATCGACATGTACGACACGGCCGACCGTTTCCTCGCCCGGCACCTGGGCGGACAGCCGAGCGCGGAGTAGCCGACGCCCCGTCGGAGCCGACCTCGGAGCGAAGCACCGGGACCTGCGGCCGGCAATCCGCAGGGCAGTGCCCGCAAGCCGTACAGGCCAACGACTACTTGGTGAGTTGATCTCGCAACATGACTGAACCCATACCCCCCTCCCAGTCGGCGCCCTGCCCGGACGGACCGGGCAGGATCCCAGGGCGCCAGGCGAAGAAGACACCGCTGGAGCAGATGGGCGGCACGACGGGCCTGGTGTACGCGACGCTGCCGATCGTGGCCTTCGTGCTGGCCAACGCATCCTTCGGGCTGACGGCCGCCATCGGTACCGCCGTCGGCATCGCGCTGGCGATCTCCGTGCTGCGTCTGGTGCGCAAGGAGTCGGTGCAGCCCGCGCTCTCCGGTCTGTTCGGTGTCGCGGTCGCCGCGTTCGTCTCCTGGAAGACCGGATCGGCCAAGGGCTTCTTCCTCACCGGCATCTGGGCCAACTTTGCCCTCGGCGTGCTCTTCCTGCTCTCCGTCCTCGCACGCCGGCCATTGGCCGGAATCGTCTGGGGCGCCCTCAACGGCACCGGGATCGCCTGGCTGAAGGACAAGCCATCGCGGCACTACTACGACATCGCCACGCTCACGCTCGTGGGCGTCTTCGCGACCCGGGTCGCCGTGCAGCAGTGGCTGTACGACGAGGACCGCACGGGCTGGCTGGCCGTCGCGAGGATCGCGATGGGCTACCCGCTCCTCGCTCTGGCCTTCCTGGTGGTTCTGTGGGCGGGCCGGCGTTCGGGCAAGCGGCTGAAGGCCCTGGCCGGACAGCAGCCCGCCGGGTCGGTCTGACCGGCCCGCCGATGCCGACGCAGTTCGTCGCCCGACATGCAGAGCGGCGTGAGATCGACCGACTGGTGACCTCGGCGGCCGCCGGGCGTGGTGGTGCTTGCCGCGGCGGAGGCGGTCGGTGATCTCGGCCTACTGCGCCACGCGGCGAAGCTCCTTGAGCTGGATGTCGCAGGGCTCGCCGTCGCGCGCCGGACGCGGCCGGGCAGGTGGTCGTGTCCCTGGATGGAGTGCTGGCGATCGGGCACTCGGGAGAAGCAGGATGCGGCCAACTGCCAGGCCCACTTGTAACGTTCGGCGGGTCGGCCGCACTGAGGGGTATGAGCTATGACGACCTGCGTGCACTGTTTCTCAACTGCACGCTGAAGAAGAGCCCGGAGCGCAGCCACACGCAGGGCCTGATCGACCTCAGCTCGCGGATCATGGAGAAGCAGGGCGTTCAGGCCGATCACCTGCGGCCGATCGACCATGAGATCGCCACCGGGGTGTGGCCGGACATGACCGAGCACGGCTGGGAGCGCGACGCGTGGCCGTCGATCTACCAGCGGGTGATGGCCGCCGACATCCTCGTCATCGCCGGGCCGATCTGGCTGGGTGACAACAGCTCGGTCGTGTCGCCAAACTGGTCATCGAGCGGCTCTATGCCTGCTCGGGCCTGCTCAACGACGCCGGTCAGTACGCCTACTACGGGCGGGTGGGTGGCTGCCTGATCACCGGCAACGAGGACGGCGCCAAGCACTGCGCCATGAACGTCCTGTACAGCCTGCAGCACCTGGGATACACCATCCCGCCGCAGGCGGACGCGGGCTGGATCGGAGAGGCCGGGCCAGGCCCGTCCTATCTCGATCCGGGCTCCGGCGGTCCCACCAACGACTTCACCAACAGGAACACCACGTTCATGACGTGGAACCTGCTGCATCTGGCCCGGCTGCTCAAGGACGCCGGTGGCGTCCCGGCGCACGGGAACCAGCGGTCGCAGTGGGACACCGGGTGCCGGTTCGACTTCGAGAATCCCGAATACCGCTAAAACAGCAACGAAAGGCCGAAAACAATGACCGTCGAGACCGTCCCCACCTGCGCCTACCCGGGCTGCACAAACCCGCCCGAGCCGCCGGCCACCGACGCGCAGGGACCGGCGCCCCGCTATTGCGAGCACCCCGAGCACAACGCGCTCGGCGCGTTCAGGAAGTTCCGCGCCAAGCGACAGCAACGCAAGGAGGACAAGCGCGTGGCAGCCGAGGCCAAGAAGACGGCCAAGGAGGCGGCAAAGGGGGCCCAGGCGCCGGTCGCCGAGCAGTCCTGGCCCGCCACCTCCGGGCACGCATCCGCTGCCGGTATGGCGCACGGTGCGCCCGGGCACACGCCCGCTACGGAAGCGGTGCCGCAGGCGTCCCCTGGCGAGATGGTGCCCCTGCAGCCAGGACAAGCCCCCGTCTCCGATGCGTCCGAGCAGGCGCCGGCGGAAGCCGTGAACAGTGAAATGGCGGCGATGTCGATGGTCGACGGCGGCCATGTTGCTCAGTCACGCGACGCCCTCGTCGCGCTCATCGAGCAGCTCGCCACCGATCTGCCCGCCTACATCGAGGAGTTGGCGATCATCACGGACTCCGCGGCGGCCGAGGCCCGGATCGAGACGGTCACCCGCGCCTCCGCGCAGCGCATCCTGGCCGCCGAGGAGCGCGCCGCGCTCGCCGAGGAGGCGGGCGACATGGCCGTCGCTGCGCTCGATGCCGCGCAGGAAAAGTTCGCCGAGGAGACCGCCGCGATCCGCGAGGAGACGGCCCGCCAGGTGGCGGACGCCGAATTCGTCCGGGCCGAGCTGGAGCGCTACCGCGAGCGTGTCAGCATGCTCGAGGTCCGGCTCGACGCCGTCCGTGACGAGGCCGACGAGCTGCGCCGCGAGAAGGCCGCGCGCTCCACCACCGAACACGAACGGCCGCGCCCCGCTGAGCAGTAGTGCTGAACGGCCGTCGGCCCACGTGATTTCGGCGTTCCGGTCAAGAACTCCAGCCGCCGTGATCCCCGCTCCCTCCGACGCAAGAGCCGTGCATGTCGTCCAACGCGTCAGCGTTGATCCCGCAATTGATCAAGACAAAGGAGAACGATGCAGAAGGGCGCACTCAAGAAGTGGTCCGCCCGGATTGCGGCCTCCAACGTGATCGCGGCGACCGCCGCCCTCGTCCCGGCCGTCGGCGCCCAGGCCGGCACCCCCCATCAGTTCCGTCTCTGCAACAACGGCCGCGGCTACGACACCGTTGTCGAGTTTCCGAACCAAGGCGCCTACGCGTTCCGCGTGCTTGCCGGAAAGTGTCAGACCGTCTCGCCTCTTGTCGGGACTTCCAACGAGGCGGTCACGCTCTACGCGGTCCAAAGGAGTTGGAAGGGCCCTCGCAGCCACGTTTTCGCCGGGATCAGCTACGACGACCGGCGGGGCATCGACATCACCACCACGGGAACCTACGGAGCCGTCAACTGGAGCTGGCGGTAAGCGGAGTTCAAGGCAGGTTCGGCGCGGCAGCCCCGAACCTGCCCTGCGTGTCGGCAGACCGCCGAGCAGGAGCCGGCCGCTGCCTGGCGAGACCCGCCCTCTCGACGCCACGCCCGGCCACCGGTCCGGCGTGAACACCCAACAGAAACGGAAATCCTCATGAGCCGAACCAAGCGCACTGTCCTCTGGATCACCACCACCGCCGTCGTCGTCGTGGCGGCCGTCGGGCTCTACCTCTTCCAGCCCTGGCGGCTGTTCACCACGAATCGCGTGGATGAGGCGGCTCCCGTGGCCACCGGCCAACAGGGGGCTGCGGCCAAGCCGTTGGCAACCGGCAGCTTCATCTCCCACGAGCACGAGACCAGCGGCTCGGTGGAGGTCCAGCCGCTCGCAGACGGGGAGGCGAACCTGCGCCTGACAAACGTGCGTACCTCCGACGGCCCGGCCCTGCACGTGTGGCTCAGCGACCAGCCGGTCAAGCAGGACGGCGGCGGCAACCTCGACGACGGCACCCATGTCGACCTCGGCGACCTCAAAGGCAACGAGGGCAACCAGAACTACGCGATCCCGGCGGGCACCGACCTGAACAAGTTCTCCACGGTGACGATCTGGTGTGAACGCTTCAGTGTGTCGTTCGGCGCGGCCGAGCTGAAGCAGGGCGCCTGACGAACCCACGTCGCGCCGGAAGGCCGTGGGGGGGGGGGGGGAGACACACCCCCCCCCACCCTC